>CAMDGX010000101.1 GCA_945897825.1 Asaia bogorensis | reverse complement strand
CCAGCGGGGTCCAGGGGCAGAGCCCCTGGCCTTCCTCCACTGTGCAATCCCACCTCGACACTTGAACATCGATCCCCCGCACCGCCACCCCATGCTCGCGCGCATCGCGCACGATCTGCGCCGGGGCGTAGAACCCCATCGGCTGCGCGTTCAGCAGCGCGCATGCGAAGGCCGCCGGGTGGTGGCATTTCAGCCAGGCCGACACGTAGACCAGCTGCGCGAAGCTCGCCGCATGGCTTTCGGGGAAGCCATAGGTGCCGAACCCCTCGATCTGGCGGAAGCAGCGCTCGGCGAAATCCCGCTCGTAGCCGCGCGCCGCCATGCCGTCGACCATCTTGCCGAAGAAGGTGTTGATGGTGCCGACATGGCGGAACGTCGCCATCGCCCGGCGCAGCGCGTTCGCCTCCTCCGGCGTGAACTTCGCCGCCTCGATGGCGATGCGCATCGCCTGCTCCTGGAACAGCGGCACGCCCAGCGTCTTGCCCAGCACCCGCTCCAGCTCGTCCGCCGGGCCGTGCGCCGGGTCGGGCGAGGGGAAATGCACCCGCTCCTTGCCCTGCCGCCGGCGGAGGTAGGGATGCACCATGTCGCCCTGGATCGGCCCCGGCCGCACGATCGCCACCTCGATCACAAGGTCGTAGAACTTCGCCGGGCGCAGGCGCGGCAGCATGTTCATCTGCGCCCGGCTCTCCACCTGGAACACGCCGACTGAGTCGCCGCGGCACAGCATGCGGTAGGTGGCGGCATCCTCGCGCGGCACGTCGGCCAGGTCGGTGATCGGGAAGCCGCGCGCGCGCAGCAGGGCGAACGCCTTGCGGATGCAGGTGAGCATCCCCAGCGCCAGCACATCCACCTTCATGATGCCCAGCGTGTCGATGTCGTCCTTGTCCCACTCGATGAAATACCGGTCGTCCATCGCCGCGGGCCCGATCGGCACCGTCTCGATAAGCGGCCCGCGCGTCAGCACGAAGCCGCCGACATGCTGGGACAAATGGCGCGGAAACCCGATCAGCTCGCGCGCCAGCTGCAGCGTGCGGGCCAGCGCCAGGCTTTCCCCATCCAGCCCCACCTCGGCCAGCCGCTCCGGCGACCACAATTCCCCCGCGCCCGACCGGCTGCCCCAGCTCTGCGACGAGAGGATGCCGGTGGTGTCCTCCGACAGCCCCATCACCCGCCCGACCTCGCGGATCGCCATCTTCGGCCGGTAGTGGATGACGGTGGCCGCAATCGCCGCCCGGTCGTGGCCATAGCGCGCATAGAGATACTGGATCACCTCCTCGCGCCGCTCATGCTCGAAGTCGACATCGATATCCGGCGGCTCGCGCCGCTCCGCGCTGACGAAGCGCTCGAACAGCAGGTCGATCTCGGTGGGGTCCACGGCGGTGATCCCCAGCGCGAAGCACACCGCCGAATTCGCCGCCGAGCCGCGCCCCTGGCACAGAATCCCCCGCCCGCGCGCGAACACCACGATGTCGTGCACCGTCAGGAAATACCGCGCGTAGGATAGCCGCGCGATCATCGCGAGTTCCTTGGCGATCGTCGCGCGCACCCGCTCCGGCACGCCGCCGGGATACCTCTGCGCCGCGCCTTCCCAGGTGAGCACCGCCAGGTGCTCGTCCGC
This sequence comes from Asaia bogorensis, assembly GCA_945897825.1. GTDB lineage: Bacteria > Pseudomonadota > Alphaproteobacteria > Acetobacterales > Acetobacteraceae > CAMDGX01. The sequence continues at coordinate 16,393 of CAMDGX010000101.1, read as the reverse complement.
CGTGCGCCCCGGCGGCACCGGCTCGTCGGGATACTCGTAGGCGAGCTGGTCGAGCGAGAACCCCACCTGCGCCACGATCTCCAGGCTCGCCGCCACCGCCGCCGGATACTGCCGGAACAGCCGCGCGGTCTCCTGCGCCGGCTTCAAATGCCGCTCGGCATGCGGCGCCAAAGCGAGCCCCGCCTTCTCGATGGTGGTGCCCAGCCGGATGCACGCCATCACATCGGCCAGCATCTTGCGCGCGGGGTGGTGGAACAGCACGTCGTTGGTCGCCACCAGAGGCATGCGCACCAGCCGCCCCGTCTCCGCCAGCGCCGCCAGGCGCCGCGCATCGTCCGCCGCATGGTCGCGCCGTGCGGCCAGCCACACGCGCCGGCCGAACATGTCGCGCAGATCGTGCAGCGCCGCCGCCTCGCCGCCCATGGCGATGCCCACCATCCCCGCGCAATGCGCCGCGAGATCGGCGCGGGTGAGGATGCATTCCCCCTTCTTCGCCCGCCGCTTGCCCAGCGTCAGCAGCGTCGTCAGCCGCCCCCAGGCGGCGCGGTCGGTGGGATAGGCCACCACCTCCGGCGTGCCGTCCACGAAGGCGAGCCGCGCGCCGACCAGCAGCCTGATGCCGGCCTTCCGCGCCGCCTCGTGCGCCCGCACCACGCCGGCCACGGTGTTCCGGTCCGCCACGCCCAGCGCCGCCAGGCCCAGCGCATGCGCCTGCTCCACCAGCTCCTCGGCATGGCTCGCCCCCTCCAGGAAGGAGAACGGCGTGGCGCAGACGAGCTCGGCGAAGGCAGTCAAGAGTCTTTTTTTCAAAAAAGAACATCTTTCTTACCCGAACACCCCATGCACAAACCACCGTGGCACCCCCGTGAGCCCTACCCGGAACACCCAGAACCGCCCGCCCTGCTGGTCCTCCACCCGGTAGTAGTCGCGGACGAAATCGTGCAGCGGCCGGGTCGGGTCGGGCGTGCGCCGCCACCATTCCGCCGCAATCCGCTCCGGCCCCGAGGCGGCGCGGATGCGATGCACCCGCCCGCGCCAGCGGAACAGCAGCGGCGGGTCGTCCGGCACCGGGGCGGTCGCCTCGATCGGCTCGGGCGGCGTGAACAGCCGCAGCGGCCGGTCGGGCAGCTGGGCCGGCCAGGCGACGGCGGTCATCGGCCCGGCCCGGCCCACGGCGCGTTCCGGCACATGGCTGCCCAGCGGCACCGGCCGCCACAGCGCGCCCTCGCCGAGCCGCGCGATCAGCGTATCGAGCGTCGCGGCCAGGTCGGCGCTGGCATCGGGCGCGCCGTCTTGCCCCCCTGGCAGCGCCGCCTGTTGCGCCGAAAGCGGCCCCAGCGCCTCGGCCTCCAGCGCCACCATCTCCACCCCGAAGCCGGGATCGACGGTTTCCAGCTTGCCGGCCAGCAGCTTCAGCACATAGGCGGCCTCGCGCACCGGCCGCGCGGTCGCCACCCCGATCACCGGCACCCCGCCATCCACCCGCAGGAACCGCGCCACGAAGCGCCGCGCGCCCAGCCCCTCGCGCTCCAGCCTCCGTGCCAGCCGCCCGGCCAGCCAGGCCAGCGCGCGGGCGAGGTCCTCGGCGGTGGCGATCGGCTCGGCGAAGCGGCGCACCTCCTCCCAGGGCCGCGCCGGCATCGGCCAGGCGATCGCCTCCTCGGCCTGGGCGAGCGCCTGCTCCAGCCGCAGCGCCGGCAACGGCCCGAACCGCGCCGCCACCTCGGCCCGCGGCAGCCGGGCGAGTGCCCCGATGGTCCGCACCCCCACCCGCCGCAATGCCGCCACGCTGCGGTCGTCCAGCCGCAGCAACCCGACTGGCAGCCCTTCCAGCGCCGCCCGCTCCTGTCCTCGTGGCAGCACGCACACCTGCGCCCCGGTGGCGAACCGCGCCAGCGCCCACGCGGCCCCCGAGGCATCCGCCACCGCGAGCCGCGCCGGCAGCCCCACCTCGGCCAACCGCCGCGCGATCGCCTCGCACAGCGCCGCCTCGCTCCCATGCAGATGCGCGCAGCCGGAAATATCCAGCCACAGCCCCTCCGGCGCATCGGCGGCTGCCAGCGGCGTGAACCGCGTCGCCCATTCCGCCAGCCGGCCCAGGGCGGCCGCATCCTCTCCGGGCGTCGCCTCGTGCACCTCCAGCTCCGGCACCAGCGCGCGCGCCTCGGCCAGCGCCTGGCCCACGCGCAACCCGGCCTCGGCCGCCACCGGGCACACGCAGGCCAGCCGCCGCTGCCCGCGCTCGGCCATCACGGTGGCCGCCGGCGCATCAGCCGAGGCCGCGCCGCTGCGCCGCAGCCGCAGGATCGGCCAGTTCGGCAACCACACGGACAGGATCCGCCGCATCTCGTTCTCCCGCTTCCACAATCCACTCCCCCGGCACCCCGCCGCGCGCATGCAGCAGCGCCAGGCGCCAACGCGGCGGCGCGAAGGCCCCCGCACTGGCAACCTCTGCGCTAGGCATTGGCCCGATCCGCCACCGCGTCACGGCGGCCGTCTGCTCCTCGCGCAACTGGCCCGGCTTCCCGTACGGCCAGCGATGCAGCAGCAGCCCCATCCGCCCATGGCGCAGGCAGGCGAGCTGCAACCGCCGCCCGGCGACGCGGGAGAGGCGCCCCGCCTCCCCCACCACGGCGCCGAACCCCCCGCCGCGCAGCCCGGCCTCCATCGCCGCCAGCACCGTGGCGTCGTCGCGCGCGCAGGCCAGCACCAGCCGCCCCGGGTCGAGCCCGAGCGCCAGCAGCCCCGGCGCATGAAGGTCCTCCCGCCCCGCGACCCACAGCCACGGCAACCCGCCCGGCAGCCGCCGCAGCAGCAGCGCCGCGAAGGCCGCGACCACGGCGCCGTGCTGCACCTCCGCCCCATCCTCCGGCCCGATCTCGTGCAGCGCGCCGATGGCCAGGGGGCCGCCGAGGGAAGCTCCGATCGCCACCCCCATCCCGATCCCGGCCGCCGCCGCGCGCTCCCCCACCCCTCCCCCGTGCCGCCGCAACTGTGCGACAAGGCCGGGAGGCGGCGGGGCAGGGGTGGCGGGGCGGAGATCCATGGGAACTTGTTCATGATTTGTTCCGCATTGATTCCCACATTCGCGACGCGAGTCAACGCCTTTAGGACGTGAGTCCTCAGTGGTTCTTTCCACCAAGGTATGGAACTGTTGCGCAGGCCAGAACCGCCGACGGACCCGCCGCATGACCGACGATGCCGCCCGCTACCTGGGAGTGATGGCCTCCAGCACCTTCCGCGACCTGAAGGACCATCGCGCCGCCCTGCGCGAGGCCACGCTGCGTGCCCGCTTCTTCCCCATCGGCATGGAGAACGACACCGCCAAGCCGACCGACGTCATCACCTCCTCCTACGCCATGGTCCGGGAAGCCAAGGCCGTGGTGCTGATGATCAGCCGCCGCTACGGCCAGACCCCTACCGATCCGCGCAACCCCGACAAGCTTTCCATCACCGAGCTGGAATTCGACAAGGCGGTCGAGAAAGGCTGCCGGCTGCTGCTCTTCATCATGCCCCCGAACCACGAGGGCCTGACCGAGGACGACATCGAGCTCGATCCCGACAACCGCAAGAAGCTCGAAGCCTTCCGCGAGCGCGCCAAGGAGATGGTCGCCGGAGGCGTGCATCGCGTATGGGACAATTTCACCAGCGTCGCCGACTTCCGCGCCAAGGTCACCCAGGCCCTGGCCGAACTGCGCGACGAGCTGCGGCCTTCAACGCCCAACCCCGCCGCATCCACGTCCACCCCCGCCGCCCCACTCCCACCCGCCAACCCCCCGCCCTGCGCGCCGACCCGCCCTATCGCGGCCGCCAGCGCTTCATCGGCCGCCTCGCCCAGCTCGACACGCTGGATGACTGGTCCACCCCCGCCAACCCCGATCCGCTCTTCCTGCTCCACGCCATCGGCGGCATGGGCAAGAGCGCGCTGGCCTGGCACTGGCTGGAACAGCAGGCCGCCAAGCCCTGGGCCGGCCGCTTCTGGTTCTCGTTCTACGAGCGCGGCGCCACCATGGCCGCCTTCGTCACCCACGCCCTGGCCTACGTCACCGCCCGCCGCCCCACCGACCTGCCGCCGGCGCCGATGCAGGAACAGGCCGCCGAACTCCTCGCCCACCTGCGCGCCCGCCCGTTCCTGTTCGTGCTCGACGGCGCCGAACGCCTGCTCGCCTCCTACCACCGCCACGACGCCGCCCAGATGCGCGACGAGGAGGCGGACAGCATGGCCGCCAGCGCCACCAGCGGCACCGACCCCTGCGCCACCATCCGCACCGCCGATGCCGACCTGCTGCGCGACCTGGCCGCCGCCGCCCCCTCGAAGCTGCTGCTCACCTCTCGCCTGGTCCCCACCGCCCTGCTCAACTCCGCCCGCCAGCCCCTCCCCGGCGCGCGCATCGAGCCGCTGCCCGGCCTGCGCCCGGCCGAGGCGGAACAACTCCTGCGCAGCTTCAAGATCGACGGCGATGGAGCGGGGATGCAGCGGTTCCTGCAGGAGTCCTGCGGCTGCCACCCGCTGGTCATCGGCGCGCTCGCCGGCCTGATCAACCGCCCCGGACGAACCCGCGGCCACTTCGATGCCTGGCTGCCCCACCCCCAGGGCGGCGCCGCCCTGAACCTCGCCGCCCTCGACCTGCGCCAGCGCCAGAACCACATCGTCGCCACCGCCCTGGCCGAGGTGCCCGCCAGCGGCCAGCGCATCCTCGCCGCCCTCTCCCTCCTCGCCGGCGCTGCCGACTGGCAGACGCTGGAAGCCCTCTGCAAGGAGGTGACCGACCTCTCCGAGGCCGTGGACGACCTCGAACGCCGCGGCCTGCTGTTCTTCGAGGCCGACGAATACGACCTCCACCCCGTCGTCCGCAGCCTCGCCCTCGCCCGCCTCGCCAAGGAGGATCGCGACGCGACCGGCGAGCGCGTGATCGACCATTTCATCAGCCTGCCGCACAACCCCTACGAGGAGGCGCAGACCCTGGCCGATGTGGAACCTGGTATGCAGGTGGTTCGCACCCTGCTCGCCCTGGGGCGGCGGGAGGAGGCGGTCGCGGCCTACATGGGCGATCTGGCGTGGGCGCTGATCTTCAACCTGGAGGCCGCCCACGATACCCTGTCCCTGCTGCGCCCGCTCTTCCCCGCCGGCTGGCACATGCCGCCGACCGATTTGGCGTCCAGTTACCAGGGTTATGTGCTCAACGACGTTGCCCTGGCCCTGCGGGACGCCGGTGCCTTAGCGGCGGCGGGGCAATCCCATGGCGCGACTGTGGAGATTGCTCTTGCCCGCCGCGAATGGGGAGAGGTCGCCAACGCCCTTGGGAACTTCACCTACATTCTTGGGGACACCAACCGCCCGGCCAAGGCTACCGCGCTGACCCAGCAGGCATGGCAGGTCGCTCGACTGGGCGGCGACGACATCCGGGTGTTTGCCAGGACGCTCGACCTGTTCAGACATGCCTCCGACGCCGGCCACCACGCCGAAGCGGCACGGCTGCGCGGCGAATTGGACGCGATGGGGCGCGACTGGCCACGCTACGCCTACCGCCCCGGCGACACCGATTACCACTACGCCCACGCCGATTTCTGCCAGGGCCGCCTCACCGCCGCCACCCTGGACGCCGCCACCGCCACGGCCAGCGCGGGCCGCAACCGCATCGCCCTGCGCCGCCTCCACAACCTCCGCGGCCGCTGGCACCTCGACCGCGGCGAACCCGCCCTCGCCCAGGCCTGCCTGGAAGAAGCCGTCGCCATGGCCCGCGAAGTCCGCCAGCTCGACGCCGACGCCGAATCCTGGCTCGCCCTCGCCCGCCACCGCGCCGGCCGCCTACCGAACCCCGAAGCCGAGGCCGCCCGCCTCGCCGTCCTGCCGAAGCCCAACCACGAAGCCCTGGCGGAACTCCACGCCGCCATCGGCAACACCAAGGCCGCCATCCACCACGCCACCGAGGCCTATCGCTGGGCCTGGGCCGATGGCGAGCCTTATGTCCACCGCTTCGAACTCACCCGCGCCGCCGCTCTGCTGAACCGCCTCGGCGCCCCGCTCCCCGACCTGCCGCCCTACGATCCTGCGCGCGACCCCGTCTTCCCCTGGGAACCCGCCCTCGCCGCCGCCATCGCCGAGCTGGAGGCCGAACAGGCGAACAAGAAGCCCTGACCGTCCTCATGGATCGCTCTGGCCAGCCCCGCGTTGATGCGGCATCCTCCCGGGAGCCATGACCATGCCCCAGCTCGTCCGCTTCGTGCTGCTCCACACCGCCATCGGCTTCGGCATCTCCGCCGTGTTCGTGGCGCTGCTCATGAGCACCGACGCCAACGGCCTCGCCGCCCTGCTGCGCGGGGCCGAGAGCCATCCGCTGCCCGCGCTGCTGCTGTGGTTCTTCTGCGGCCTCACCTTCGCCAGCGTGCAGATCGGCGCGGCGGTGATGCTGCTGGCGCACGAGGACCCGCCCGAGCCGCGCGGCGGCCGCCGGATCCCGGTGCCAGGGCCAGGACTGGTGCCGGCGCTGTTGCCGGTGCGATCCCGCCGCCGCTAGGCGGCGTCCCGCGGTCGGGCCGCCGCTAGTCGAGCATCCTCACCGCGACGGCATCAAATCCGACAGGTCGGTATCGTTCACCATCACCTTGCGGTCGGCATAGCTGATGCGCCACACCGTCTCGGTGCCTTCCTGCACCGCGATGCCCTTCAGGAAGATCAGCACCGGGGCGGCCATCTTCAGTTCCGGCACCGCGTTGGCGCGGCGGATCAGCGCATCGAAGCCGGTGGCGCGCAGCTCCGCTTCCCCGCTCGCCTCCTCCAGGCTCGTCACCTCCAGGCTGCCCTCGCCCTTCAGCCGCATCGGGCCGAGGTCGATCAGCAGGTCGCCGATCCCCAGCGACACCGGGTTGGCGGCCAGCGCGGCCATCGCCTCGCCGGCCATGCCCTTGCCGTCGGTCTCGATCGCGCGGTGCAGCAGCGCCATCACCACGTCCTTCGGCACGCCGCCCACGCGCGGGGTCAGCGTCAGCTTGTGCGGGATGAACTCCAGCCACGGCCCGGGCGGGATCAGCGGCGTGTCCAGCCCCTCCAGCGCCAGGCGCAGCTTCACATCGGCCTTGCCGTCCGGCGCGCCGACCGCAAGCCCCATGCCGAAGTGGCGCAGGCTGCCGGAGAACAGCGCGCCGCCCTCCACCCGCACGTCGCTGTAGGTGTATTCGCTCTCCATCGCGTCGAGCATGCCGGCCACCTGGACCAGCAGCGTCCGGGCCAGCGCGGCGCCGGCCGCCTTGTCCGCCGCTTTTCCTTCCTTCGCGCTCGCCCCCAGCTCGAAGGCGGTGCGCAGCAGCGCGCCGAAGCCGGACATGTCGAAATTCTCGAGCCGCGTCGCCCCGTCGATGCGCCCGATCGTCACCTTGGCCTGCTGGCCTCCCGGCAACGGCGAGATGGAGGTGTAGTCCTGCATCGTGCTGTCGCCCTGGATCGTCATCCGCCCGGGGGAGGTCGGCGTCCATTCCGCGCGCCCGACCAGCTTGCCGATGCGCGAGCTTTGCGCCCCGGCCGCCGACTCCAGCGCCGTGGAATACCCGTCCACCGCGATGGTGTAGCGCGACGGCCCGGCCAGCGACGGGTCCAGCGTGCCGGTGGTTTCCTGGCTGTCGATCGCCACGGTCAGGGTCGCGGTGCTGTTGTCCTTGCGGCTGCGCACCTCGGCGCGCAGGCGCGGCGGCATGGCGGCGTTCACGATCTCCCAGCGCCCACCCTCCAGCGGGCGGATCGTGGCGGCCAGCGCGGCGTCGTCCACTTTCAGGTCCTGGTCGAAGTAGCTGCCGCCGAACGGCACCTCCAGCCGGTAGGTATCCCCGTCCGCCACCACCTTCAGCGCCAGCGCCGACAGGTCCAGCGCATTGGCCGTCTGCTGCGCCAGCCAGTCGCGCACCGCCTGGGCGATCGCCTGCGCCCCCGTCTCGGAGGGTGAGGCGGCCGGCTGGGCCAGCGCCGGCAGGGGGGCGAGCAGGCCGAGAAGAAGGGCCGCGCCGCGCAGCCGGAGTGCCGTGGTCATGGCCAGGTTCCTTGTGGTCGATAGGCGGCCATCATAGCGCGCGCCGGCGCGGCAACAATCCGTATCCGTCCGTTAGGTGGCGATCGGGCTGACCCGGATCATCTCCCCGTGCCGCGTCTCGCCCGGCAGGCACAGGGCCGCGATCGCCGGCGCCACGTCCGCCGGACGGGGCATGGCGCTGCGGTCCTCGCCGGGGAAGGCGCCGGTGCGGATGTCGGTGGCCACCGCGCCGGGATCGACCAGGTTCACCCGCAGGTTGCTGCTGCGCGTCTCCTCCGCCCAGGCCATCACCAGGTGGTGGTGTGCTGCCTTGGTGGCGCCGTAGATGCCGAAATAGGCGGTCGGGCGCAGCACGATGCGGCTGCTCAGGAACAGCGCCCGCCCCTCCGGCGCCGCCAGCAGCAGCGGCCCGCAGCTGCGCATCAGCCGCAGCGCTGCCGTCGCGTTCACCGCCATCGCCGCATCCCAGTCGCGCATGTCGATATGCGGCGCGGGCGTCACCCGGCCCATCATCGCGGCGTTGGAGACAAGGATGTCCAGCCGGCGGAACCGCTCGTGCAGGCTGGGGCCGAGCATGTCGAGCTTGTCCCCTTCGCGCAGGTCGATCGGCAGCAGCGTGGCGGTGCCGCCCACGGCGCGGATCGCGTCGTCGGTCGCCTCCAGCCCGCCCTGGGTGCGCGCCAGCAGGACGACATGCGCGCCGAGCTTCGCCAGCTCCACCGCCGTCGCGGCGCCGATGCCCCGGCTCGCGCCTGTCACCAGCGCCACCCGCCCCTGCAGTTCCGTCATCTCGCCACTCCGCCCTTGCGCGGGCAAACTGGGGCAACACGCCCTCGCCCAGGAACCCCGCATGTATCAGGACCCCGCCACCGCCGCCAAACACCTGGGCCGCGAACCGATGATCCACCCCACCGCCCAGGTGCGCGATTCCACCTTCGGCGCCTTCTGCGAGGTCGGCGCGCGCACCAAGGTGAGCGAGTGCAGCTTCGGCGACTACAGCTACATCGTGAATGACGCCGACATCATCTACGCCACCGTCGGGAAATTCTGCTCCATCGCCGCGCACACCCGCATCAACCCCGGCAACCACCCGCTGGAGCGCGTGGCGCTGAACCACTTCACCTACCGCTCCAGCGCCTATGGCCTGGGTGCCGACGATGCCGATTTCTTCCAGTGGCGCCGCGACCACCACGTCACCCTGGGCCACGACGTCTGGATCGGCCACGGCGCGATCCTGCTGCCCGGCGTCAGCGTCGGCAACGGGGCGGCGATCGGCGCCGGCGCCGTCGTCTCGAAGGACGTGCCGCCCTACGCCATCGTCGTCGGCGTGCCCGGCCGCGTGCTGCGCCACCGCTTCGCCCCGGAGATCATCGCCGCCCTGGAGCGCATCGCCTGGTGGGACTGGACGCACGATGCGCTGCGCGAGGGCATGGCCGATTTCCGGGCCATGTCGGCCGAGGCGTTCTGCAGGAAATACGACCCCGCGTAAGAAAGCATGTTCTTTTTTGAAAAAAAGAACCAAAAAACTTTCATCCGTTCAGATCGGGCGCATGATGGAAAGGCTCGGCATGAAATGGACAAAAGTCTTTTTGCTTCTTTTTCTTCAGAAAAAGAAGATCCTTTCCTTTGCACAGCACCCATAGGCCGATGAGCATCGTTGCACGACCAGCCGGCACGATGGGCGGCTTCGCCTACCTCGGCATCACCGCCTTCGCCTGGGGCCTGAACTGGCCGGTGATGAAGGCGCTGATGGCCGACTGGCCGCCCTACACCGTGCGCATCTTCGCGGCGATCGCGGCGGTTTCGCTGCTGCTGGCCATCGCGCTCGTGCAGCGCGACCGCCTGCTGCCACGGCGCGGCCAGTGGGGAAGGCTGTTCCTGTTCGGCACGCTGAACATCGGCGCCTGGAGCGTGGTCGCCCCGCTGTCGCTGTTCTGGCTGGATGCCGCCGAGGCCGCGATCATCGCCTACACCATGCCGGTCTGGGCCACCGTGCTCGCCTGGCCGATGCTCGGCGAGCGCCCCACCCCGCGGCGGATCGGCGGCCTGGTGCTTGGCCTGTCGGGCGTCACGCTGCTGATGGCCGGAACCGTCGCCGATACCGGCCTCGCCACATTATGGGCCAAGCTGCCCGGCGTGGCCGCGATCCTCGGCACCGCGCTGATGTTCGCCACCGGCGCGGTGCTGACCAAGCGCTTCCCGGTGCAGATGCCGCCGGTGCCCATGGTCGCTTGGCAGATCATCTTCGGCACGCTGCCGGTCTGGGTGATCGCATTCTCGTTCGAAACGCTCGACCTCTCGCGCGTGACGCCGACCGGCTGGTTCTGCCTGTTCTACCTCGGCATCATCGCGCAATGCGTCGCCTACCTCGCCTGGTTCCGCGCCCTGCGCGTGCTGCCGGCCGGGCTCGCCGCCACCGGCAACCTGATGGTCCCGGTGATCGGCGTGCTGTCGAGCGGGCTGCTGCTGGGCGAACCCCTGGGCTGGCGCCACGCCGCCGCCCTGGTCCTCACGCTGGGTGGTGTCGTGCTGGCGGCGCGGGGGTAGGGCCTGCCCCAGACGCGGCGCGCCGGGTTTCTTCATGCCGTCTTAATGTTCCCTTGAAAGAAAGCCCCGTCCCGGACGGCAGGCGCGTGCGGCGCCGGCCGGCCCGGCGCCTTGCGCACCAGAAGGGGGCAGCTGCCGTGACCAGTCCGGTACGACCATCGAACCAGCTCGACGTGCGCGTCGAAGGCGAGTTGCCGGCCATCCTGGCGTCGCTCAACTGCTCCCTGGCGCTGGCCAGCTACCATGCCGGGATGGTGCTGCTCGCCTCCCCCGACAATGGCGGCGTGGCGCTGCTGGCGCGGGCGTTCGACAAGCCGATGACGCTGGCCGCCGCGCCCGGCCGCCTGGTGGTGGCGACGCGCAACGAGCTGGTGCATTTCGCCGCATCGCAGGCGCTGGCCCCCGGCCTGCCGCGGGCGCGCGACAGGTATCGTCAGCTCTGGCTGCCGCGCGCGGTCCACTACACCGGCGAGATCGACCTGCACGACATCGCCTGCACGGAGGGCGGCGTGGTGGGCGTCGCCACGCGCTTCTCCTGCCTGGCGCGGCTGGACACGATGGCGAGCTTCACGCCGGTGTGGCAGCCCCCCTTCATCTCCGACATGGCGCCGGATGACCGCTGCCACCTGAACGGGCTGGCCACCGACGCGCAGGGCGCGCCGCGCTTCGCCACCATGCTGGGCGCCACCGACACCGCGGAAGGCTGGCGCCCCGGCCGGGTGCGCGGCGGCGTGCTGATGTCGGTGCCCGATGGCCGGGTGGTGCTGGACGGGCTGTGCATGCCGCATTCGCCGCGCCTGGTGGACGGGGAGCTGCTGCTGCTGAACTCCGGCGCCGGCGAGGTGCTGCGGCTGCGCGCCGGCGGTGCGGCGCCCGAGGTGCTGGCGCGCCTGGATGGCTACGCGCGCGGCCTTGTGGTGCAGGGCGACCTGCTGTTCGTCGGCCTGTCCCGCCTGCGCGACCGGCACGGCGCGGGGCGCGATCCGCTGCCGGTCGAGGCGTCGGGCCAGGCGCTGCACTGCGGCGTGGCCGTGCTCGACCGGCGGAGCGGGCGCGTGCTCGGCCGCCTCCTGCTGTCGGGCGACGTGAACGAGGTGGCCGACATCGCCCTGCTCGGCGGCGCCGGCCGCCATGGCCTGCTGAGCCACACCGACCCGATGCACCGCGACGCCCTGGCCCTGCCCGACCAGGGCTTCTGGGCCACGCGCGACCCCCTGGCGGCCTGAGGATATGCGGACATGACCGAAACGCGCGTCAACACCTATACCAGCGGCAGCCAGGGCTCGCCCGCTGTCGCGATCGACGATGACGGCGACTTCGTCGTCGTCTGGGCCTCCTATGGCCAGGACGGCAGCAACAACGGGGTCTACGCGCAGCGCTTCAACGCCGACGGCACGCCCGCCGGCGCCGAGTTCCTGGTCAACACCACCACCTCCAACAGCCAGACGTCGCCGGACGTCGCGATGAACGCTGACGGCGACTTCGTCGTCACCTGGGATTCCTCCCTCCAGGACGGCTCGGGCGCCGGTGTCTACGCGCAGCGCTTCAGCGCCGACGGCGTGGCGCAGGGCAGTGAGTTCCGGGTCAACACCTACACCTCCTCCGGGCAGTCGCTGTCCAGCGTGGCGATGGACGACGACGGCGATTTCGTCGTCGTCTGGGGCTCCAGCGGGCAGGACGGCAACGGCTACGGCGTCTACGCCCAGCGCTACAACACCGCCGGGGTGGCGCAGGGCGGCGAGTTCCTGGTCAACACCTACACCTCCGGCACGCAGGGCGTCGCCCGCGTCGCCATGGACGCCGACGGCGACTTCGTCGTGGTGTGGAATTCCAGCGGCCAGGACGGCAACAGCAACGGCGTGTACGCCCAGCGCTACAACGCCGCCGGCGTGGCGCAGGGCAGCGAGTTCCGGGTCAACACCTACACCAGCAGCTCCCAGTCCAACGGCAGCGTCGACATGGATGCCGATGGCGACTTCGTGATCGCCTGGGTCTCCAGCGGCCAGGACGGATCGGGCAACGGCATCTACGCCCAGCGCTACGCCGCCGACGGCACGCCGCAGGGGGCGGAGTTCCTGGTCAACACCACCACCTCGAACTCCCAGGCCACCCCGAAGGTGGCGATGCACGAGAACGGCGACTTCGTCGTCACCTGGACCTCCAACCTGCAGGACGGCAGCAGCTACGGCGTCTATGCCCAGCGCTACCAGGCGGACGGGGTGCCGATCGGCACGGAGTTCCGGGTCAACACCACCACGTCGAACAGCCAGAACGCGCCGGACGTCGCCTTCTCCGACAACGGCGACGCGGTGTTCGTCTGGGCCTCGAGCCTGCAGGACGGGAGCAGCGGCGGTGTCTACATGGACACCTACGACTCCCTGACCTGCTTCCTGCGCGGCACGCGGATCGCGACCGACCGCGGCGAGGTGCCGGTGGAGGCGCTGAACGAGGGCGACCTGGTGCAGACGCGCTTCGGCGGCGCGCGCCCGATCCGCTGGATCGGCATGCAGTGCTTCGACGGCCGCTTCGCGGGGCCCGACTACCAGCCCGTCCGCTTCCACGCCGGCAGCCTGGGCGCGGGCCTGCCGCACAGCGACCTGTTCGTCAGCCCCGGCCACGCCATGCTGGTGGACGAGGTGCTGGCCCATGCCGGCCTGCTGGTCAACGACGTCACCATCACCCGCACCGAACTCGACGGGCTGATCACCTACTTCCATCTCGATCTCGGCGCGCATGATTGCGTCCGGGCCAACGGCGCCTGGGCCGAGAGCTACTTCGAGGACGAGAACCGCCACAGCTTCCACAACGCCGCCGAGTTCCATGCCCGCTTCCCCGGCCATGTGCCGGTGCGCCAGCAAACCTGCCTGCCGATCGTCGATGCCGGCCATGCATGCGCGGGCTGGGCGCATGCCCGGCTGGCGCCGCGTCTGGGGCGCGAGCTGCTGTCGGAGGATGCCGACGTGCACTTCCTGGTCGATGGCCGGCGCGTCGAACCGGCCTGGCTGGCCGAGGACGTGATGGCGGTGGCGCTGCCGCCCGGCATGCGCGAGTTGCGGCTGCGCAGCAGGGCCACGCGCCCGTCGATGGCGCTCGGCGGCACCGACCATCGGCGCCTCGGCGTCATGGTGCAGGCCATCGCGCTGGACGAGGCGGGGCAGGCGACGCCGATCGCGCTCGACCATCCGGCGCTGTGCCGCGGCTTCCATCCGGCGGAAACCGACGGCACGACGCCCTGGCGCTGGACCGATGGCGACGCGGCCATCCCCATGCCGATCCTGGGGACGGCGACGGCCCCGCGCCGCCTGATGCTGCGCTGCGTCAGGCTGCCGGCCAACTTCATCGGCGCCACCGCCGACCTGCCCGCCGTCCAGGCCGCCTGAGCCCGGCCCATGGATGCCACGGACCTGCTGGAACGGCCCGATGCCCGGGATCCCGCGGCGCTGTGGCAGGACGCCATGGCCCACCATGGGCAGAGGCGGTTCGCTGCCGCCGGGCGCTGCTGTGCGGCGATCGTCGCGGCCTGCCCGAGGCACTTCGATGCGCTGCACCTGCTGGGGTTCTGCCTGATGCAGGAGGGCCGCCACGCCGAGGCGGTCCCGCCGCTGCGCCGCGCGCTGGCGCTGAACCCGCGCTTCGCCCCGGCGCATTTCAACCTCGGCGTCGCCCTGAGCCGGATGGACCTGCTGGACGAGGCGATCGCCTGCTTCGACCGCGCCATCGCGCTCAAGCCGGACTATGCCCGGGCGCACAACAACCGCGGCACGGCACTGCGCCGGTGCGCGCGCCACGACGATGCCCTGGCGAGCTTCGACCGGGCGATCGAGGCCGACCCGCACTATGGCGAGGCCTATTCCAACCGCGGCATCACGCTGCACGACCTGCACCGGCTGGAGGCTGCGCTGGCGGACCTGGACATGGCCGTGGCCCTCTGCCCGGACGCCGCCGCGCCGCACCTCAACCGCGGCAACGTGCTGAAGGACCTGGGCCGGGCCGCGGAGGCGCTGGCCAGCCATGACCGGGCGGTGGCATGCGACCCCGCGTGGCCCGACGCGCATGCGGCGCGCGGCAATGCCCTGACCGACCTGAACCGGCTCGACGCCGCGCTCGCGGCCTACGATGCGGCACTGGCGGTCGCACCCGGGCATCCCAACGCCACCTGGAACAAGTCGCTCGCGCTGCTGGCCGCCGGCGACCTCGCGGGCGGCCTGGCGCTCTACGAGGTGCGCGAGGGCAAGCAGGCGTCGCAGGGGCTGCGGGTGTTCTACCAGCCGGAATGGACCGGGGCGCAGGATCTCGCGGGCCAGACCCTGTTCGTCTACTGGGAACAGGGCTTGGGCGACACGATCCAGTTCTGCCGCTTCGCCCGCCTCGCCGCCGCGCGCGCCGGGCGGGTGGTGCTGTCCGTGCAGGAGCCGCTGGTGGGCCTGCTGCGGCAACTGGCGCCGGAGGTCGAGGTGATCGGCGGCAGCCGCGCGCCGGCGGCCTTCGACTACCACATCGCGCTGATGAGCCTGCCGCGCGCGCTCGGGCTGGCGGGCGCGCCGATCCCGGCACCGCCCGCCTATCTCCAGGCGCCCGCGGCCGAGGCTGCGGCGTGGGCCGAGCGGTTGGGGGCGGCGACGCGCCCGCGCATCGGCGTCGCCTGGACGGGAAACCCGCTGCACAGGAACGACCGCCAGCGCAGCATGACGTTGGCGGCCCTGGCGCCGCTGGCCGGGCTGGACGCGGAATGGGTGTGCCTGCACAAGGAATTCCGCCTGCACGACCGCCATGCCCTGGCCGACTGGCCCGGGCTGCGCGTGCCGGGCGCCCAGCTCGGCGATTTCTCCGACACGGCGGGCCTGGTGGCGAACCTGGACCTGGTGGTGACGGTAGACACCAGCGTCGCCCACCTGTCCGCCGCGATGGGCGTGCCGACCTGGGTCATGCTGCCGTATGCGCCGGACTGGCGGTGGATGCTGGAACGGCGCGACAGCCCTTGGTACCCCGCCATCCGCCTGTTCCGCCAACCGGAACCGGGCGACTGGGCTTCGGTGGTGGCGGAGGTGGCGGCGCAGTGCGCCGCGTGGCTACCTGCGAGGTAGCTACGCGGCGCTCTTTCCGTCAGGCCGCCGCGCTGATCGCCCGCCAGATCTTCTCCGGGGTGGCCGGCATGTCGATATGGGTGATGCCGATCGGCGCCAGCGCGTCGATGATCGCGTTGATCACGGCGGGCGGGGAGCCGACGGCCCCGGCCTCGCCCGCGCCCTTCACGCCGAGCGGGTTGGTGCCGCACGGCACCTCGATCAGGTCCACCTCGATATCCGGCAGGTCGTCGGCGCGCGGCAGGCAGTAGTCCATGAAGCTGCCCGACAGCAGCTGGCCGGAGCCGTCGTCATAGGCGGTGCGTTCCAGCACCGCCTGGCCGAAGCCCTGCGCCACGCCGCCGTGCACCTGGCCCCGCACGATCATCGGGTTGACCACCTTGCCCACGTCGTCGGTGACGGAGTAGCGCGCCACCTCCACCACGCCGGTCTCGGGGTCGATCTCCACCTCGGCGATGTGGCAGCCATTGGGGAAGGTGTGGTGGTCGATCGCCGCGATCTCGGCGGCGTCGAGCGTGGTGACATCCTCGCCCTTCGCCGCCTTCTGGCGCTGCGTGGTGGCCAGCGTGATGATGTCGATGCCGCGGTCGGTGCCCACCACGGAGAACCGCCCCTGCTCGAACTGGATGTCCGGCAGCGCGGCCTCCAGCGCCTCGGACGCCGCACGGCGCCCCTTCTCGATCACCGTGGTGGCGGTTTTCAGGATCGCCTGGCCTTCGGAATACAGCGAGCGCGCGCCGC
>CAMDGX010000100.1 GCA_945897825.1 Asaia bogorensis | reverse complement strand
GGGCGCCCCCGCCCGCCCCGAAAGAGAGCGGCCCGCCACGCTTCCAGGTCCGCTTCGCGCAGATCAGCGAGCGCTATGGCAGCGAGGGGGGCGCTTAGGACATGATGCCCTAAGCGGTTCTGTGCGTCACTACCGGCCTTGGGGGCGCGCTGTATCCGCCCCGCGATGTAGGTCCGCACCGCATCGCCAACCGTGGCGGAGCCCGCCTTCTCGGCCTTCTGTGCAGCGCTCGCCGCCGCAACGGCCCATGCACGCGCGGCCTTCTCGGCTTGCGCGAAGTCGAAAATCTTCGCTCCGTCCCCCACCGAACCGGGCAGATCATCCGCATCGCCGATCACAACGCGGTCATACCGCTTTTCGCCGAGATAGCGGCGGGCTGCCCACGTCCCCGCGCGGCCTTTCACCTTCGACGGGTAGTAGAGCAATGCCAGCCCATCGGTGAGCGTGCGGGCATGACCGTTGGGGTTGTGTGCAAGCTCCTTCCGTTTGGTCCTGGTGGTTGTGAACGCGTCTTTCCGTTCCATCTTCTCACCCTTCGCCATCAAACTGGTTAAACAAAACCCTAAACTCCCACTCTGGAATGGCCTGAACCACATTGGGACAGATGGCAGAGAAAACAAGACCTTAATGACACATGCGGGGGCGCTTATCAAGCCAAAAAGGCCGTATTTCACGCCCTCTCACGGCGGTAACAGGGGTTCGAATCCCCTACGGGACGCCATATCATGCGCATGCGTTGGCCGCTCTGGCGAGCCGGGCGTTGCGGGGCCTCCGGAGACGCGTCGCTCCCTTCCGCCAGGAATCCAACCGAAAGCCGAGCCGGCGCATCATCGCGCTGTCCGACGGCCGTGATCCGCGACGTTAAGGACTGCCGAGCTGGGTGCGCATCGCGCGCGCGGCCTCGAACATCCGGTCCATGGCGGACGCCTCCAGGCCGGCGCTGGCTGTCTCGTACCGGTTGGCGGCGTTCGGCTCCTCGAAATGGATGCGGCCCGGCAGGTAGCGGTGGTGGGCGTTCGCGCAGGCGACGATGAAGGCGCGTTCGCCCGCTTCCTGCATCCACGCCTCGCCGGTCTCCACCAGCACTTCGCCGGGAAGTGCCAGGACGGTCAGGCCCGCGAGGCGCAGCAGCTGTACCGGCGCCGGCAGGGGCGGGGGCGTTTCCGGCAGGCGGAGCCGGGCGAGGTAGGCGCGGTAGTAGCAGCAGGCGATCATCAGCCGGCGCATGCGGGGCTCGTCCATCGCCTCCGCGATCACATGGCGCGAGGCATGCGACCACAGGTGGTTCCACGGGAACCGCGTCTCGAAATCCGCGCCCAGCTCGGCGGCGATCAGCGCCGTCTGGTCCGCCAGCCGCGCCGCCGCCTCGGCATGGCCGACATGGCCGAGATAGGGCAGCAGGGCGAGGTCCCTGCGGTCGGAGCCGAGCCCGGCCTGCGCCGGCGTGGCCACGGCCACGGCCGCGAGAACGGAGGCGGCCAATCGCGTGCCCAGCCGGGCGGCGATGTCCCAGGTGCCGCCGCAATAGCCGCGCGGGTCCAGCGCGTCGAAACGTGGGGAGGTGATGGGGATGATGTTGCCCTGCGCGAGGTTCATGAACAGCGCGGTGGCACCCGGCAGGGCGCGCTCCACCGCCTCCTGCGCCATGCCGGTGAAGTCGGCCGAGATCGCCATGTTGTCCCAGCCCATCACCGTCGGGTGGCAGGCGGCGCCGAAGAGCACGGCGAGCGGCGCCCCCTCCGGCGTTTCGGCGATCACCACGGGCACGCGCGGATCGGTCCGCTCGGCAGAGACCGCCCGGCGGTTGAAGAAGATGTCGGCGCGGCCGATGGCGGCGCGCAGCCGGGCGGGCCGGGGGTCGGCGGCGGCGGCGATGCCGAGGGCGGTGAGGCGTTCGACCAGATGGGCCTGGTAGCGCTCCACGCCGATCGCCCCGTCGCCGGCATAGCCGGGGGTGGGTGCCGAGTGGGTGTGGGAGGCGCAGAGCATGACCTGGCGCACCGCCATCCCGGTGGCCGCCGCGATCGCCTCCGCCACCGGCGTGCCGACCTGGGCTGGTATGCTGAGCAGGTCGGTGGTGACGAGCAGCAGGCGCTCGCCGCCCTCCTCCAGGTAGAGCGCCTTGCCCCGGACCGGGTCGTGCACGGTGGTGGCGGGCTCGGTGCGCTGGCCGAAGCCGGCGAGCATGACCGGCCAGTCCGGCGTGAGGTCCGTGCGGGCGATGCCGGCGCGGAGCATGGGGCCCCTCCTCAGATGCGGTGGCCGAAGCGGTCGAGCAGGGAGTGAAGGCCGCCGAAGCGCACCACGCGGAACTGCTCGGCGGCCTCGAGGCCGAAGGGGGCGGCGGTGGCGCGGCCGCGCTCGCGCAGCAGGAACTCGACCAGCGGGCGCAGGTCGCCGCCCTCGGCCGCGGCATCGAGCATCGGCACCGCCCAGCCGCCGGTGCGGGCCTGCAGGCGCAGCTGGTTGGCGATGTTGCGCAGCGGGGTGGCGTGGTGGAGCGTGGCCGCGATCTTGCGGTCGAGCACCGGCGCGATGTCCACCACGTTGGTGACGCGCTGGACGGAGCGGCCGAAATACCAGCGCTCGAACACGCCGTGCGGCAGCAGGCCGGCGGCGAGGTGCTCGGGGTGGTGCAGGTCGAACTGGCTGGTCCAGAAGCTTTCGTCCACCGCGGCGGCGAGCTTGATGTGGTCCTGGTTGTCCTCGCCGTACATCGCGTAGGGGTCGAAGGTGACCAGGGCATAGGGGCGGTGGGTGCGCACCAGGCGGATGACCTTCTCGCGCAGCTGCACCTCGCTCACGTCGCCGAACACGTCGGTGCAGTAGCCCAGCTCCACCGTCTCGGCGATGCCGAGCGCTTGCGCCGCGGCCTCGAATTCGCGCTGGTTGGCGGCGATGGTGTCGGCCTCGGTCATGCCCACGGAGTCCCAGCGGTCGTCGGTGGCGCGCACGCAGACGATGCGCCAGCCGGCATCGGCCCAGCGGATGAGCGTGCCGCCCAGCGAGAGCGCCGGGTCGTCGGCATGGGCGATCACCAGCAGGATGGTGCGGCCCTCGCCGGGCGGCATGGCGGCGTGGATGACGGGCTGGGTCATGCGGTGGCCTCCCGGATGCGGGGTTGGCGGTCGTCGCGGCGTCAGCCCGGGGGGGCGGCGCGATAGGCGGCTTCCACCCCGGCGCGGACACGGTGCACGAAATCGGGCGCGATCTCGGTGTCATGCGCGATCGAGTGCCAGAGGCCATTGCGCCTGGCGAAGCCGCCCATTGCCGCCAGCGCCGCGCCGACATCGTCCCAGGTGAGCCCCATGGCCTGCGGCCGGATATCGAGCCCGATGTCGCGCATCGCGGCCAGCATCTCCTCGGCGCGGCTGTCGTGCAGCAGGCTGCCGATGTAGACGCCGAGGCCGACGGGCTGGCCGTGGATGAACTTGCGGCCGGTCAGGTATTCCAGCGTGTAGAAGAAGAAATGCTCCACGCCCTCGATGTGCCGCGGCATCCAGCCGGCCGTGTGGAACGAGCTGCCGCCCCAGCGCAACCCGTCGATCAGCACGGCGATCCCCCGGTCGGTGAGGTCGCGGATGTCCGCCACATGCGCCAGCACCGCCTCGACCTTCGCCAGCGAGGATTGCGCCAGCGCATCGTCGTAGGGCCAGCGCGGTTCGCATTGGCCGCTGCGCTGCGCGTAGCGCCAATCGAGCACGCCGGTGTGGTTGCACAGGATGTCGCCGATGCCGGACCAGTTCAGCTGGCGGGGGGCCGCGCGCAGGATGTCGAGGTCGACATACACCGCCTCAGGCACCGCCCAGCCGACATACTGCACCACCCCATCCACCCGCACCCCGGCGCGGTGGCCGAACATCGCATCGACGCTGAGTGCGGTGGGGACCTGGAACAGGGGCAGGCGCCGGCGCCAGGCGACGTATTTCGCGGTGTCGATCGCCATGCCGCCGCCGAGCCCGACCACGGCCTCCACCGACGGCAGCGCGGCGAGCATCGCCTCCAGCGCCGCCTGCTCCATCGATGCCACGAAATGGACGTGGCATTCCGCGCCGTCGAAGGCGTCGCCGAACAGCGGCCAGAGATCCTCCATCGTGACCACGAGGAACGGCCGGTGGACGAAATGGCGCAGTTCGCCCAGCAGGCCGCGGCCCTGGACGGCCTGGAAGCCGGGCGCAGCGGTCACGGGCCTTGCCTCGGGCCGGAGGTGCCGGGCCCGGCAGGGATCGCGATTGCGCCCCGCCCGCGCAGGGCGCGCCACGCGTGGATGCGGCGCGCCAGGCAGAGCGATCCGGGCATGGAGGAGGAAGCCAAGGGCAGTCTCCGCGATGGCCGGCAGAATGATGAACTCTGCCTTCCGGACCGGTCAATCGCCCGGTTGCGCAGGGCGTTTCGGGGGCATTCGCCGCCCGATGATACCGCCTGCCCGGCCCCTGCCGCGGCACGCGCCGTGCCGGGCGCCAAGCGAAGAGCCGTGCGGGGCGCGATTCGATTCGCTGGCTCCAGCCCATGCCGCGCTGCTAGCGTTGCTTCGATGGTTCGCTCATGTCGGAGGGACTTCCAATGCAGAACTCTGGTATCAGCCGGCGCGGCGTGATTGCCGCCGGCTCCGCAGTTGCGGCGGGCGGCGTGCTGCTGCCGCGCAAGGCCCATGCCGCCAAGCCCGTCGTCGCGGTGTTCGACGCGGAGGCGGTGATTCTCGATCCCCATGCCACCACGGCGGGCATCACCCGCACCTGGGCGATGCATGTGTTTGACACGCTGTTCGGCACCACGGCCACCGGCGAGGTGAAGCCGCAGATGGTGGAGAGCTGGGAGTCGTCGGCGGACAAGCTGACCTGGAGCTTCACGCTGCGGCCGGGGCTGAAATGGCATGATGGCGCGCCGGTGACGGCGGCGGACTGCGTCGCCTCGATCAACCGCTGGGGGCCGCGCGACAGCCTGGGCCGCACGCTGATGGCGGTGGTGGCGAGCATCACGGCAGTGGACCAGCGCAGCTTCCGGATCGTGCTGAAGGAGCCGTACCCGATGCTGGTGCAGCTGCTGGGCAAGACGGTGGCGCCGTGGCCGGCGATGCTGCCGGAGAAGGTGGTGACCGAGGCCGGCGAGGGGCGGATCAAGACCGTCATCGGCTCCGGCCCGTTCCGCTTCGTGGCCGAGCGCTGGCGGCCCGGCAACTCGATGATCCTGGCGCGCTTCGCCGACTACGTGCCGCGCCAGGAGCCGCCGGACTTCACCGCGGGGGGCAAGGTGGTGAAGATCGACGAGCTCGACATGCGGGTGATGCCCGACGAGAACACGGCGGCGCTGGCGCTGATGGCGGGCGAGCTCGACTACGTGCAGTTCCTGCCGTACGACCTGATCGATCGGCTGAAGCGCACGCGCGGCGTGGAGGTGTTCGGCGTCGGCGGCATCCACATGTTCCAGGGCCATTTCCGCCTCAACCATGGCGCGCCGCCATTCGACAACCCGAAGGTGCGCCAGGTGCTGTGGCACCTGGTCGACCAGGGCGAGGTGATGGATGCGATCGGCATCGCCGGGGAGTACCGGCAGAGCTGCCCGTCGTTCTTCATGTGCGACGCGCTGTATTCGACCAACCGCGGCGCGGTCGGCGGGAGCAAGAACATCGCGCGGGCGCGCGAGCTGCTGCGGGAGAGCGGCTACAACAACGAGCCGGTCATCACGCTGGACGTCGCGGGCTCGATCAGCGAGACCGCCTCGCGCGTGTTCCAGCAGAGCATGAAGGAGGCGGGGTTCAACGTGCAGCCGCAGTCGATGGACTGGGGCACCGTGCTGGCCCGTCGCGCGCGCAAGGATGGCTGGTCGTTGTTCCCGGTCTATGCCGCGGGCGGCGACATGATGAGCCCGCTGACGCACTACTACATCGCGACGATCTGCGACCCGAGTTACCACGCCTCGGTGTGCGACACCCGCGTGCCGCCGCTGCTGGCGCAGTTCTCCCGCGCGCCGGATGTGGCAGCACAGCAGCGGATCGCCGCCGAGCTGCACGAGGTGGTGTACCAGCTGACGCCCTCGATCCTGTGGGGCCAGTTCACGCGGCCGGCGGGGTATCGGACCACGCTCAGGAACCTGATCAAGTCCGCGTATCCCATGTTCTGGGAGGTCGAGAAGGCGTAGCCGGCACGACGCCTGGAACCGCCCGGCGCGGCGCGCCGGGCGGGTGGCGCCGGCGGCCGCGGGGCGGGTCAGGCCGCGCGGGGCGCGGTTGGCGACTGGAGCAGGGACCAACGCGCCTTTTCATCGGCGGTCAGCTCCGGGGTCGCCTGGCAGCCGAACATCTGCGCGTCCGCCATGATCCGCGCCGGTGCGTCGGCGAGGTGGTCCGGGCCCTCGAGGCGGAAGCCGGCCGGCGAGAGCGGCCCGAACATCAGGGCGCGGCGCAGGGCCGGCCAACGGTCGGGGTCGGGCTCCACGCCGGCGTGGCTGGCGAACAGCACGGCCATCGCGTGCATGGGAACCTCCTGCGGTGCGCCACGGCGGGCGCGGCAGGCGGCGAGGCCGGCGCGCAGCGCGGCTGCGTCGGGCATGGCGGTGCGGCCGGACCAGGCATAGGCCTGCCAGCGCGCCTGGAGTTCCAGCACGGGCAGGTAGGGGCCGGCCTGGTCGAACATCCCGAGGACGGCAAGGCCGGGCAGGTCGGGGTGGACGGTGTGGTCGAACAGGTCGATATGCGCTTCGTCCAGTCCGAGTGCTGCGGTGGTGGCATCGTCGAGGAACGGCAGGGACAGCCGGTAGCCGGTGCCGAGCACGATGCCGTCGACGCGGGTCTCGCTGCCGTCGGCGAAGCGGATCGTGTCGCCCGCGACCTGCTGCATCCACGGGCGCGGTTCGATGCGTCCCTCGGCGACCAGGGGGAGGTAGGATTGCGACTGGGTGAGGCCGGCGGCGAAGATATCCGCTGCGGGGCGGGGGGCGCCGACCTGCTCCGGGTTGCCTGAACTGCCGACGACGAAGGCCTTCAGCCCCTTGGCCAGCGCGGCTTGCGGCAGGACCGCGCCGGCGCGGGCGGCGAAGCGGGTGAAGGCGAGGTGGTCGGCCGGGACGCCCGCGATCAGCTTCTGCATGACGTAGCGCTGGCGCCGGCTGGCCACCAGCACCCGGGCGGCGCCGGACAACGCAAGCTCGGACGCGATCTCGAGCGCCGAGATGGAGCAGCTGGCGACCAGCACCGTCCTGCCGCGATAGGCCTCGGCGCCGCGGTAGGCGAAGCTGTGCGCGACGCCGACCGGGCCGGTGAAGCCGTCCAGCCCCGGCACCGGCGGGATGGCGGGCGCGGTGTGGCGGCCGGTTGCGATCACGACCCGGGCGAAGCGTTCCTGGCGCGTGGTGTCGCCCTGGCGCGACTGCAGGCGCCAGCCGGCGCCGCCGGGCTCGCGGGTGAGGCGTTCGACGGTGGTGGACAGCCGGACGCTGCCTTCGATGCCGGCCATCGCGGCGTAGCGGTGCAGGTAGGCCCGCATGTCGGCCTCGGCGGGGTAGACCGGGGTGCCGGGGGGATGGGTCAGGTCGCTGAAGGCGCTCAGCACGCGGCTGGTGTTCGTGCGCATGCCGGGCCAGACGCCGCTGTGCGGCGAGGCGGTGTTCCACTGGCCGCCGATCGCGGCCGAGGCCTCGAACAGCACCGGCGCGAAGCCCTCCCGGCGGAGCCAGGCGGCGGCGGCGAGGCCGGCGGGCCCGGCGCCGATGATGGCGACGGCGCGCTCGGTGGCGTGTTGGTTTGGCATGGCGGGCTCCTGCGGGATGTTGCGATGCCCGGCGATCTATCGCCCTGCGCCCGGCGGCGCTTCCTAAGACTTTCCTATCCGGCTAGCGTCGCGCGGCCATGCCGCCCGATGTCGCGCCACCGCCCGCACTGGACCCGGATCTGGTCGAATTCCTGCAGGGCCAGGTGATGATCATTGTCGGCACCCAGGCGGCCGGCCGGCCCGAGATCGCGCGGGCGCTGGGCGCGCAGGTGGATGCCGCGCGCGGGGCGGTGACGCTGGCGCTGTCGGCCTGGCAGTGGCCCGAGACATTGGCGCACCTGCGCGCCGACCCGCGCATGGCGGTGACGTTCAGCCGGCCGCGCGACTATGCCACCTATCAGCTGAAGGGGCGGGCGACGGCGATCCGTGCGGCGGAGCCGGCGCAGGTTGCTGCCGCGTCGCGCTATGGACGGCGGATGGCGGCGGATCTTGCGGCCCTCGGCGTGGCGCCGGCTGTCTCCGCGCCGTGGCGGGTGGAGCGGGACCTGGTGGGCGTGACGATGGCGGTCGAGGCGGTGTTCCTGCAAACCCCCGGCCGCGACGCGGGTCGGCCGATTGGAGCGGTGGCTGGTGGCGATCGCGCTTGAGGCGCTGGCCGCCTGTTTCGAGGGGGTGATCCCCTCGATCCTGGCCACGGCGGCGGCGGACGGCACGCCCAACATCGCCTACCTGTCCCATGTCGCGCTGGTCGATGGCGGGCATGTGGCCTTGTCCAACCAGTTCTTTTCCAAGACGGCGCGCAACATCGCCGAGAACAAGCAGGCGGCGCTGCTGGTGGTGGACCCGCGCGACGGGGGGCAGTATCGCCTGGACGTGGTGTGGCGCGAGGCGGTGCAGGCCGGCCCGGTGTTCGACCGGCTGGCCGCGACGCTGCGGGCGAGCAGCGCGCAGCTCGGCATGGCCGACGTGATGCGGCTGCGCAGCGCCGATATCTACCGCGTGGTCGCGATCCGGGCGGTGCCGGGGAACCGGCCACCGGCGGTCGACGCCCCGCCCGTGTCGGCGCTGGAGCGGGCGCTGGCGGTGGTCGATGCGTTCGCGGATGAAGTGGACCTCGATGCGACGATCGACGCTGTCGCGGCCGGATTGGGCAGCGCCTTCCGGACGGCGGCGATGGTGCTGGTTCCCGCGGCGGCGCCGGGCCGGCTGGTGGTGATCGGCAGCCGCGGCTTCGGCCGGTCGGGCGTCGGCGCGGAGGTGCGGCTGGGCGAGGGCCTGATCGGCATCGCGGCGGCGGAGCGGCGCTGCCTGCGCGTCAGCGACATGAGCCGGATGCGCCGGCTGGGCAGCGCCGCCGATGCCAGCCAGGAGCAGGAGAACCGGACGCGCAGCGTCGCGCTGGCCGGGCTGCCCGATGCCGCCAGCCAGATCGCGGTGCCGATGCTGGCCCAGGGGCGGCTGCATGGCGCGCTGTTCCTGGAGAGCCCGCGCCGGCTCGCCTTCACCGCCGAGGACGAGTTGGCGTTGCGGCTGGTGGCGCGGCAGCTGGCCGCCTGGCTTGCGGCATTCGAGGCCGACAGCGCGCCGGCCGCGATGCCGTCGGCGGCGCCGGAGGCAGCGGGGTCGGCGGTTGGGGAGGCGCCGCAGGGCACGTTCACTGTGGAGCATCATGCGCACGACGACAGCGTGTTCATCGACGGCGCCTATCTGGTGCGCGGCGTTCCCGGCCGGCTGCTGCTGCACATGCTGGCGGTTCACCTGCGCGCGGGGCGCAGCGAATTCTCCAACCGGGAGTTGCGCGCCGACCGCAGCCTGGGATTGCCCGACCTGAAGGACAACCTGGAGACGCGGCTGCTGCTGCTGCGCCGGCGGCTGGAGGACAAGGCGGCGCCGGTGCGCCTCGTCCGCCCGGCGCGCGGCCTGGTGCGGATCGAGCTGCGGGCGCGCCCGATCATCCGGCGCGTCGTGGAGCGCTGACGTGCACGGTCGGCGGGCGCGTCCGCCGGCCGGCTCAGAGCGGGCCGAGCTTGCCGAGTTCCATCGCCTTGATCTGCAGCGCCAGGTATTTCGAATAGATGCGGCAGGGCGCGAGGCCGCCGGCGATGAACCACAGCCCCTGCTGCGGCGTGCGCTTGTACATGTTGTTCAGCTCGCCATCGGGGGCGAAGCCCCAGACCGGGCCGATCCGCGCAACCATCTCCTCGCCGAGGGCGCGGCGGACCAGTTCGATCTGCGGGAAATATCCGGTCGCCAGGACGATGAGGTCGGCCGGCACGGTCGATCCGTCGTCCAGCCGCGCCCCGTCGGCGACGAAGCGCTCGATCCGGTCGAACTGGAGCAGCCCGATCTCGCCCTTGATCATCAGCGCGGAGCTGCCGGCGTCGAGGTTGTAGCCGCCGCCGCGGCGGTAGTACTTCATCTGATGGCCGGTCTCGTCCTCGCCGATATCGTGCTTGAAGCCGATCGACTTGAGCCCCTGGATCAACTCCTGGTCCAGCTCGACCATGCGCTTGACCACGGCCTTGTAGCCCTTGACGATCAGCGGCGGGGTGGCCGAGGAGACGACGAGGTCGGCATCCTCGATCGAGCCCGGCTCGTTCCAGGCCGCCTCGTTCAGCCGGGCGCTGGGGTTGATCGAGATGACCGTGGTGGAGCCGCGCTGCACCAGGGTCGTGTGGACGCCATGGCTGTGCAGGTCGAGCGCGATGTCGTTGGCGCTGCTGCCGGTTCCGATGATCAGCGCCTTCCGGCCGGACCAGGGCGCGCCGCTGTCGAAGCCCTCGGAGTGGATGATCTCGCCGGCGAAATCCTCCAGCCCGGCGATCTCGGGGATCATCGGGTAGGAGCTGACGCCGTTGGCGAAGACAAGATGGCGGGGGCGCACCACGCGCTCGCTGCCGTCGGCGCGCCTGAGCCGCGCGGTCCAGCACGAAGCCGCCTCGTCCCAGCTGCCGGCCACGAACTCCGTGTCGGTCCAGCAGTTGATCTCCATCGCATCGGCGTAGAACTCGAACCAGTTCGCCAGCATGTCCTTGGGGATGTATTTCGGCCAGGTCGGCGGAAATGGCATGTAGGGCAGGTGGTTGATGTGGATCGAGTTGTGCAACGCGAGCGAGTGGTAGCGCCGGCGCCAGCTGTCGCCGATGCGCGGCCATTTCTCGACCACCAGCGTGTCGACGCCGAGCTGGTTGAGCCGGGCGGCGATCGCCAGGCCGGACTGGGCGGCGCCGATGACCAGCACCGCCGGCTCGCGGTCGTCGTAGGCGGCGGCCTTGCGGCGGACATCGGCCCAGTTGTCGCCGCCGAAATTGCGCGAGTAGGCCGCACCGGTCGGCCGGTTGTCGCCGATCTTCTCCTCGCATCCCTCCAGGGCGTCCAGCGTCGTCGAGATGTGCCAGGCCGTCAGGCCGCCCTGGGTTGGCGCCAGGCGCAGCAGGCCCGCGCCGCGTCCATGGGCGGTCCGGAAGGCGAAGATCGCCTCGATGCTCTCGATGCCCAGGCGGGTGACGGTGCGCGGCGGGCGGCGGTCCTGCGGCAGGTGGAAGCCGTGGGCGGCGATCTGTGCCTGTTCCTGGGCCAGCCGGGTGGCGACCGCATCCCGCCCTTCGGTGGGGGTGATGTGCCAGGTGAAGGCCAGGATGTCCCGCCACTGGCAGTCGGGATGGAAGAAGGTGCCGATCCGCGCCGCGTCGCGCGCCGTGAGGGCGGCCTCGAAGCCGGCCAGCCAGTCCTCTGCGGCGCGCCGGACCTGCCGGGCGGCGTGGAATTCGGCAAGGGCCTGGTCGAATTGATGGTCCACCCTGGTTCTTCCCCCGCGAAGCCGGCGATGCATGGGACGGCATTCGCGCGCACGGCTGCGGCGCAGTATCGTGCATCCCGATGCGCCCGCATAGCGCGGCGGCTTCGACCCGCGGGCGCGTCAGTGCGCGGGGGCGGAGCCGTCCGGGGCCAGGGGGGTGCCGCAATCGACGCAAACCAGCGCGTTGGTCCAGTTGGTGCGCCGGCAGGCCGGGCAGGCGTGGGTCGCCTTCTCGTGGCCGGAATGGGAGGACATGCCGGTCCACTGTGACAGCCGGGCCGGCAACGCGGCGGGCAGGGCGGAGGCGCGGTCCAGGGCAGCGCGCAGGGCGGCGAGTTCGCGCAGGATCAGCATCGCGCCGGCGGCAAGCACCGACGTGAGCAATGCGAAGCCCGCCAGGATCAGCATCGGCGCCATGTCGTGCAGGTGCCGGATGTAGGCTTCCGGCACGATGGCCGGACGAAGCAGCAGCAGGGGCAGCAGACCGACACCGCATGCCAGCAGCCCGCCCCAGTAGGCGCCGACGAGAAATCTTCGCACCGCGATGCGCTCCGCAAGATAGACTGGACAAAATCTATCTCATCTGGCGTACAAAATCGTTACAACATGGTTAGCCGTTGCCGGCCGGAGACGGCATTTCCCCGCGGCGGGCGACGCGCCATGATGCCGCCGCCGACCGCCTCCAGGATGACCCCGTGACCGTCTATGTCGACGACATGCGCGCGAAGTTCCGCGAGCACATCATGTGCCACATGATCGCCGACACCGAGGCGGAACTGCACGACATGGCCGCGCGGATCGGCATCGCGCGCCGCTGGTACCAGGGCGATCACTATGATGTGACGCTGGACCGGCGGGCGCTGGCCGTGGCGCTCGGCGCGCGCGAGATCACCTGGCGCGAGTGCAGCCTGATGACCGTGCTGCGCCGGCGCGACCCCGCGGCGCCCCTGGTGACGCCGGCCGAGGGAGCGGCGTGGCTGCGCGCGCGGCTGGCCGCCCGGCTGGGGCTGTGAGGCGAGGGTTTCAGCCCGCCTTCAGCAGCGTGGCGACGCGGTGCAGGGCGAGCTGGTAGCCCTGGGTGCCGCACCCGGCGATCACGCCCTCGGCGCGGCCGGAGACGAAGGAGTGGTGGCGGAATTCCTCGCGCT
The DNA here is from genome assembly GCA_945897825.1 of Asaia bogorensis. Taxonomy (GTDB): domain Bacteria; phylum Pseudomonadota; class Alphaproteobacteria; order Acetobacterales; family Acetobacteraceae; genus CAMDGX01. The sequence goes on along the minus strand of CAMDGX010000100.1, from coordinate 6,048 downwards.
TGTGGATGTTGCTGATATGCACCTCGATCACCGGCCCCTCGAAGGTGTTCAGCGCGTCCAGCACCGCCACCGAAGTGTGGCTGAAGGCGGCGGGGTTGATCACGATGGCCGCCGCCACGTCGCGCGCCTCGTGGATCCAGTCGACGATCTCGTATTCGCGGTTGCTCTGGTGGCAGCGCAGCGACAGGCCGAGCGTGGCGGCGAGCGAAGTGCAGTCGCGCTCCACGTCGGCCAGCGTCTCGGCGCCGTAGATGTGCGGCTGGCGGCGGCCCAGCAGGTTGAGGTTGGGGCCGTTCAGCAGGAAGACGAGGGACATGGCGGGACGGGCCTTCGCGGTCGTGGGGTGCTCAGCATAGCGCGAGTCGGCATCAGCGCACGGGGGTGTCCCGCCGGCCCATGCGGTTCTCGAACACCACGAACCACGCACGCTGCGTGTGCGTCAGCCGGCCCTGGCGGTCGGTGGCGTGGCGCACGGCGGTGACGGCCTGGGCGACGTTGCCGCCCACCACCGTGACCTCGCCCGGCGCCGTCGCGACCACGATGTCGCAGTGCATCGGCCGCGGCCGGCCCGCCTCCGCCCGCCGAGCCGCGAGGCCTGGAAGCGGCGCGCGGCTGCGGTCTGCGCAGACGATGTCGCCGGGGGTGGGTGCGTAATCCGCCACCTCGTGCGCGCGAAACGGCGCGCGGGGGGCCCAGCGATCGCTGGCGCGCACCAGCGCGTCGACATACTCCCAGTGCGCGGCGGCTGGCGGGAAGTCGACGGCATCGACCCCGGTGGCGCGCAGCACGAACGACAGGAACGCCGCCGACCAGGGTTGGCAACCCCACAGCGCCGCCCGTCCGCCGGCGGCCAGCTCGCCCGGCGTGCATTCGGTGGGCATGCCGAGGGTGAAGGCGCGGCGGTTGCGCGCGATCTCCGCCTCCCAGCCGACGGCCGACCAGTAGGCCAGTATCTTGGAGAAGGCCGCCGGGTCCTGCTCGGCGACCGGGCCTTCATCGGCATCGGAGACCGGGTCCGTACGGGCATCGAGCACGCGCCCGCCCCACTCCTGCCATTCGCCAACCACCAGGCGCAGCATCCGCGCGCGGGTCTCCGCCGGGTAGGGCGGCGGCGGCAGCTCGGGCGCGGGCGGTGCACAGGCAACAAGGCCGGCAAGCAGGGCGAGCGCGGCGACCGGGAGGGGTGAAGGCATGACGAAGGTGTCGCGCCGTCGCTGCGCGGGCGCAAGGGAGCGTCGGCTATCCCGCGTGCTGCCGCACCCAGGCGGCGAACCGGTCCATCCAGCCCTGCAGGAAATCGCGGCTGGCCTCGCCGATCGCGTCGCCCTCGAACAGGCCCTCCTTCATCTGCAGGAACACCTCGGGCTGGCCGAGCGTCGGCATGTCGAGATAGGCGAGCATGTTGCGCAGGTGCTGCTGCGCCATCGACGTGCCCGTCGCGCCCACCGACACGCCGACGATGCCCGCCGGCTTGCCGGCCCAGGCGCTCTGCCCGTAGGGGCGGGAGGCGTGGTCGATGGCGTTCTTCAGCACGCCCGGGATGGAGCGGTTGTATTCGGGCGTGACGAAGATGACGCCCTTCGCCGCCTGGATCTCCTGCTTCAGCCGAACGGCGGATGCGGGTGGGCTGGCATCCTCGTCCTGGTTGTAGGGCGGCAGGTCGTCGAGGCGCGGCCGGGTGAAGCTGAATCCGGCCGGCGCCAGCTTTTCCAGCCCGTCGGCAAGGCGGCGGTTGAACGATTCCTTGCGCAGGCTGCCGACGAGAACGGCGATGGACAGGTCGGCCATGGATCTTCTCCGGAAGGTGGGTGCCTGGAGGGGCAACCGCCGGGCTTCCCCGTCGGCCCGGTCACAAGGCGGCGAGCGGCGATTTCGCTGCCGCGGCGAAACTTCGCGGGCGCGGCGGCGTTGCTCCGGTCGGATCGGGCAGGCACCGGCATGCACCGGGCAGGAAAGGGACGACCATGAGCGAGCGTGGCGACAGGACGGACTTCGAGCTGCCGATCGGCCTCGACGTGGTGGTCGGCATCATCGATGCCGCCCGCGCGGTCGAGGAGCTGGAGGAGGAGGACCTCAACGAGGACGCCCAGGACCCCGAGACGCCCGAGGATGCCGATCCGGCGGGCGCGGGCAGCGACCTGCTGCGCAGCCTGATCGGCGACCTCAACGAGGACGAGCAGGCAGCGTTGGTCGCGCTCACCTGGATCGGCCGCGGCGACCGCGAACCGTCGGAATGGGCCGAGACCGTCGCCCTGGCGCGCGAGCGCGGCGTGGAAGGGCCGGTGGTGGACTACCTGACCGGGATGGAAATGCTCGGCGACCTGCTGTCGGAAGGGCTCGCCGCCTTCGGGATCATCGCCGAGGAGGTGGCGCGCTGACGGCAACCGGATCGGCGCCACCGCATTTGCCCGGCCTGTCGAGGCGCGTGATGCGCACAGGAGGACCGAACATGTCGCCCAGGGCCCTGCCGGCGCCACCCCGTCCCCGATTGCCGCCCGCGCAGCGCGCCCGGTCCGGCGGCTGGCTGCTGCCGACGCTGCTGGGCGTCGCCGCCGCGATCGTGGCCAACGACCTTGTGGCCCGCGCCGCTGAACGCCGCCACCCGCCGCGCGGCCGCCTCGTCACCGTGGACGGGAACACGTTGCACGTGATCGAACGCGGCGGCGGATCGCCGGTGCTGCTGCTGCACGGCAACGGCGCGATGGCGGAGGATTTCGTCGTCAGCGGGCTGGTCGACCGGCTGGCGGCGGGGCACCGCGTGATCGTGCCGGACCGGCCCGGCTTCGGCCATTCGCCGCGGCCGCGCGGGCTGTGGACGGCGCGCAGCCAGGCGCGACTGATGGCGGCGGCGATGGACAGGCTGGGCGTGAAGCGCGCGGTGGTGGTGGGCCATTCCTGGGGCGTGCTGCCGGCGCTGGAGCTGGCGCTGGAATACCCGGAGCGGGCGTCGGCGCTGGTGCTCGTCAGCGGCTACTACCATCCGACGCTGCGGCTGGACGTGCCGCTGATGTCGCTCGCCGCCGTGCCGTTGCTGGGCGGGCTGCTGCGCCACACCGTGCTGCCGCCGCTGGGCTGGTTGTTGCGCCGGCCGATCATGCGGCTGCTGTTCGCGCCGGCCGGCGTCACCTCCCGGTTCGATGCGCTGTTCCCGATGGCCCTGTCGCTGCGGCCGTCCCAGCTGCGTGCCACCGCCATGGACACCGCGACCATGCTCCCTGGCACCGCGGCGCTCGCCGGGCGCTACGAACGGCTGACCCTGCCGGTGGCGATCGTCGGCGGCACCGGCGACAAGGTGGTCGACTTCGACACGCAGTCGCGCTGGCTGCACGAGCGCGTGCCGCACAGCCGCCTGCACGCTGTGGCGGATGACGGGCACATGCCGCACCACACCGAGCCCGCGATGGTGGCCGACATCGTGGCCCAGGCGGTCCGCCAGGCCGCGCAGCGCGCGACGGCGATGCCGGGCATGTGAGCATGTGGACCTGCGCGCCGGCGCAGGGCACGATGGCGCGATGCCCACCCCGGAGAGCTCGTGACGGCCTTCCGCTTCCTGCACGCGGCCGACCTGCACCTCGACAGCCCGCTGCGCGGCCTCGCCCGCGACGCGGACGCGCCGGTGGAGCGCATCCGCCGCGCCACGCGCGAGGCGCTGTCGAACCTGGTCGACCTCGCGCTGCAGGAACGCGTCGCCTTCGTGCTGCTGGCCGGCGACCTCTATGACGGCGACTGGAAGGACTGGGGCACCGGCCAGTTCCTGATCGGCCAGCTCGCCCGCCTCACCGGCGCCGGCATCCGCGTGGTGGCGATCAGCGGCAACCACGACGCCGCCAGCCAGATCACCCGCCACCTGCGCTGGCCCGGCGGGGCCGTGCTGCTACCGGTCGACCGCCCCGCGACGGTGGAGTGGGACGACATCGGCGTCGCCATCCACGGCCAGGGCTTCCACCGCCGCGACGTCGCCGAGAACCTCGCTCTCGGCTATCCCGCGCCCATCCCGGGCCGGCTCAACATCGGCCTGCTGCACACTGCTGCCGGGCGCGGCGGGCACGAGAACTATGCGCCCTGCACCGCGGCACAACTATCCGCGCACGGCTACGCGTACTGGGCGCTCGGGCACGTCCATGCCCGCGAGGTGATCGCCGAGCGCCCGTGGATCGTCTTCCCCGGCAACCTCCAGGGCCGCGATGTCAACGAGGCCGGGGCCAAGGGCGCGAGTCTGGTGTCGGTGCGCGACGGCGCGATCGCCGGGCTGGAGCACCGGGCGCTGGACGTGGTGCGCTGGGCGCGCGTCGAGGTCGACCTGTCCGGCGCGATGGACGAGGAGGCGGCGCTGTCCCGCCTGCGTCCGGCGCTGGAAGCGGCACTGGGCGAGGCGCAGGGGCGGCTGCTGGCGCTGCGCCTGGTGCTGTCCGGCACCTGCGCCGCCCATGCCGCGCTCAGTGCCGACCCCGCATCCCTGCGCGAGAAGCTGCGCGCCGAGGCGCTGGCCACCGCCGCCGGGCAGGAGCTGTGGCTGGAGGATGTCCGGCTGGCCACCGCAGCCCCCGCGGCGCCCCGCGCGCGCGACGACGCGCTGGGCACGCTGCTGCGCGCCATCGACGTGGCCGATGCATCCGCCCTGCTGCCGCCGTTGCAGGCCTATGCCGCGAAAATGCTCGGCCATGGCGGGGCTGGCCGCCGCCTGCCGGCCGATCATCCCGCCCGGCGGCTGGCCCTGGGGGACCTGCCGCCCGACCTGCTCGACCGCGCCCGCGCCCTGGTCCTGGCCCGGCTCGGGGAGGGCTGATGCGCCTCGGCCGCCTCAGGCTGCTGCGCTACGGCTGTTTCGAGGCGGCGGACCTCGCGCTCGACCCGGTGCGGCTGAACCTCGTGCTCGCCCCGAACGGCGCCGGCAAGTCGGTGCTGCGCCAGGCCTTCGCCGACCTGCTGTGCGGCATTCCGCTGCGCAGCTCGATGGATTTCCGCTTCGGCGTCGCCGGCATGCGCCTGCTGGCCGAGGCGGTGCTGCCGGATGGCCGCGCGCTGGCCTTCGGCCGCCGCAAGGGCCAGGGCAACACGCTGATCGATGCCGACGGCGCGCCGCTCGACCGCGCCGTGCTGGATGCGGCGACCGGCCCGGTGGACCGCGCCCTGATCGAACGCCTCTTCGCGCTCGACACCGCGCTGTTGCGCCGCGGCGGCGAGGGCCTGCTGGCCTCGGGCGGCGCGCTGGCCGATGCGCTGGTCAGCGCGGCCGGCGGCCTGCGCCAGGCGCGCGGGCTGCTGACCACGCTGCGCGAGGAGCGCGACGCGATCGCCCCGGAACGCCGCATGGCCGCCCGCCCGTTCCACCAGGCGCTGGATCAGCTCGCCGCCGCGCGCAAGGCGCTCGAGGAGGCGGTGTTCACGCCGCAGGCCTGGGCCGGGGAACAGGCGGCGCTGGAGCAGGCCGAAGCGCGCCGCGCCACCGCCAACGAAGCCGCCCGGGCAGCCGCCCTGCGCATCGCCCAGCTGGAACGCCTGCGCCGCGTGCGCCCGCTGCTCGCGGCCCACGACGCCGCCGCCGACTGGCTCGCCGCCCATCCCGATGCGAAGCCGCTGCCGCCCGATCTCGGCCGCCTCCTGGACGAGGCCCGCACCGCCCTGTCCGCCGCGTCGGAAACGGCGCGCGCCGCCCAGTCCCGCCACGACCGGATCGCCGGGGACATCGCCGCCCTGGCGCCGGACCCCGCTGCCCTGGCCGAGGCCGATGCCATCGCCGCCCTGGTCGACCATGCCGGCGCGGTGCGCAAGGCGATGCTCGACCTGCCTGGCGTCGCGGCCGAGCTCCGCCTCGCGGAAGCCGAGGCCGCCCGGCTGCGCCACGAGTTGGGCCATCCCGCCATCCTGCCGCCGCCGATGGCGCTGCGCGAGGCCCGCCGGCTGATCGCCGAGCATGAACGCCTCGCCGCCGACCTGCGCCGCCTACCAGCCCAGCGCGCCGCCCGCCAGCAGGACGCCGAGACCGCCCGCGCCGCCCTGGCCGCCCTGCCGCCGCCGGATGAGACCGCCGGGCTCGCCGCCCTGGTG
>CAMDGX010000099.1 GCA_945897825.1 Asaia bogorensis | reverse complement strand
CGCCGGTGCCGCCGCCGACCGGGATGGTGTCGGTGTCGCCCTGCACGATGCGCACCTTCTCGCCGGGCACGCCGAGCTGGTCCACCGTCAGCTGCACATAGGCGGTCTCGTGGCCCTGACCGGTCGACTGGGTGCCGACGAACACATCGACGAACCCGTCATCGGCGAAGCGGATCTCGGCGCGCTCGGTGGCGTCGCCGCCCGTGGCCTCCAGGTAGTAGGCCATGCCGATGCCGCGCCGCTTGCCCTTCGCGGCGGCGGCCGCGCGCCGCGCCTCGAAGCCGCTCCAGTCCATTGTCTTGAGCGCGTGGTCCAGCACCAGCTGGAAGTCGCCGCTGTCGTAGGTCTTGCCGACCGGCGTGCTGTGCGGCATCGCCTCCGGCCCGACCATGTTGCGCCGGCGGAATTCGACGCGGTCGATCTTCAGCTCGCGCGCGGCGGCGTCCATCAGCCGCTCGACCAGGTAGTTGGATTCCGGCCGCCCCGCGCCGCGATAGGCATCCACCGGCACGGTATGGGTGAACACGCCGACCACGTTGGCATACACCGCCTTGAACCCGTAGATGCTGGCCAGAACGCCGGTGCCTGCGAGCGTCGGGATATAGGGCGCGAAGTTGGACAGGTAGCCGCCCATGTTGGCCACGTTGCGCGTGCGCAGCGCCAGCACCTTGCCGGCCGCGTCGGTGGCGATCTCGCCCAGCGTGATGTTGTCGCGCCCCTGCGTGTCCGACAGGAACGCCTCCGAGCGCTCCGACGTCCACTTCACCGGCGCGCCCAGCTTGCGCGCGGCGTAGCAGGTCAGCACATGCTCGGGATACAGGAACAGCTTCATGCCGAACCCGCCGCCGACATCGGGGGTGATGACGCGGAACTTCTCCGCCTCCACGCCGAAAACGCCGGCGATCAGCCCCTTCACCAGCCAGCCGCCCTGGGTGTTGGCATGCAGCGTCCAGCGCCCGGTGGCGGCGTCGTATTCCGCCAGCGCCGCGCGCGCCTCCATCGAGGAGACGATGATGCGGTTGTTCACCACCGTCAGCCGCGTGACATGCGCCGCCTTGGCGAACTCGGCGTCGGTGGCGGCCTTGTCGCCGATTTCCCAATCGAAGCACATGTTGCTGCCCGCCTCGGGCCACACCAGCGGCGCGTCCTTGTCCAGGGCGGCGGCGAGGTCGGTGATCGAGGGCAGGATGTCGTAGTCGACCATCACCGCCTCGGCCCCGTCGCGCGCCGCGCGCGGCGTGTCGGCGACGATGAACGCCACCGGGTCGCCGACATGATGCACCGCGCCATCGGCCAAGGTCGGGCGCGGCGGCGTGAACTGCTTGCTGCCGTCGCGGTTGTCGAGCACCACGGCGCAGGGCAGCCCGGCCAGCCCGTCGGCCTTGAGGTCGGCGCTGGTGAACACGCCCTTCACCCCGGGCGTCGCCTTGGCGGCCGCAGTGTCGATCGACAGGATCTTCGCCGCCGCATGCGGGCTGCGCAGCACCACGCCATACAGCGCGCCGGCGGGCGTTATGTCGTCGGTATAGGCGCCATTGCCCTTCAGCAGGCGCGGATCCTCGACACGGCGGACAGGCTGGGCAACGCCGAACTGGGTCATGGGCGATCTCTCTCCGGGCGGACGGTCAATTGGCTACAGCATGTACACCGGAAGGCCGAAAGGCCAAGGGGGAACAGGGGAGGCTGCGTCAATCCTCCGCCCCATGCTGCGGGGCCGCATGCCCGCCCACCTTGGCCGGCGCGCGCCCGAACCGTCGGTGCCCGGCTTCGCGCAGGGTCTGGAACGTCACGTACAGCATCGGGATCACGAAGATGCCCAGCAGCGTTGCCCCGATCATCCCCGCGAACACCGGCATGCCGACCGCCTGGCGCGACAGCATCGCCGCCCCCTGCGCCGTGACCAGCGGCACCAGCCCGAGCACGAAGGCCAGCGACGTCATGATCACCGCGCGGAACCGCGTCCGCGCCCCGGCGGCGGCGGCGTCGCGGATGCTCATGCCGGCTTCGCGCCGCTCCTTGGCGAATTCCACGATCAGGATGCCGTTCTTGGCCGCCAGCGCGATCAGCACCACCAGCCCGATCTGCCCGTACAGGTCGAGCGGCATAGAGCGCAGGAACAGCCCGACGAACGCGCCCAGAACGCCCACCGACACGCTGAGCAGCACCGGCACCGGGATCACCCAACTTTCGTACAGCGCCACCAGGAACAGGTAGGCGAACAGCAGCGCCAGCGCCAGGATCGGCCCGGTCTGCCCGGCCGAGCGCACCTCCTGATACGACGTGCCGGTCCATTCGAAGTCGTAGCCCGGCGGCAGCGCCCGGCGCGACACCTCCGCCATCGCCGCCAGCGCATCGCCGGAGGAGATCCCTGGCGCCGGCGAACCGCTGACGGTCACGGTGCGGTAGTTGTTGAAGCGGCTGATCGTCTGCGGCCCGAGCACGATGCGCGCCTCGGCCAGCGCCCGCAGCGGCACCATCGCCCCGCTGCGGCTGCGCACGTTGATGCGCCACACCGCGTCCATGTCGATCCGGTCGGCCGCCTCGCCCTGGATCGTCACCTGCCAGGTGCGGCCGAACATGTTGAAGTCGTTCACGTAGATGCCGCCCAGCGTGGCCTGCAGCGTGGTGAAGATGTCGGTCACCGCCACGCCGAGCGCCTGGGCCTTGTCGCGGTCGATGTCGAGGAACACCGAGGGCGTGCCGGCGCTGTAGGTGGAGAACACCCGCGCCATCCGCCCGTCGGTGTTCGCGGCACCCAGCAGCGGGCCGAGCGCGGCGGCCATTTCCACCGGGTCGCGCCCCTCCAGGTTCTGCATCTGGTATTCGAACCCGCCGCCGGTCGACAGGCCGATGATCGGCGGCAGGTTGAACGGGAACACCGCGGCCGCGCGCACCCCCTGTGCGGCGCCGAACATCCGCCCGATCACCGCCTGGGCCCGGTCGGCCGCCACCGTGCGGTCCTCGAACGGCTTGAGGCGCGCCACCATGAACGCCGCGTTGCTCTGCGCGCTGCCGTCCAGCAGCGAGAAGCCGACGATCGCCAGCGTGTTCTGCACCTGCGGCAGCCCGCGCAGGATGCCCTCCACCTGGCCCACCACCGCGCGCGTGCGCTCCAGGCTCGCCCCTTCCGGCAGCTGCACCGCCACGAAGAACGCGCCCTGGTCCTCCTCCGGCAGGAACCCCGTCGGCACCAGCTTCGCGATGCCGAAGATGCCGAAGCCGGAGGCCGCCACCAGCACCAGGCCCAGGATCGACAGCCGCAGCAGCCGCCGCACGATCGCGGCATAGCCGTCGCGCACCCGGTCGATGCCGCGCAGCACCCGGCCCATGATGCCGCGGTTCTTGTCGGTATGGCGCAGGAACACGCCGCACAGCGCCGGCGACAGCGTCAGCGCGCTGATCGCCGAGATCAGCATCGCCACGCTGATCGTCACCGCGAACTGCCGGAACAGCTGGCCCGACACGCCGGGAATGAAGGCGATCGGCACGAACACCGACAGCAGCACCAGCGAGATCGCCACGATCGGGCCGGTGATTTGCGCCATGGCCTTCTTGGTGGCCTCCTTCGGCGTCAGGTGCGGCTCCTCCTCCATCACCCGCTCGACGTTCTCCACCACCACGATCGCGTCGTCGACCACGATGCCGACCGACAGCACCAGCGCCAGCAGCGTCACGGTGTTGGCCGAGAACCCCAGCACCAGCAGCACGGCGATGGTGCCGATCACGCTCACCGGCACCGCGACGGCCGGGATGATCGTGGCGCGCAGGTTGCCGAGGAACACGAACACCACCAGCACCACCAGCACGAACGCCTCGGCCAGCGTCTTCATCACCTCGCCGATCGTCTCGGCCACGAACGACGAGCTGTCGTAGAACACGATGTGCTTCATGCCCGCCGGGAAGCGCCGCGACTGCGCCTCAAGCGTCTCGCGCACCCGCCGCGACGTCTCCACCGCGTTCGCCCCGGGGGCCAGGTAGATGCCGATCGACACCGCCGGCTGGCCGTTCAGGCGCGATTCCGTGTCCTGCGTCGCCGGCCCCAGCTCGACCCGCGCCACGTCGCGCACGCGCAGCACCGAGCCGTCGGGGTTGGCCCGCACGATGATGGCGCCGAACTCCTCCGGCGTCGCGCGCCTGCCGCTGGCCTGCAGGTTGAGCTGCACCGCGTTGCCGGGCAGCGTCGGCTGCGCGCCGATCCGGCCCACCGCCCCCTGCGTGTTCTGCTGCTGCAGGGCCGCGATGATGTCCGACGGCGCCAGCCCCAGGTCGGCCAGCCGCGCCGTCTGGAACCAGATGCGCATGGAATAGTCGAGTGCGCCGAACATGAACGCCTGGCCCACCCCCGGCACGCGGGCGATGGCGTCCAGCACGTTGATGGTGACGTAGTTCGACACCACCAGCGGCGTCAGCGCCGGGTCCTCCGAGTAGAACTGCGCGAATTTCAGGATCGCGGAGCTCTGCTTGGTCACCGTGATGCCCTGGCGCTGCACCTCGGCGGGCATGCGCGACAGGGCGGCCTGCACCCGGTTGTTGACGTTGACGGTGTTGATGTCCGGGTTGGTGCCGAGGTCGAAGCTGACGGTCAGCGAGTAGCTGCCGTCGTTGCTGCTGTTCGACTTCATGTAGAGCATCTTGTCGACGCCGTTGATCGCGGCTTCGAGCGGCTGGGCGACCGTGCTTTCCACCACGGCGGCCGATGCGCCGGGGAAGCGCGTCACCACCCGCACCTGCGGCGGCACGATGTCCGGGAACTGCGCCACGGGGATGCGGTTCCAGGCGATCAGCCCGGCCATCACGGTGATGATGGCGATCACCACCGCGAGGCGCGGGCGGTCGACGAAGATGGCGGAGAACATCGCCTAGCCCCGCGGCGCCGGCGCAGGCGGCGCACCACTTGGCGGCGCGCCCGCCGGCACCGGGTTCACCACCAGGCCCGGCCGCAGCCGCTGCAACCCGTCGGCGGCGACGCTCTCGCCTTCCTGCAACCCGCCGGTGATCACCGCGAGCCCGGGCGGCGAGGCGGCCAGCGTCACCCGGCGCTGCTGCACCTTCTTCTCGCCGTCGACCACGTACACATACGATCCCTGCTGGTCCGACAGCACCGAGGCGCGGGGAATCGCCAGCGCCTGCACCGGCGCCACCCCTTCCAGGAACACCGTCACGAACGCGCCGTCGAGCAGCTCGCGCGCGCCGGGCTCGCCGGGCTGGGCGCCGGGGCGCAGCGGGTTGGGGATGGTGGCGCGAAGGGTCAGCGAATCGGTGTTCGCCGCCACCGACGGGTCGGCATAGTCCAGCGTGCCGGCCTGGCCGTAGATGCGCCCGTCCGGCAGCCGCAGCCGCACCCGCAGCGCCGCGAAGCCGCCGCGGTCGGCGTAGCGGTTGCGCAGCTCCAGTGCGGCGCGCACCGAGACCGGGAACGTCACATACATCGGGTCCTGGCTGACGATCGCCACCAGCGGGCCGGAGGCGGGCGTCACCACGTTGCCGGCCGACAGCGCGGCGCGGCCAACGCGCCCTGCGATCGGCGCGCGGATCTCGGTGTAGCCGAGGTTGATGCGCGCGATCTGCAACTGCGCCTCGGCGGCCTGCAGCTGGGCGGCCAGGCTCGCCTGCTGCGCCACGGCATCATCCACCGAGGAGGCGCGCCCGGCGCCCGAGCCGATCAGCGCGCGCGCACGGTTCAGCGTGGTGTTGGCATTGCGCAGCAGCGCCGTCGCCTGCGCCACCGCCGCCTCCCGTGCCGCGACCTCGGCGGCGAAGCTCGCGCGGTCCAGGCGGAACAGCAGGTCGCCGGCCGCCACCTCGCCGCCCTCGGTGAACAGCCGCTCGGCGATGAAGGCGGTGACCCGCGCCACCACCTCCACGCGCTGGGCGGCCTGGATGCGCCCGGTGAATTCCTGGCTTTCGGTCACCGCGCGCGTCTGCGCCGCCACCACGCCGATGGTTGGCGGGCCGGGCGGGCCCATCTGGGCGCGGGCGGGCATGGCGGCGGGTGCCGCCAGGGCCAGAGCCAGGCCCAGGGCGCGAAGGAAAGCCATCAGGTTCGTCCTCGGCATGTCTCGTTGCAGCGCAACATGGCACAGGAAGCGCCCGTCTTGCGAACCCCCCGCAGGGGCGTCACCCTACATGGGAGCAGGGGAGCACCACGCCATGGCCGAATTCGTCACCATCTGCGAGGTCGGTCCGCGCGACGGCCTGCAGATCGCCAAGGGGCGGATGCCCACGGCGATCAAGACGCGCTGGATCGCCGCGATGGCGGCTTCCGGCCTGCCGCAGATCGAGGTCGGCAGCTTCGTCTCGCCCCGGCTGATCCCGCAGCTGGCCGACACGCCGGAGATCGTGCGCCGCGCCGTGCTGCTGCCCGATGTCACGGTCGTGGCCCTCGCCCCGAACCTGCGCGGCGCCCAGGGCGCCATGGAGAACGGCGCGCACCGCATCTCCATCCCCGTCTCGGTCACGATGGGCCACAGCCGCGCCAATTTGAACCGCACGCCCGACGAGCAGATCGCCGAGATCGCCCGCATGGTCGCCTGGATCCGCGCCCAGGACCGGAAGGTCGAGGTCGAGGCCGCGCTCTCGACCGCCTTCGGCTGCTCCTTCGACGGCACCGTGCCGGTCGACGACGTGGTGCGCGTCGCCGAGGGCGTGGCCGCCGCCGGGGTCGACGCCATTTCGCTGGCCGACACGGTGGGCTACGGCCATCCGTCCGACATCCGCGCCAAGGTCCGCGCAGTGCGCGCCGCGATCGGCCCGGTGCTCCAGGGCCTGCACCTGCACGACACGATGGGCCTGGGCCTCGCCAACGCGCTCGCCGGGCTGGAGGAGGGCATCCGCAAGTTCGACAGCGCGCTGGCCGGCCTCGGCGGCTGCCCGTTCGCGCCCGGCGCCTCGGGCAACATCGTCACCGAGGACCTTGTGTTCCTTCTGGAAAGCCAGGGCTTCGCCACCGGCGTGAACCTGGAGAAGCTGATCGCCGCCCGCGCCATCCTGCGCGAGGGCCTGCCGGACGAGGCGATGCACGGGCAGGTCTCGCGCGCCGGAATTCCCAAGACGTATCGCCGCGCCGCCTGAGCAATATCATCCGGGCGCGACAATCCCCGTATCGCAACAAAATGCGATTCCGGCAGGAATATGGCAAAGCATCGCCGATGACCCTGGCAATGCGCATCGTGCCCACCCATATCGATTGCTGGTGAACGACTGAACCCACCCCATGGCGGCACTGTTCCGCCATGCGCCAGATCTGGACCCGTCCATCCGGACCAGTCCAGGGCCGGCCACGTCCGGCGCCGTTGTTGTCTGGCAATTTCCCGTTCGTGGCAGCGCCCTCGGTGGAACCCGGCGGCGACGTCGTTCCTTGTCCCGGGTGGTTCGCCGGGTCCGGCAAGTCGAAGGAGGCGAGGGCATGCCCCTATCCCCGCACGATAGTGCGCGCCTGGTCCCGCACGACGGTGCGCGCCTGGTGATCGTTTCCAACCGCGTGCCCGCCCCGCAGGACCGCTCGGCCCAGGCCGGCGGGCTGGCCGTCGCACTGGCCGACGGCGTGCCGCCCGGCTCGCTCTGGTTCGGCTGGAGCGGCAAGCGCAGCGCCAACCCCGCCCCGCCGGCGGTGCAGCTTTCGCACGGCATCGCCTACGCCACCACCGACCTCACCCCCGCGGAATACCAGACCTACTACCAGGGCTTCTCCAACGCCGCGCTCTACCCGCTGCTGCTCCACCGCATCGGCCTGCTGCGCTTCCGCAGCGACGAATACGAGGGCTACCGCCTGGTCAATGCCCGCTTCGCCGCCGTGCTGGCCCCGCTGCTGCGGCCCGGCGACCGCATCTGGGTGCACGACTACCACCTGTTCACCCTGCCGGAGGAACTGCGCGCGCGCGGCTTCACCGGGCCGGTCGGCTTCTTCCTGCACACCCCCTTCGCGCCGGCCGGCCTGTTCACGGCCCTGCCACGCGCCGCCGCCCTGCTGCGCGGCCTGTGCGCGGCGGATGTGCTGGGCTTCCAGACCGCGCTCGACCGCGCCAATTTCCGCGACACCGCCGAACGCCTGCTCGGCGCGCAACCGAACGGCGCGGATGCGCTGCGGCACGACGGGCGGCTGGTGCGCCTGGTCGTCACCCCGGTCGGCATCGATGCCGACGGCTTCGCCGCCACCGCCCGCGCCGCCAGCACCGACACCGCGACCCACCGCCTCGCCGACAGCCTCGGCGACCGCGCGCTGGTGTTCAGCGTCGACCGGCTGGACTACACCAAGGGCCTCCCGGAGCGCGTGGCCGCCATCGGCCAGCTGTTCGACCGCCATCCCGGCTGGCGCCGGCGGGTGAACTTCCTCCAGGTCGCCGCCACCTCGCGTCAGGATGTCGGCGAATACCAGCGCCTGCGCCGCGAGATGGACCGCGTGGTCGGCGACCTCAACGGCCGCGTCGGCGAGCCGGACTGGACACCGCTGCGCTACATGACCCGCCCGGTGCGGCGCTCCAGCCTCGCCGGCTTCCACCGCCTGTCCGATGTCGGGCTGGTGACGCCGCTGCGCGACGGCATGAACCTGGTCGCCAAGGAATTCGTCGCCGCCCAGGACGAGGCGGACCCCGGCGTGCTGGTGCTCAGCGCCTTCGCCGGCGCCGCCGAATCAATGGATGCCGCCCTGGTGGTGAACCCGTTCGACGCGGAATCGGTGGCCGACACGCTCGACCTCGCCCTGCGCATGGACCTCGCCGAGCGCCAGGCGCGCCACGCGGCCCTGCTGGCGCGGGTGCGCGAGGACACCGCGCAGCAATTCTGCGCCCGCTTCCTCGCCGCGCTGAACGCCGTGGCGCAGCCGGCGACGGTGCCGAAGGCGCCATTGCGCCCCTCCTCGCCCAAGCCCCCCTCGTCCAAGCCATCCTCGCCGCGCGCGTCGCAGCCCAAAGGGGCGGTCGCATGATTCGTGCCCGCATCGGCATCCTCGGCGCCGGCAACCGGGGTGCGACCGCCTATGGCCGCTACATGCTCCGCCGCCCGGACCTCGCCGAGGTCGTCGCCATCGCCGACATGCGGCCGGACCGCCTTGAAGCCGTCGGCGCCGAGCACGGCGTGCCGCCCAAGCACCAGTACGGCGACTGGAAGGACCTGCTGAAGCGTGAGCGCGGCCTCGACGCCGTGATCATCGCCCTGCCGGACAAGCTGCACTACCCCGCCGCCATGGCCGCGATGCGCAAGGCACCCGCGATCCTGCTGGAAAAGCCCATCTGCACCACGCCGGCCGAACTGCGCGCCCTGCGCGCCGCCGCCCGCCGCTGCGGCACCGACATCACCGTCGCCCACGTGCTGCGCTACACGCCGTTCTTCCAGCGCATGCGCCAGCTGCTGGAGCGCGGCGTGATCGGCACGTTGCAGACCGTGCGCCACACCGAGCAGGTCGGCTACTGGCACTTCGCCCACAGCTACGTGCGCGGCAACTGGCGCCGCGCCGACGAATCCAGCCCGATGATCCTCAGCAAGGCCTCGCACGACTTCGACATCCTGCGCTGGCTGATCGACGCGCGCTGCACCCATGTCGAATCGGTCGGGCGGCTCGGCCACTTCACCCGCGCCAACGCCCCCGAAGGCTCCACCGACCGCTGCGACCAGGGCTGCGCCGTCGAGCGCAAATGCCCCTACTCGGCGCTGCACATCTACCTGGAGCAGCTGCCGCCGCAGAACACCTGGCCGCACGACGTCGTCTCGCTCGACACCTCGCCCATCGGCATCGCCGCCGCCCTGCACACCGGCCAGTACGGCCGCTGCGTCTATCGCTGCGACAACGACGTGATGGACCACCAGTCGGTCACGCTCGGCTTCGCCAACGGCGTCACCGCCACGATGAACGTCTCCGCCTTCACCCGCGACAACACCCGCACGCTGCACGTGATGGGCAGCCACGGCGAGATCATCGGCGACTTCACCGCCGGCACCATCGCGGTGGCCGATTTCCGCACCGAGGAGATCCGCACCAGCACCATGACGGTCGCCGCCGACGCCACCCATGGCGGCGGCGACGACGAGCTGATGGCCGACTTCCTCGGCCGCGTGCAGGAACGCAAGCGCCGCGGCGTCTCGCCCGACGCGCTCACCTCGCTGGAACAATCGCTGGAAAGCCACGACATGGCCTTCGCCGCCGAACGCTCCCGCATCGCCGGCGAGCGCGTGGCGCTGATCCGCCGCCGCGGCGAGGCAAAGGGGCAAACCCTGTCGGTGTCCGACGCCGTGACGCTGATGGATTCGGAGCAGGTGCCCGAACCGACCCCCGAACCAATCCCGGAAGCTTTGGTGGACGAGTAACTGGATAAGGAAGGGCTGGGCTCTGCCCAGACCCCCACACTTAAGAGATGTAGCGCCTGTTTCAGATCCTTCGCAGCGGGATCGACCACGCCAGCGCGCTCGCCAGCGCCGACATCGCAGCCACCGTCAGGAACGCGGCGCGGAACGCCTCGCGGATTTCCGCCTGCGCCTCCGCCGCGCGCGCCGGCGACAGGCCGGACAATGCGGCCCGCCCTTCCTGCACGATGCGGCCGAACAGGGCGGCCACCTCCCCGTCCATCGCCGCCAGGGTGGCGAACAGCACGGCGCTGACGATCGCGGTGCCGATCGCCGCCCCGATCGAGCGCGAGAACTGCACGCTGGCCGAGGCAGCCCCCAGCTGCTTCGGCCCGGCCAGCAGCTGCAGCGTCACCTGCACCACCGGCATCGCCGTGCCGGAGGACAGCGCGATGCCGCCCAGCAGGAAGGACAGCTCGGTGTTGCTCAGCCCGTGCCCGAACAGCGCCATCCCCGCCACCAGCACGGCGCACACCGCCTGGCCGATCGAGGGCACGATCGCCGTGTAGCCGGTGCGCGCGATGATCTGCCCGGTCATGAGCGAGCCGACCGCGGTCAGCGCCGTCAGCGGCAGCATCAGCAGCCCGATCTCGCCGGGCTGCACCCCGCGCACCACCGAGAGATAGATCGGCAGGAAGGTGATCAGCGCCACAATCGCCGCCCCCGACGCGCCGGCCAGCGCATCGGTGCGCCACACCGCACTCTGCTTCAGCAGCGCCACCGGCAGCAGCGGCGAGGTCGCCCGCCGTTCCTGGCGCAGCAGCAGCAGCAGCGAGACGACCGCCAAAGCCAGCAGCCCGGCCATCGCCGGCAGCGCCGCCAGCTCGAACCGCCGCGCCTGCTCCAGCGCCAGCAGCGCAGGCGCGATGAACAGCGCGAACAGCCCCGCCCCCAGGAAATCGAAATGCAGCTTGCCGCCCACCGGCACGCCCGGCTTCAGCCGGAACGCCAGCAGGATCGCCAACAGGCACAGCGGGATGTTCACCAGGAACACCGCCTGCCAGCCCCACCCCTGCGTCAGCCAGCCGCCCGCCACCGGGCCGAACATGCTGGCGCTGACATAGACGCTGGCGTTGTAGCCCTGGTAGCGCCCGCGTTCGCGCGGCGGCACGCTCTCGCCGATCAGCGCATGCGCCAGCGTCATCAGCCCGCCGGCGCCGAAGCCGTGCAGCACCCGCGCCAGCACCAGCTGCGTCACGCTGGTCGCCGAGGCGCACACCACATAGGCGACCAGGTTCATCCCCAGCGCCACCAGCAGCATCCGCCGCCGCCCGACCACGTCGCCGAGCTTGCCATACACGGGTGCGGCGATCGTCGCCGCCACCAGGAACGCCACCACCACCCAGGAAACGCGCTCCACCTCGCCCATGTCCGCCGCGATCGCCGGCAGGGCGGCGGCCACGATGGTGCTGTCCACCGAGGCCAGGAACATCGGCAGCATGATCGAGGGAAACACCCGCAGGAACAGGTTCCCGGCGGGCGGCGCGGCTTGGCCCGCATCCCGCGGCGCCATCAGTGCGTCCAGACCCAGGCCGCCGCTCCCAGCGTCGCCAGTGTGGTGACCAGGGTCGCCGCCATGCCGAAGGAGCGGCCGAGCGGGGCGGCAAGGTAGCCGGCCCAGAACAGCAGCCGCGCGCCCGCGAACACCAGCCCTGCCGCCATCACCTCGCCCATCCGCGCCGCACTCACCCCGGCGGCCAGCGCCAACAGCGCGGGGGCGAACACGGCGAACTGCTCCACCGTGTTGGTGATCGCGCGCTGGTTGACCTGCAGCCAGCGCCCGTCCCGCCCGGCCAGCGGATCGATCGCGCCGGCGGCGAAGCGAAATGCCATCTGCGCCAGGATCATCAGCGCCAGCACCGCCGCCCCCGGCAACAACGCCGCACAGCCGCGACCCAGCCGCACCGCCATGCTCGACCCCGCCGGGTCGGGTGGTAGCAATGGCATCAGCGCCTGCCACGCCAGCACGGCGGCCACCGCGCCGCAGACGCCCAGCAGGAGGGAAAGGCCTCGCATCAGAAAGAAAACAAGGAAGAATCTTCTTTTTCTGAAGAAAAAGAAGCAAAAAGACTTTTTCCCATTGGCATCCGGCTTACCGGCGATTCACCGTGCCAATGGATAAAAGTTTTTTGGTTCTTTTTTTCAAAAAAGAACATGCTTGCTAGACCAGCGCCTCACGCCCCATGGCAAGGAACTTGTCCCGCCGCCGGCTGCGCAGCGCCGCCGCGTCCAGCGCCAGCAGCGGCGCCAGGGCCGTCACCAGGGCCGTGCGCACCGCCTGCATCGCCTCCTCGGGCGCGCGGTGGGCGCCGCCCATCGGCTCCGGCACCACCACGTCGATCAGGGCCAGGCGCTTGAGGTCCTCCGCGGTGATCCGCAGCGCCTCCGCCGCCGCCGACGCCTGGGCGGCATCCTTCCACAGGATCGCGGCACAGCCCTCGGGCGAGATCACCGAATACACGGCGTGTTCGAGCATCAGGATCGTGTCCCCGGCCGCCAGCGCGATCGCGCCGCCCGAACCGCCCTCGCCGATGATCGTCGCCAGCACCGGCACCGGCGCCTCCAGGCACGCCTCGATGGAGCGCGCGATCGCCTCGGCCTGCCCGCGCGCTTCCGCCTCGATGCCCGGGAAGGCGCCGGAGGTGTCGACGAAGGTGAGCACCGGCAGCCCGAACCGCCCGGCCAGTTCGATCAGCCGCCGCGCCTTGCGGTAGCCCTCGGGCTTGGCCATGCCGAAATTATGGGCGACGCGGCTTTCCGTGTCCGCCCCCTTCTCGGTGCCCAGCACCACCACCGACCGCCCCTCGAACCGGCCGAGCCCGCCGATCACCGCTGCGTCGTCGGCAAAGGCGCGGTCGCCGGCCAGCGGCGTGAAGTCGGTGATCAGCGCGCGCACGTAGTCGTTCGCCTTCGGCCGCTGCGGATGGCGGGCCACCTGCGTCTTCTGCCAGGCGGTGAGCTTGGCGTAGGTGGCGCGCAGCTGCTTGTCGGCCTTGTCGGTGAGGCGGGCGATCTCGTCGGCGATGTTGATCGAATCGCCCTCCGACATCCGTCGGAGCTCCTCGATCTTGCCTTCCAGCTCGGCGATGGGTTTTTCGAAGTCCAGAAAGTGGCGCATGGTCGCGGGCTGTAGCATTTGCGTCACGCCGGGTCAGCCCCCGCCGGACCGCCCCCAGGGGAGCGTTCAGGAACACGCATGGCGTCGAACCAGGCCTGCACCGCCACGGCCACCTCGCGATCGACGGCGCCAAGCCCCATCAGGCTCACACCATAGCTCGGCATGCCGACCGCCCGCCCCAGCCGCGCGAGCCGCCGCATCACCGGCCGCACCCGCGCGTCGCCGGCAGCCGTCAGTTCCAGGCGCACCCGCGTGGTGCGGAAACGGGCGATGTTCAGCGCCTTGATCTCGCTCCAGGGAATCGGCGCGGCGGCCAGCTGCCGGTCCAGCAGCCCTTCCGGCCCCACCGCCAGCCCCGGCGCAGGGGCGGCCAGCCGCCGCAACGCCTCGTAGCCGAGGTGCAGGCTGAACAGCGCCATATACGCGCAGCCAGCCAGCCACAGCACCACCGCCCAGCCCGGGAAGGCATGTGCTGCCTCCATCATCATCGACGCCACCGCGAGCCAGAACAGCGCCAGCACCGGCCACAGCAGGCCATGGAGCAGCAGCGCCCAGCGCCGCGGGTTCCAGCTCCGCGCGGGGGGCAGGGCGCTCATCGTGCCAGAGGGTGGTGCTCGGCCACCAGGCGCTGCAGCCGCTCGGCGAGCACATGGGTGTAAATCTGCGTCGTCGCGATGTCGGCGTGGCCCAGCAGCATCTGCAGGCTGCGCAGGTCGGCGCCGCGCGCCAGCATGTGGCTGGCGAAGGAGTGGCGCAGCACATGCGGGCTGACCCGCGCCGGATCGAGCCCGGCCTCCAGCGCCACCTGCTTGAGCAGCAGGCCGAAGCCTTGGCGCGTCATCGCCTGGCGCGGATCGCGGCCGGGGAACAACCAGCGCGACGCTTTCGGATCCTCCTGCGCCGCCAGCCACGCCGCCGCCGCCGCGCGCGCCGCGTCTGACAACGGCACCATCCGCTCCCGCCCGCCCTTGCCGCGCACGATCAGCAGCTGCCGGTCCGCCGAGACCGCCCCGCGCGGCAACGCCAGCAGCTCCGACACGCGCAGCCCGGTGGCATACAGAATCTCCAGCGCCGCGGCCGCCAGAAGCCCCTGCGCCGGCTTCAGCCGGGTGGTGGCGGCCAGCAGCGAATCGACCTCCGATTCGGTGAGGTATTTCGGCAGGCTTGGCGGCAGCCGGGGCGAATCGAGCAGCTGCGTCGGGTCGTCCTCGCGCACCCCCTCGCGCAGCAGGAAGCGGTGGAACTGCCGCACCGCCGAAAGCCGCCGCGCCGCGGTGCGTGCCGACATGCCCTGGGCGGACTGGTCGGCGATCCAGCCGCGCAGCAGCGCCTCGTCCGCGCCTGCCATCCCGGCCCCGCGCGCGGCCGCAAAGGAAGCGAAACCCTCCAGGTCGGCGCGATAGGCCAGCAGCGTGTTGCGCGCCGCCCCGCGCTCGGCGGCGAGCATCTCCAGGAACGCGTCGAGATGCCGGTCCACGGCCTCAGTTGCTCCGGGTGAAGCGATCGTTCGGCAGCACCTTCTGCACCGGCTGCACCGCGATCTCCGGCGGGAAGGCGCCGAGCAGCAGGAACCCGCCGCCCAGCACCAGCAGCAACAGCAGCACGACGGCGAGTACGATGCG
The DNA here is from genome assembly GCA_945897825.1 of Asaia bogorensis. Taxonomy (GTDB): domain Bacteria; phylum Pseudomonadota; class Alphaproteobacteria; order Acetobacterales; family Acetobacteraceae; genus CAMDGX01. Next base: position 3,672 of record CAMDGX010000099.1, on the reverse strand, counting down.
GCTCATGGCACTCCGTCATGATCGAGGGGCGCGCGTGGCCTCGCGCGTTACGGGTGTGCTAGCCTCCGCCGCCATGACACGCAACACAACCCTGAAGGAAAGCTGCACCCTGCCGGAGGCCCTGGCCGGGCGCAGCATCGTGCTCGTCGGCCTCATGGGTGCGGGCAAGACCTCGATCGGCCGCCGCCTGGCCGCCCGGCTCGGCCTGCCGTTCCGCGACGCCGACGCCGAGATCGAGGCCGCTGCCGGCTGCGCCATCCCCGAGATCTTCGCCCGCTACGGCGAGCCGGCCTTCCGTGACGGCGAACGCCGCGTCATCCGCCGCCTGCTGGCCGGCGACCCGCTGGTGCTGGCCACCGGCGGCGGCGCCTTCATGGACGCGGACACCCGCGCTGCCGTGCGCAACGATGCCGTCAGCGTGTGGCTGCGCGCCCCCCTGCCGGTGCTGCTGCGCCGCGTGGCCGGGCGCACCCACCGCCCGCTGCTCAATGCCGGCGACCCCGCCGACGTGCTGCGGAAGCTGATGGAGCAGCGCCACCCGATCTATGCCGAGGCGGACATCGTGGTCGATTGCGGCGACGACAGCCCGGACCACACCACCACCCTGGTGCAGGACGCCATCACCGCCTGGGCGCCGCCGCGCCGCCTGTCGCTCGCGCTGTCCCAGGCCAGCTACGACGTGGTGGTGGGCGACGGGCTGATCGGCCGCGCCGGCGCCCTGCTCGCCCCGGTGCTGCCGCAGAAGCGCGCGGTCGTCATCACCGACAGCCAGGTCGCCGCCCTGCATTTGCCGCGCCTGCTGGCCGGGCTCGATGCCACCGGCTTCGCGCACACCACCATCACCGTCCCGCCCGGCGAGACGACCAAGAGCCTGGACACCTACGCCCAGGTGGTCGACCAGGTGCTGGACTGGGGCGTCGAGCGCCGCACCGCCATCATCGCGCTGGGCGGCGGCGTGGTGGGCGACTTGGCCGGCTTCGTTGCCGCCTCCACCCTGCGCGGCCTGCCCTTCGTGCAGATCCCCACCACCCTGCTCGCCCAGGTCGACAGCTCGGTCGGCGGCAAGACCGGCATCAACACCCGCCAGGGCAAGAACCTGCTCGGCGCCTTCCACCAGCCCCGTGCCGTATTGGCCGACACCGCCGCCCTGGCCACGCTGCCGCCGCGCGAATTGCGCGCGGGCTATGCCGAGATCGCCAAGGCCGGGCTGATCGGCGACGCGGCCTTCTTCGACTGGTGCGAGGCGAACGGTGCCGCCGTCGTGGCCGGCGACCGCGACGCCCAGGCCGAGGCGGTGCTGCGCGCCTGCGCCTTCAAGGCCATGGTGGTCGGCGACGACGAGCGCGAGGAGAAGCCGAACGACGGCCGCGCCCTGCTGAACCTCGGCCACACCTTCGGCCACGCCCTGGAGGCCGAACTCGGCTACGGCGCCATCCTGCACGGCGAGGCGGTCGCGGCCGGCATCGGGCTGGCGTTCCGCCTCTCGGCCCGGCTGGGCCTGTGCACCCAGGCCGAGGCCGATCGCGTGGTGGCGCACATGGCGGCGATCGGCCTGCCCGCCGAACTCACCCACCTGAACCGCCGCCTCTCGGCCGGCAAGCTGATTGCCCACATGCGTAAGGACAAGAAGATGCGCGACGGCCAGCTCGCCTTCGTGCTGGTCCACGGCATCGGCCATGCCTTCACCAAGCGGGACGTGCCGCCCGAGGCGGTGGTGGACCTGCTGCGCGACAACGGCTGCGAGGCCTAGGCGGGGATCAGCGCCGCAGCGCCTCCGTGCCGATCACCCACAGGATCTTCACCCCGGCCTTCACCGAGCCGGAGATGGTGCCGGACACCTTCGACTGGCCGATCCGCCGCCGGTAGGTCACCGGGATCTCGGCGCAGCGCAGGCCCCGCCCGGCGGCGCGCACCTGCATCTCCACGGTCCAGCCGAAATTGCGGTCCTGCATCTCCAGCCGCGCCAGCGCCGGGCGGGTGATGGCGCGGAACGGGCCGAGATCGGTGAAGCGCACCCCCCACAGCACCCGGATCAGCCAGCAGGACAGCGCGTTGCCGAAGCGCTGCACCGGGGTCAGCGAGCCGGGCTCGGCCCCCAGCGGGCGCGAGCCGATCACCATGTCCGCCGCCCCTGCCACGATCGGCGCCAGCAGCCGGTCCATCTCCTCCGGCCGGTCGGAGGCGTCGGCATCCATGAACACCACCGTGTCGATCCCCGGCGACAGCGCGGCGATGCCGGACAGGCAGGCCTGGCCATAGCCGCGCCGCGGCTCCGACACCACGCGCGCGCCCAGCCCGGCGGCGACCGCGGCGGTGGCATCGCGGCTGCCGTTGTCGACCACGATCACCTCCGCCACCCAGGAAGGGATCGCCGGCAGCACATGCGGCAGCGCCGGGGCTTCGTTCAGCGCGGGGATCACCACGGCCACGCGCAGCCCGCCCGGAGCCGGTCCCTGGGTCGCGCTCATGCCCGCTTCCGTTCGAAGGCAAGCGCCACCGCCACCGCCAGCAGCGGCACCGCCGCCACCACATGCGCGAAAACCTCCGGGTGCCCGGCCACCCGCAGCGGCCCCGACAACCAGTACACTGGCAGCAGCACCGGCGGCAGCAGCAACGCCCGGCAGCCGAGCAACGTCGCGAAGGGCATGAACCAGACCACGTACCAGGGGAACTGCGTCGGCGACAGATAGAACACGGCCGCCGCCACCACCAACGCGCGTGCAGCCGTTGCGCGTGCGTCGCCCGGCCGCTGCACCGCCACCGCCAGCGCCACGCAGGCCCCGCCCAGCGCCAGCATCAGCCGCAACGCCGGCTCCGCCCCGCCCCCCAGCAACGCCAGCGCCCAGGCAAAGGGCGCATTGCCCGCCACCCAGCTGCGCGCATAGGCCACCAGCCCGGCATCCGAGCCGGACGCCGTCGCCAGCAGCGGCGCCAGCACGGCCGCCGAGGTCACCGCCAGCGCCAGCGCCGCCGGCACGATGGCGGCGCGCGGCAGCACCCGGCCGAGCAGCGGCGCCAGCAGCAGCGGCCACACCTTCACCCCCGCCGCCAGCCCGAGCAGCACCCCCGTCGCCACCCCGCGCCCGGCCAGCGCCGCCAGCACCGCCCCCAGCAGCAGCGGCGGCAGCAGCGCATCGACATGCGCGCCCCCCACCAGCACCACCGGCAGCAGCGGGCAGGTCCACCACCATGCCGCCCGCATCACCGGCATCCCGAGCCGCTGAAGCGCCAGCACCAGCAGCGCCACCGTCCCCGCCTCGCCCGCCAGCATCACCGCCCGCAGCCCCGCGAGCTCCCACGGCGCACCCCAATGCGCCAGCAGGAACGCCGCCTGCGCCGTCGCCGGATAGATCGTCCGCAGGTGGGTGAAGTTGAGCCGCCCCCGCAGCATCTCCGCCGCCGTCCCCAGCGCCGCCGCATCCAGCCCGGCCGGTGGCGCACCCCACGGCCACAGGCCCTGCGCCGCCAGCCCGCCATCCCACAGGTAGCGCAGCCAGTCACTGTCCAGCACCGGCTCCGGCCCGAACCAGGCCAGCCGGGCCACCAGCCCGAACCCCGCCACCGCCGCCACCACCCCGAAGCGCGGCGCCATCCGCCCGAGCGGCCCCAGTGCTGCGAACCACGCGCTCCCGGCCAGGATCGCCAGCGCCACGAACCCGCCCACCACCGCCG
>CAMDGX010000098.1 GCA_945897825.1 Asaia bogorensis | reverse complement strand
CGTGAAGGGGCGTGGGGGGATGTCAATCGGGCGGATGTTGACAATCGGCATGGATGGGCTGCGGAATCGGGGGCGGTTGCGGGTGAGGGGGAAGCATGTCGGCCACAGACGCCACGGCGATGGCGGTTTCGACGGTTGGTGCGATCGATTGCGACATTCATCCGGCGGTGCCGGGGGCGGGGGTGTTGCTGCCGTACATGGATGCGTATTGGCGGGAGCACATGCTGCGGCGGGGGCTGGAGCGGGACAGTTTCGAGCTGATGGCGTTTCCGCCGAATGCGCCGATCAATGTGCGGCCGGATTGGAAGCTGGCGAAGGGGGTGGCGGGGAGTTCGCTGGCGGACATGCAGGCGCATGTGCTGGACCCGATGGGGACGGGTCTGGCGATCTGCAACGTGCTGTATGGCGCGCAGGCGATGATGAGCGAGGATCTTTCGGCGGCGTTGTGCCGGGGGGTGAATAATTGGGTGGCGGCGGAGTGGCTGGATCGGGATCCGCGGCTGCGGGCGTCGATTTTGGTGCCGCAGCATAGCGGGGAGTTGGCGGCGGAGGAGATCGAGCGGATGGCCGGGGATCGGCGGTTCGTTCAGGTTTTGATGCTGGCGAATGCGGAGTTGCCGGCGGGGCGGCGGCAGATGTGGCCGATTTATCGGGCGGCGGAGAAGCATGGGTTGCCGATCGGTCTGCATGCGGGGTCGACGTTCCGGCATCCGCTGAGTGCGGGGGGGTGGGGGTCGACGCTGCTGGAGGATTACGTTTCGTATGCGCAGGGGATGGCGGCGGCGCTGAATTCGCTGCTGGCGGAGGGGGTGTTCCAGAAGTTCCCGGAGCTGCGGGTGGTGTTGATCGAGTCGGGCGTGACGTGGGTGCCGGCGAGCATCTGGCGGATGAACAAGACCTGGCGCGGGGTGCGCAGCGAGGTGCCGTGGCTGGACCGGCTGCCGGGGGATATCATTCGCGAGCGGGTGCGGCTGACGGCGCAGCCGCTGGATGCGATGGATGGGGGGGAGGGGCTGGCGCGGATGCTGGACCAGCTCGGGAGCGACGAGATGCTGTTGTTCGCGAGCGATTATCCGCATTGGCATTATGACGGGAGCGATCCCGTGCCCGCCGGCATTCCGGAGGGGATGCTGCGAAAGATGATGATCGACAACCCGCTTGCGACCTATCCTCGGCTGCAACAGAGATAGAATGGAGACGACGCCATGAACGTGACTCTCCGCGAGACGCGCATCGATTCGCCCGGTCGGCAGCACATGGGGTTTGTCGATTGCGATGTGCATCCGTTCTTTCGCACGCCGGCGGATTTCGATCCGTGGCTTTCGGCGCGGTGGCGGGAGCATCGGGTGACGATCGGGAACCGGGCGCGGCAGCCGTTGCACAAGGGGTCGCTGTATCCGCGGATGTCGCCGGGGAACGGGATGCGGATGGATGCGTGGCCGACGGATGGGGGGCCGCCGGGGAGCGACCTGAAGCTGATGCAGGAGCAGCTGCTCGATCTGTACGACGTGCGCTACGGGCTGCTGGCGCCGCTGGTGGGCGGGGCGGCGGCGGAGCGGAACTTGGAGTTCGCGGCGGCGATGGCGACGGCTGTCAACGAGTGGCAGGCGGCGGTGTTTTGCGATCCTGATCCGCGGCTGAAGGCTTCGGTGCAGATCACCATCGAGGACGAGGATGCGGCGATCGCGGAGATCGAGAAGCGAGCGGGGGATGGGCGGTTCGCGCAGGTGAACATTCCACCGCGCGGGCTGGAGCCGCTGGGGCGGCGGCGGTATCGCAAGATTTTGGCGGCGTGTGCGGCCAATGGGTTGCCGATTTCGCTGCATCTTGGGGGGACGAGCGGGCATGCCTCGACCGGGGGCGGGTGGCCGAGTTTCTACCATGAGGAGCATCCGTCGTACGTGCAGACGATTCAGACGCTGGTGACGTCGATGGTGTGCGAGGGGGTGTTCGACGAGCTGCCGGATTTGAAGGTGGTGATGGTGGAGGGCGGGTTCGCCTGGTGGCCGGCGCTGGCGTGGCGGCTGGACAAGACCTGGAATCGGCTGCGGGCGGAGGCGCCGCTGCGGATGGCGCCGAGCGAATACATGCGCAAGCACTTCTGGGTGACGACGCAGCCGATGGAAGAGCCGGAGCAGGCGGAGGACATGCTGCAGACGATCGAGTGGATCGGGCCGGACCGGGTGATGTTCTCGACCGACTATCCGCACTGGGACCAGGACGATCCGCGCTATGCGTTCAAGGTGAAGCTGCCGGATGACTGGGCGCGGCTGATCTATCGCGAGAATGCGCTCGCGCTGTACCGGCTGGACTGATGGCGAGCCGGCATGTGGTGGCCGCGGCGGATGAGATTCCGCCGGGCGGGCGCAAGATCGTGACGGTCCGCGGGCGGCAGATCGGGGTGTTCAACATCGGCGGCGAGTTCTTCGCGCTGATCAATGTGTGCCCGCACCAGGGGGCGAAGCTGTGCGAGGGGGCGATCCTGAGCCAGCTGGTTTCGCCCTTGCCCGGCGAGTATGGGCTGGCGCGGCAGGGGGAGATGATCCGCTGCCCGTGGCATTGCTGGGAGTTCGACATCCGCACCGGGCAGAGCTGGTGCGAGCCGAACGACTTCAAGGCGCGGTCGTTCAACGTGACGGTGGAGGCAGGCGGCACGCTGGCGAAGGGGCCGTTCAAGGCGGAGACGGTGGCGGTGAGCGTTGAGCGGCAGTATGTCGTGGTGGAGATGTAGGCGCGGTATCACCAAGCCTAGCAAGGCCAGGGGCCAAGCCCCTGGACCTTGAAAACTATAGATGTAATGGGGATCAAAGGGCCGTCGGCCCTTTGCGGGTCCAGGGCAGAGCCCTGGCCTTCCCTTGCTTTCCCTAGGGTAGGTATGGCAGCCCCGGCACGCCGACCTGGCTGGCCAGGATGCGTTGGGCGTCGTGGACGAATTCGACCAGGTGGCGGCGGGTGGTGCGTGGGTCGATGATGTCCTGGCCGGTGGATTCCGCGGTCAGGAAGGGTGACGCGAGGGCCTGGAGGCGGGCTTCGATTTCGGCTTTCTTGGCCTGGGGGTCTGGTGCCTCGGCGATTTCGCGGCGATAGGCGGCGGCGACGCCGCCGGTGATGTGCATGCTGCCCCAGTTGGCGCTGGGCCAGGCGTAGCGGCGGAACATGCCGGTGGGGCGGTGGTGGCACTGGCCGGCGACGCCGTAGAGCTTGCCGAGGACGATGGTGCACCAGGGCATGCGGGTGGAGCAGACGGTAGCGACCATGCGGGCGCCGGCGCGCTCGATGCCCTGGCGTTCGGCGTCCGGCCCGACCATGAAGCCGGGCTCGTCGGCGAGCGAGATCAGCGGCAGGTGGAAGAGGTCGGCCAGGCCCATCAGGCGCGTGGCCTTGGAGCCGGCGGCGACGTCGGTCGAGCCGCCGTTGTAGCGGGGGTTGTTGATCATGATGGCGACGGGGAAGCCGTCGATGCGGGCGAGGCCGGTGATGCGGGCGCGGCCGTAGAGAGGCGAAATTTCGAAGAAGCTGCCCTTGTCGATGACGGCGTTCAGCACCTTTCGCGCGTCGTAGGTGGCGCGCTTGTTCTTGGGCATGGCGGAGAGGAGGGCTTCCTCTGTGCGGGCGGGGTCGTCGGTGACCGGGCCGCGCGGGGGGAGTTCGTGGACGCTGGGGGGGAGGTAGGAGAGGAAGCGGCGGATCTGGTCGAAGGCGTCCTGCTCGGTTTCGGCGACGTTGTCGATGCAGCCGGAGATGCGGGTGTGGATGTGGTCGCCGCCGAGTTCCTCCTTGGTGATGTCAAGGCCCAGGGCCTCCTTCACCACCGGGGGACCGCCGGGGAAGATCTGGGAGATGCCTTTCACCATGACGGAGAAATGCGACAGGCAGGCGTTGATGGCGGGCAGGCCGGCGACCGAGCCGAGCACGGCGGAGACGGTGGGGACGATGTTCAGCAGGCGGACGTCGAGCTGGGTCCAGGCGTTGCCGTCGGGCAGGTAGGTGCGGCCGTAATCCTCGAAGGTGCGCACGGAGCCGCCGGCGGCGTCGAGCAGGCGGACATAGGGCAGGCGCCATTCGATGGCGCGCTCGGCGGCGGAGAGTTCCTGGCCCATGCCGCCGCGCTGGCCGCCGGAGCCGCCGCGGACGGTGAAGTCGCCGGCGGTGACGATGGCCTTGCGGCCGTCGAGCTTGATGGTGCCGACGACGACGGGCTTGGGCAGGAACCGCGCGAGCTTGCCGTTCTCATAGGTGCCGGTGCCGGTGAGGCCCATGAACTCGTCGAAGCTGCCGGGGTCGGCGATGGCGGCGATGCGCTCGCGGACGAGGAGCTTGCCGTTCTGGCGCTGGCGGGCGATGCCCTCGGTGCCGCCCATGGCCTCGGCCATTTCGCGGCGGCGGTTCAGTTCGTCGATTTCTTCCTGCCAGGACATTGGTGGTTCCTTCCCGCTTTGGCGGGATTGTCGACAATCCTGTTGGCGCCGGCAAGTAAGGGCGGGGCGCTGCCCCGCACCCCGCCAGGGGCCGAGCCCCTGGACCTCCATTACTGAAGTATTGGGTTTCCAAAGGCCCCCGGCCTTTGGTGGGTCAAGGGCGAAGCCCTTGCCTTTCGTTCACTCAGTCCTCGAACCCAACATAGCGCACGAAGTTGTCGTTCGGTTCGCGCGTGGCCTTGACGGTGTTGGCGGCGAAGTCTTCGTTCGGGTAGCCGAGGGCGATGCAGGTCATGATGACTTCGTCGGCGGGGATGGCGGCTTCCTCGCGGACGATTTCCGAGCGCATGATGCCTTGGCCGTTGATCACCGTGCCCAGGCCGCGGTTCCAGGCGGCGAGGCAGATGCCGTAGGACAGGGCGCCGAGGTCGAAGTGCACGACGGCGCCGGGGTCGAGGGTGCGGTCGTAGGTGAGGACGAGGGAGACGGGCGCGTCGAACTGGCGGAAGCCGCGCATCACCCAGTCCTGGCGCATGGGCTTGTCGTCGCGGGCGATGCCCATGGCGCTGAACAGCTGGATGGCGATGGCGACCTGGCGCTGGCGGTGGACGCCTTCGTATTCGCCGTGGCTGTGGATTTCGCGGTTGGCCTTGGCGCCGCCGAGCATTGTTTCGGTGTTGCGCTGGCGGACGCGTTCGAGCGGGGCGCCGGTCAGCACATGGACGTGCCAGGGCTGGGTGTTCATGGAGGAGGGCGCGGCCTTGGCGACGGCGAGGATTTCCTCGATCACGGCGCGGGGCACGGGGTCGGGCTTGTAGCCGCGGATGCTGCGGCGCGAGAGTGCCAGCGTTTCGAAATCCATGGTGGTTCCCCCGTGGCCGGCGCGCGTGCTGCCGGTGGGCGAGTATCGCATCGCGGCCGGAGGCGGCCAAGCGGGCGGGGCGGCATTCCCGTGGCGGGCGGTCCGTGCCACGATCGGGGCGGGACAGGAAACCAAGGGAGCACACCATGCCTCGCATGACCGGCGGCGATGCCGTTGTCGATTCGCTTCTGCGCCACGGCGTGGACACCATCTTCGGGCTGCCGGGCGTGCAGATGTATGGGCTGTTCGATGCCTTCGCGCGCAACGCCAACCAGTTGCGGGTGCTGAATGCGCGCCATGAGCAGACGACGGCCTACATGGCGCTGGGCTATGCGCAGAGCACGGGCAAGCCGTCGGCCTTCACCGTGGTGCCGGGGCCGGGGGTGATGAACACGATGGGCGCGCTGCTGACGGCGTGGGGGGTGAACGCGCCGGTGATGTGCATTACGGGCCAGGTGCCGAGCGCGATGATCGGGCGCGGGCGCGGGCAGTTGCACGAGATGCCGGACCAGCTGGCGACGCTGAAATCCATGCTGAAATTCGCCGAGCGGATCGAGCACCCGACCGATGCGCCGCAAGTGATGGCGCGGGCGTTCCAGGCGATGACCTCGGGGCGGCCGGGGCCGGTGGCGGTCGAAATGCCGTGGGACATGTTCCCGGCGATGGCCGACGTGACGCCGATGGACCCGCTGGGCCGGCGGCCGAACCCGGTGCCGGATCCGGAGAAGATTTCTGCTCTTGCCAAGCTGGTGGATGCGGCGGCGTTTCCGATGATCTGGGTTGGCGGCGGGGCCAACGAGGCGGGGCCGGAGGTTCTGGCGCTGGCGGAGAAGATCGGCGCGCCGGTGGTGAGTTTCCGCACCGGCAAGGGGGTGGTGGACAGCCGCCATCCGCTGTCGCTCGGCACCGTCGCGGGGTTCGAGCTGTGGGACAAGTGCGACCTGCTGATCGGCATCGGCACGCGGCTGGATGTGCCGCTGAGCCGCTGGGCGCCGTCGCCGGCAGGGCTGAAGCTGGCGCGCATCGACATCGACCCGGCCGAGCATCGCCGACTGACGGTGGACGTGCCGATCGTGGCGGATGCGAAGGATGGCGCGAAGGCGCTGTGCGACGCGGTGGCGAAGAACGCGGGCACGGCGCGGCGGGCGGCGATCGCGGCGGCGAAGGAGACGGCGCTGGCCAAGGTGTCGAAGGCGCAGCCGCAGTACGGGCTGGTGCAGGCGATCCGCGAGGCGGTCGGCGAGGACGGGCTGATCGTCGACGAGGTGACGCAGGTGGCCTACATCGCGTGGTATGGGCTGCCGGTCTACAAGCCGCGCACCATGATCACCTCGGGCTTCAACGGCACGCTGGGCTATGGCTTCCCGACGGCGCTGGGGGTGAAGGTCGCCAATCCCGACCGGCCGGTGGTGTCGATCTGTGGCGATGGCGGGTTCCTGTTCGGTGGGTCGGACCTGGCCACCGCGATGCAGTTCGGCATCAACCTGGTGACGGTGGTGGTGAACAATGCCAGCTACGGCAACGTGCTGCGCGACCAGCAGCGGCTGTTCGACGGGCGGCATTCGGGCTCGGTGCTGACCAATCCGGATTTCGTCGCCTATGGGCGGGCGTTCGGCGTGGGGACGTGGCGGGTGGAGGATGCGGCGGGGCTGAAGGGGGCGCTGGCCGAGGCGCTGGCCTCCAACGCGCCGGCACTGATCGAGGTGGTGTCGGACATCACCAAGGACTATCCGCCGTTCGAGTTTCACCAGCCGAAGCGGGCGTAACAAAGCACCTCCGCCCGGCGTCGTCGCCCCAGGCGGCGGCGTCAGCGGCTGGCGGCGTTGCGGGGCGCAACGGGAATGGGCGTGAAGGGCGGCACATCGGTGCGGCGGAAGACGTGCACGCCGACGCCGCCGCCGACGAAACCGCCGCGCCGGGTCTGGAAGCGCCCGGTGCGGCCTTCCATCACGTAGCCGGCGGCGAGCGCGGCGGCCAGGCGGTCCAGCACCGGGATCTGCTGCGGGGTGTAGCGGGGGCCGCGCGGCAGCCAGAGGTCGTCCACCACGATGAAGGCCGGGCGCGTGGCGAGGATGCGGTCCATCTCCGCGAGGCCATCGACCGGCGCGTAGCCCGACCAGAGATGGATCGTGAAGGGGAAGCGCGTGGGCGGGCGCACGCCGGCCTGGTGGTAGAGGCCCAGCGTCCGGCCAACCACGAACAGGTCGCCATCGGCCTTGATGCGCGGGCGCAGCACGGTGGCGATGGTGGCGGTGCGGTCGCCCCAGTGCTGCACCCCGTCGACATGGCGGCGCCACAGCACCTCGGCCGCGACCTGGGTGGGGGTGCGCATGGACCAGGCCAGCAGCACCAGCGCGGCGGCGGCGTAAACCAAGGCGGGGCGACGGGCGAGCGGCGGCAGGGCGCGGACCGCCAGCGCCACCAGCGCACCGGTGCCGAGCGCCAGGGGCGGCAGGGCCTGGATCATCATGTGGTCGGCGAAGCGGCCGAGCAGCAGCAGCATCGCAGCCACGGACAGGACCCAGGCGGCCAGGACGGCCATTCCGGCGCGGTCGGCACGGTCCCGCAGCAGCACCGGCAGCGCCGCCAGGGCGAGCAGCGTGGCGGCGGCGGGAAGGGCATGGCTGGTCAGTGCGCGCATCATCGCGGGGAGGCTGACAGGCACCCTGCTGGCGGCGCCTGCCGCGCCGAGGACATCGACCAGCAGGGGCGACCGGCCGATCGCGGCATACCAGAGCAGGGTGAGCGCGGCCGGCAGCGCGGCGCCGGCGCCCATCGCCAGGAGCAGGCGGGCGGTGTCGCGCAGCCCGGCGGGCCGGCCGGCCAGGGTGGGGAGCGCGGCGAGAATCAGCCCGGCCACCGCCAGTTCGGCCAGCGCCACCTGCTTCACCAGCAGGGCGAAGCCTCCGAGCAGCCCGGCGGCCAGCGCCGGGGCCGCGTGGCGCGCGTGGGCGGCGGTCAGCGCCAGGGCAATGCCCCAGAGCGCGAACGGCGCGAGCAGCAGCTCGGCGTTGGTGCCGTCGCCGGCGCCGCGCATGGAGCCGGCGATATAGGCCAGCCCCCCCACCGTCCCGGAAGCGGGCAGGCCCGGCAGCAGGTGGCGCCCGATGGCGCGCACGGCCAGGGCGCTGGCGGCGATGAGCAGCGTGGTGCCCAGGCGCATGGCGATCACGCTGTCCCCGCCGATGGCGCGGATGGCGGCCAGGAGCGCGAACAGGCCGGGCGGCTTGCGGTCCCAGGTGCCGGTGTAGGGGGCGTGGCCGGCCACCAACTCGCCGGCGATCCGCCAGTACAGCGCCTCGTCCCAGTTCAGCTCGACGAACAGCAGGGCGGGCGCCCGCAGGATCAGCGCGACCAGGACGAACAGCAGCGGGATCCGCAGTTGCTCAGCCATCCGCCCTGCTCCGGCCTAGAGGGACTTTTCCATGTCAACGAAGGTGGGGTGGGCATAGCCGGGATGGGCATGGTGCTGCGCTTCCACGAAGCCGCAGCGGGCGAAGAGGCGGCGGTTGTCGGCCAGCACCAGCCGCGTGGACAGCAGCAGGCGCGGCAGGCCCTGGCGGCGCGCCTCGGCCTCCGCGGCTTCCACCAGCAGGGGGGCCAGGCCGCGCCGGCGGAAGGCGGGGGCCACCGACAGCCGGCCGAGATACAGCCCCCGCGCCTGCACCTGCCACATCACGCAGCCGGCCAGCGTTGCGCCTGTCCATGCGCCGATCCCCCCCTGGTGGGGTGCCGCCAGGCTGGCCGTCACGCTCTCGGTCGTTTCCTTCAGCGCCGAGGGCGGCGGGTCGGTGGCGACACTCTGCGATGCGAAGGCGGATCGTATAACCAGCGCCGCCGCCGCCGCATCATCGGCGCCCAGGGCGCGGAACACGAATTCGCGACTATCTTCCATGCGGCCGGACGGTAGCCCCGCGCCACCGGGCTGCCTATCTTGCATGCATGCCCGATCCCACTGAATTCCATGCCCCCGCCTTCCTCGACAGCGACCGCCCCGACGTGCCCGACCTGGTCGTGCCGCGCGGCGTGGTGCCGTTCTACCTGCTCGATCGGCCGGTGCGCGGGCGGCTGGTGCGGCTCGGACCGCTGGCCGACGCGCTGCTGACCCGCCACGACAACCCCGAGGCGGTCACCCGGGTCGCGGGCGAGGCGCTGGCGCTGGTGGCGGCGCTGGCGACCGCGCTCAAGTTCCGCGGCTCCTTCAGCCTGCAAGCCAAGGGCGACGGGCCGGTGGGCATGCTGCTGGCCGACTGCACCGATGCCGGCGCGCTGCGCTTCTATGCCCGCGTCGATGCCGAGCGGCTGGCCGAGGCCGGGGAGGCGCCGAGTGCCGCGGCGCTGCTCGGCCGCGGCTACCTCGCCTTCACGGTCGACCAGGGGCCGGACACCGAGCCCCACCAGGGCATTGTCGCCATCGAGGGCGAGGGGCTGGCGGACATGGCGCTGCACTACTTCGCCACCTCGGAGCAGCTGCGCTGCGCGATCCGCCTCGCCTGCGCGCTCACGCCCGATGGCTGGCGCGCGAGCGCCCTGGTGCTGGAACGCATCGCCGGCGGTGGCGGCATCGCGCCGGACATGGACGCGGCGGCGCAGGAGGAGGCCTGGGCGACGGCCACCATCCTGGCCGGCACCGTCACCGACGCCGAATTGCTGGACGACACGCTGGCGCCCGAGCAGCTCCTCTACCGCCTGTTCCACACCGAGGGCGTGGCCGCCGACCTGCCGCGCGCGCTCGCCTATGGCTGCCGCTGCTCGCGCCAGCGCCTGGCGGGCATCCTGGGCACCTTCGCCACCGATGACCTGGACCACATGGCGATCGACGGGCGCATCGTGATGACCTGTGAGTTCTGCAACATGAACTTCAGCTTCGACCGCGCCGAGATGCGCAGCGAATAAGCCGGCGCGCTGACAGTTTCGCGAGGGCATTGACCCCGCCCCCCCGCCGGGGCCAGTTTGCGCCGGCAGACAGGCAAACGACACGCATGACCCTTCTTCGCCGCTTCTTCCTGCTCGCTCCCCTGGTCGCCCCCCTGGCCGTCGCCGCGTGCGCCGACGAGGCGCCGGCGACCTACCCACCGCCCAGCTACGACTATCTCACCCGGCTGGAACTGCGGGTGGGGCAGATCGAGATCGACGACAGCTGGGTGCCGCGCGGGGCGGCGCGGCGGGTGGACCATCTCGCCCCGGTCACGCCGCGCGAGGCGATGCGCCGCATGGCCGAGGACCGGCTGGTGGCGGCGGGCAATTCCGGGCGGGCGGTGTTCGTGATCGAGGATGCCTCGATCATCCGCGGCCCGCGCAACTACGAGGCGACGCTGGCGGTGCGGCTGGACATGGCCGACGACGCCGGCAACCGCATCGGCCAGGCGAACGCGCGCGTGGTGCAGATCCGCCCGGTGCGCGACGGCTCCGAGCGGGCGGTGCGCGACGACCTGTATGCCTTGGTGCGCGACCTGATGGCCGAGATGAACGTGGAGTTCGAATACCAGGTGCGCCGGGCGCTGCGCGAGGCGCTGCAGGCCACCAGCGGCTCCGCCCCCGCGCCGGCGCCGGTGGAGGCACAGTCGCTCGACACGCCGGGCGACGCGCCTGACCGGCCGGCCCCGGCGGGGGGGCCACCCGTGTCGGAGCGGCCCGACCCGCCGGTTACCATGTCGCCGCCGCCGGCGCCGCTGGGGTCGATCCCTGTTCCGCGCGCGCCGACGCCGCTGGCGCCGCGATAGGCCCAGTCAGCGGCCAGTCAGCGACCGGTCATGATCCGCTCGACCAGCTGCTTCACCGTCGGCACGAAGCCGTTGCTGTAGAACGGGTCGGACGCGAAGCGGTAGGCGTTGTGGCCGGAGAACATCAGGTTGTTGTCCAGCACCTCGGCGCTGTCGCCGTTGTGGGCGATGTCCTGCAGCGTTTTCTGGATGCAGAAACTGCGCGGATCGGCCTTCTTGCCGTTGGTGAGGTCCTCGGAATGCTGCGCCCAGTTGGAGAAGCGGCATTGGCTGAGGCAGCCCATGCAGGCCACCTGGTCGGCCAGGATCTCGCGCGACTTCTCCGGCGTGACGAAGATCAGGGTGGAGTCGGGCGTGCGCAGCGCCTCGGTGAAACCGGCGGCCTCCCAGGACTGGGCGCGCGCGCGGTCGCCCGGCGTCAGGTAGACGATACGCTTGCGCGGGCCGACGCCGAATTCGGCGGTCAGCTCGCCGACCGGCTCGGTGACGTAGGCGACCTGGCGGTCGTTGCGGGCGCGCAACTCCTGGATGAAGCTGTTGTTCACGGCCGACGAGTAGAAGCCGGTCGGGCTGAAGCGGTTGAGGAAGACGTCGCCTTCCTTCAGCGTCAGCAGCTTGCGCTTCCAGGCCTCGCCGATCGGGCTTTCCTGGGTGAGCAGCGGGCGGGTGCCAAACTGGAAGGCGATCGGGCCCAGGTCGGGGTTGTCGATCCAGTCTTCCCATTCCTCCAGCCACCAGACGCCGCCGGCCATGATGATCGGGGTTTCGCCCAGCCCGAACTCGCGCATCAGCTTGCGCAGCGCGATCACGCGCGGCATCGGATCCTCGGGCTTGTTCGGGTCCTCGCTGTTCGACAGGCCATTGTGGCCGCCGGCCAGCCAGGGGTCCTCGTAGACTACGCCGCCCAGCAGGGTGGCCGCCTTGTGGTAGGCGCGCTTCCACAGCGCCCCGAAGGCGCGGCCGGAGGAGACGATCGGGTAGTAGTGGACGTTGAATTTCTGCGCGATGTCCGACAGGCGGTAGGGCATGCCGGCGCCGCAGGTGATGCCGTTGATCAGGCCCTTGGCGCTTTCCATGATGCCGTTGGCCACTCGCTCCGCACCGCCCATCTCCCACAGGATGTTCATGTGGACGCGGCCGCGGCCGCCGGAGATCTCGTGGGCGCGGCGGGCCTGCTCGATGCCGCCCTGGATGCCGTAGGCCACCAGTTCCTCGTGCCGCGCGGCGCGGGTTTTGGCGTGGTACACCTGCGGGATCGGCCGGCCTTCGGCGTCGTAGCTGTCGGGGTTCACCGCCGAAAGCGTGCCCGCGCCGCCGGACGCGGCCCAGTGCCCGGCGGTGATGCCGTTCGACACGGCAACGCCCTTGCCGCCCTCGACCAGCGGCAGCACGTCCACGCCGCCCATTCTGATCGCGTTGATCGCCTTCATCTCGTACCGTTACCCCGTTCCAGGATGGCCCCGTGCATGACCGGCCGACTCCGCGGCCGTATCACGCCAGTGTAGTAAAACGGCGCACCGGGGGCGAGTTCCCTTGCCCCCGGGTTCACCGGCCGAGAAAGGCGGTTCAGCCCTCCCCGCCGGCGGCCTCGCCACGGCTGCGGCGCTCGCCACGATCGCCACGGTCCCCGCGGTCACTCCGCTCGCCGCGATCCCCGCCGCCGCCGGCCTTCGGGCCGACCTGCTCGGTGATGTCGGCTCCGGTTGCCTGGTCGACCACGCGCATCGACAGCTTCACCTTGCCACGATCGTCGAAGCCCAGCACCTTGACC
Source organism: Asaia bogorensis (assembly GCA_945897825.1). GTDB lineage: Bacteria > Pseudomonadota > Alphaproteobacteria > Acetobacterales > Acetobacteraceae > CAMDGX01. Next base: position 6,090 of record CAMDGX010000098.1, on the reverse strand, counting down.
TTCACGCTGTCGCCCATGTTCACGACATCGGTGGTCTTGTTCACCCGGCCCTGCTGGAGCTCGCTGATGTGCACCAGCCCGTCCTTGGAGCCGAGGAAGTTCACGAAGGCGCCGAAATCGGCCGTCTTCACCACCTTGCCGGTGTAGATCACGCCGATCTCCGGCTCCGCCACGATGCCGCGGATCCAGTCGATCGCCTGCTGGGCCTGTGCGATGTCGGTCGCCGCGATCTTGATCGTGCCATCATCGTTGATGTCGATCTTGCACTTGGTGGCCTCGACGATCTCGCGGATCACCTTGCCGCCGGTGCCGATCACTTCGCGCACCTTCTCCTTCGGCACCTGCACGATGCTGATGCGCGGCGCGGTCTGCGCCACCTCGGTGCGGTTGCCGGTCAGCGCCTTGGCCATCTCGCCCAGGATGTGCATGCGCCCATCCTTCGCCTGGCCGAGCGCCACTTCCATGATCTGCATGGTGATGGAGGTGATCTTGATGTCCATCTGCAGGCTGGTGATGCCATGCTCGGTGCCGGCCACCTTGAAATCCATGTCGCCGAGGTGGTCCTCGTCGCCCAGGATGTCCGACAGCACGGCGAAGCCGCGGTCTTCCTTGATCAGGCCCATGGCGATGCCCGCCACCGGGCGCAGCAGCGGCACGCCGGCATCCATCAGCGACAGCGAGGTGCCGCAGACAGTGGCCATCGAGGAGGAGCCGTTGCTCTCGGTGATCTCGCTGACCACGCGCAGGGTGTAGGGGAACTTCGACTTCTCCGGCAGCACCGGGTGGATGGCGCGCCAGGCGAGCTTGCCATGGCCGATCTCGCGCCGGCCCGGGGAGCCCATGCGGCCCGCTTCGCCCACCGAGTAGGGAGGGAAGTTGTAGTGCAGCATGAAGTGCTCGCGGTACTCGCCCTCGAGCGCGTCGATGATCTGCTCGTCCTGGCCGGTGCCGAGGGTCGCGACGCACAGCGCCTGCGTCTCGCCGCGGGTGAACAGCGCCGAGCCGTGGGCGCGCGGCAGCACGCCGACTTCGGCGATGATCGGGCGGACGGTGCGGGTGTCGCGCCCGTCGATGCGCAGGCCGGTGTCCAGGATGGCGTTGCGGACGATGTCCGCCTCCAGTTCCTTGAACAGGCCCTTGGCCTTGTCGGCTTCCAGCCCCTCGGCGACGAGGGCGGCGGCGGCGGCCTTCTTGGCGGCGGCCACCTTGTCCTGGCGGACCTGCTTCAGCGGCTCCTTGTAGGCCTCGGCGATGCCGGCGCGGCCCAGCGCGTCGACGCGCGCCTTGAGCGCCAGTTCCTCGGCGGAGGGCTCCGACAGCGGCCAGGGGTCCTTGGCGGCGACCTCGGCCAGCTCGATGATCGCCTGGATCACCGGCTGGAAGCTCTCATGGCCGAACTTCAGCGCGCCGAGCATCACTTCCTCGGACAGCTCCTGGGCCTCGGACTCGACCATCAGCACGCCTTCGGTGGTGCCGGCGACGACGAGGTCGAGCTTGGACTCCTTGGTCTGGGCCGAGGTCGGGTTCAGCACGTACTGGCCGTCGATCACCGCGACGCGGGCGGCGGCCACCGGGCCGAAGAACGGGATGCCGGACAGCGTGAGCGCGGCCGAGCAGCCGACCATGGCGACGATGTCGGGGTCGTTCTCAAGGTCGTGGCTGAGCACGGTGGCGACCACCTGGACCTCGTTGCGGAACCCATCGGGGAACAGCGGGCGGATCGGGCGGTCGATCAGGCGGGAGACCAGGGTCTCCTTCTCGGTCGGGCGGCCTTCGCGCTTGAAGAAGCCGCCCGGGATCTTGCCGGCGGCAAAGGTCTTTTCTTGGTAGTTCACGGTCAGCGGGAAGAAATCCTGGCCCGGCTTGGTGGTGCGCACGCCGACGGCGGTGCACAGCACGATGGTGTCGCCGTAGCTGACCATCACGGCGCCATCGGCCTGGCGGGCGATCTTGCCGGTCTCGAGCACGAGCTTGCGCCCGCCCCAGTCGATTTCCTTGCGGAAGTAGTTGAACATCGTCGAATCCTTCATGGATGGCGACGCTGCGAACCCGCAGTCCTGGCCCGGCTTCCGGCGCGGAAGACGGCGTCTCGGGCGGCATGGGGCGGACCGGAAGGGACGGTGGTCCGCGGTGCCAAGGGCGGGCCCTGGCGACCATGTTGCCGGAAACGCCGTTCTGCCCTCCACGTAGGGGCGCGCGAACGAGGTCCTGACGGTCCGCCGCATCGGCGGGTCCGGGGGCGCCTCCCTTCGCGGGAATGGTCCCCGATATCGTCCTACCCCGGTGCCACCACGGCGCCGGGGCCAGTCACGACCCCGCCAGCATAGCGCAGGGGGGTCGCTTGCAACCAGCGCGGCGCGGTCGGGTCAGGGCTGATGCCCCGCCCTCCGCCGCGCCGGCGGTCAGCGGCGCAGGCCGAGCTTGCCGATCAGCGCCTCGTAGCGCGCCTGGTCCTTGCGCTTCACGTAGTCAAGCAGGCGGCGGCGGCGGCCGACCAGCATCAGCAGGCCGCGGCGGCTGTGGAAGTCCTTCGCGTGGATCTTCAGGTGCTCGGTCAGCATGGAGATGCGCGCCGAGATGAGCGCCACCTGCACTTCCGGGCTGCCGGTATCGTTCGGCGAGGTGGCATGCGTCTTGATGAGAGCATGACGGCTCTCAGCGGTGATCGACGACATCGGAATACTCCTGAACGGGGTTGATGTGACGCGTGTGGCTACAAAAGCCGTTCGGGTTTCAGCCAGCCGTCCTGCAGCCGGCAGAGCCCGATCACGCGGCTCCCCGCCATGGCGCGGGCCAGGCCCCCTTCGGGGTCGGCCGCCCGTGGAATGCGGCCCATCAGCTCGACCAGGCTGATTGCCTGGCCGTGCGACAGGCCGAAGGCTTCCGCCTCGGTCAAGGCCAGCGCCGGGATGTCGGCCAGCGCGGTCGCGACCGGAAGCAGGAAGTCCGGGGAAGTCGGCGGGGTATCCTCCGCACGGGTCAGTTTGTCCAGCGGAATCGCTTGCGTTTCCGTAAAGGGACCCACGCGCAGGCGGCGCAGCGCCGCGATGTGGCCCAGCGTGCCGCAGGCGAGGGCCAGGTCGCGGGCCAGGCTGCGCATGTACACGCCCTTGCCCGACTGAACCTCGAACACCGAATGGTCGGCATCGATGTGCTCCACCAGCTCGAAGCGGTCGACGCGGGCGGGGCGGGCCTCCAGTACCGGGGCGCGGCCCTCGCGGGCCATGTCGTAGGCGCGTTCGCCGGCCACCTTGATCGCCGAGAACACCGGCGGGACCTGCATGATGTCGCCGCGCAGGGCCGGCAGGGCGGCCTCGATCTGCGCGTCGGTCGGGCGGGCCTCGGTGGTGCCGGTGATGGCGCCGTCGGCGTCGTCGCTGTCGCGCGATTCGCCCCAGCGCAGGGTGAAGCGGTACAGCTTGGTGCCGTCCATCACATAAGGAACAGTCTTGGTTGCCGCCCCGAAGGCGATCGGCAGCAGGCCGGTGGCCAGCGGATCGAGCGTGCCGCCATGGCCGGCCTTCTGCGCGTCGAACCAGCGGCGGACGCGGTTGACGACGTCGGTGCTGGTCAGCCCGGCGGGCTTGTCCACGATAAGCCAGCCGTCGAGCGCGCGGCCGCGCGGTTTGCGTTGTCGAGCCACGGATATACGCCTTTTGGGTTCAGTCGTGCTTGTCGAGGTCGCGGGCCACTTCGGGCGCGCGCAGCAACTCGTCGACATGCATGGCATAATCGATGCTGGTATCGGCCTGGAACGACAGGTCGGGGGCCACGCGCAGCCGAAGCTGCTTGGCCACCTGCGTGCGCAGGAACGGGGCCGCGCGCTTCAGCGCCGGCAGCTTGTCCGCGACGTCCGACCGCCCGAGCCGCGTCACGAAGGCCGTGGCGCGCTTCAGGTCGGGCCCGATCCGCACCTCGGTGACCGTGATGGTCACGTCGGACAGCTCCGGATCGCGGATTTCGCCGCGCCCGAACACGCCGGAGAGCACGTGGCGGATTTCCTCCGCCACGCGCAGCTGCCGTTGCGAGGGGGCCTTGGCGGAGAGCGCTGGGGCGGAACGCGCCTGCCTCAACCCGGCACCATCTCGATCTCGAAGCACTCCACGACATCGCCTTCGCGCAGGTCGTTGAAGTTGGCGAAGGACAGGCCGCACTCGTAGCCGCGCGCCACTTCGCGCACGTCGTCCTTGAAGCGCTTCAGCTGGGTGAGTTCGCCATTGTGGATCACCACGCCCTCGCGCAGCAGCCGCACGCCGGCGCCGCGCTTGACCACGCCCTCGGTGATCATGCAGCCCGCGACCTTGCCGGTCTTGGTGATGTCGAAAACCTTGCGGATCTCGGCATAGCCCAGGAAACGCTCGCGCGCCTTGGGGGCAACCTTGCCCTTGACCAGCTTCTCCACGTCGTCAGCGACGTCGTAGATGATCGAGTAGTAGCGGATGTCCACGCCGTCGCGCTGCGCCATCTCGCGCGCCTGCGTGGTGGCGCGGACGTTGAAGGCGACGATCACGGCGTTGGAAGCACGAGCGAGCTGGATGTCGCTCTCGGTGATCTGGCCGACCCCCGAGATCAGCACCCGCACCTTCACCTCCTCATGCGCGAGCTTGGTCACGGTGGCGGTGATCGCCTCCGCGCTGCCCTGCATGTCGGCCTTGACGACGATCGCCACCTCTTTCTGCGCGCCGGCCTGGATGCGGGCCAGCATCTCGTCCAGCGTGCCGCGCGCCGCGGTCATGACGCCCGAGGCCTTCTCGCGCAGCTTGCGCTGGCGGAACTCGCTGATCTCGCGCGCCCGGCTTTCGTTCTCGACCACCACGAACGGCTCGCCAGCCGAGGGAACGCCGGCCAGGCCCAGGATCTCCACCGGGGTGGAGGGCGGGGCGTATTTCATCTGCGCGCCCTTGTCGTCGAGCATGGCGCGCACGCGGCCCCACTCGGCGCCGGCCACCACGATGTCGCCCTGGAACAGGGTGCCCTTCTGCACCAGCACGGTCGCCACCGGGCCGCGACCGCGGTCCAGCCGGCTTTCGATCACCGCACCTTCGGCGGAGCGGTCCGGGTTCGCCTTCAGGTCGAGCAGCTCGGCCTGCAGGAGGATCGCCTCCTCCAGCTTGTCGATGCCGGTGCGCTGGGTGGCCGAAACCTCCACGTCCTGCGTCTCGCCGCCCATCTCCTCGACCACGATCTCGTAGCTGAGCAGTTCCTGGCGCACGCGGTTCGGGTTGGCGTCGGCCTTGTCCATCTTGTTGATGGCCACGATGATCGGCGCGTTCGCCGCCTTGGCGTGCTTGATCGCCTCGATCGTCTGCGGCATCACGCCGTCGTCGGCAGCCACCACCAGCACCACGATGTCGGTGACGGAGGCGCCGCGCGAGCGCATGGCGGTGAACGCCTCGTGGCCCGGCGTGTCGATGAAGGTGATCGAGTTGCCGCCCGGCAGCGCCACGTTGTAGGCGCCGATGTGCTGGGTGATGCCGCCGGCCTCGCCGGCCGCCACGTCGGTCACGCGCAGCGCGTCGAGCAGGCTGGTCTTGCCATGGTCGACATGGCCCATGACGGTGACGACGGGCGGGCGCGGGATCAGGTCGGTCTCGATGTCGACCTCGCCCTCCAGCCCGATCTCCACGTCGTCCTCGCTGACGCGCTTCACCTTGTGGCCGAATTCCTGCACCACCAGCTCGGCGGTGTCGGCATCCAGCGTCTGGGTGATGGTGGCCATCACGCCCATCTTCATCAGGGCCTTGATCACGTCCGGGCCTCGGGTGGCCATGCGGTTGGCCAGCTCCTGGACGGTGATCGCATCGGGCAGCACAACCTCGCGCACGACTTTCACCTGGTCGGAGCGCAGACGCTCCAGTTCGGCCTGGCGGCGCTCGCGCTCACGCTGGCGGCGCACGGAGGCCAGGCTGCGGACACGGTCGTCCTCGCCCTCGATGGCGGCGAGCACGTCGATGCGCCCGGCGCGGCGGCGATCGTCGCTGACCTTCTTGGGGGCGACCACAGGCGGCTTGCGCGGCGCCATGGCGCCACCGGGGCCGGGGCGGCGTATCGGGCGGGCCTCCTCCTCCTCCTCGACGACGCGGGCACGCA
>CAMDGX010000097.1 GCA_945897825.1 Asaia bogorensis | reverse complement strand
GTTCCGCGCGCTGGTCGAGGGGGAGGCAATCGACCTGGCGATCCTGGACATCCAGATGCCAGGGGAGGATGGGCTGTCGCTGGCGCGCTGGTTGCGCGGCCGCTCGCGGGTCGGGATCATGTTCGCCACCGCCGCCGACCAGCCGGTGGAGCGGATCATCGGGCTGGAGCTGGGGGCGGACGACTACATCACCAAGCCGTATGAGCTGCGCGAGCTGCTGGCGCGGGTGCGCAGCATTCTGCGGCGGATGGGTGACGGCGCGACCGAACCGGCGCCGGCCGCTGCACCGCGACGTGACATTCTGGCGGTGGGAGCGCTGACGCTCGACATTGCGGCGCGGCGGCTGCTGCGGCGGGACGGGTCGGCGATCGGATTGACGCAGGGCGAGTTCGACCTGCTGGCGGTGCTGGTGCAGCGCGCCGGGCGCACGCTGTCGCGCGAGCAGCTGGCCGGATTGCTGCACGAGACGGGCGGGGAAGGCGGGCGGGCGATCGACATCCGCATCGTGCGCATCCGCAAGAAGCTGGAGGAGGACCCGGCCTGTGCCGGGTGCCTGCGGACGATCAGGGGCCAGGGCTACATGTTCATGGCGGGAGGGCGGGAATGAGCGGGCCTGTTTCAACCGATGGGCGGCTGGCCGCGGCGCTGCTGCTGTCGGCGCTCGATGCGATCATCGTGATGAACGAGGCCGGGCTGGTCGTCGAGTTCAATCCGATGGCGGAAAAGATTTTCGGCTATCGGCGCGACCAGGCGGTGGGGCAACCGCTGAGCGAGCTGATCGTGCCGCCGGCGCTGCGCGAACGCCACCGCGAGGGATACCGGCGCTACATCGAGACCGGGGTGGCGCGGCTGATCGGCACGCGCATCGAGATCGATGCGATGCGCGCCGACGGCTCGACCTTTCCGGTCGAGATGACGATGACCGAGGCGGTGATGCCGACCGAGCGGCTGTTCACCGCGCATCTGCGCGACATCAGCGCACAGCGCAGCGCGCTGGCCGAGGCGGCGGCGCAACGGGAGCGGCTGCAGGGGCTGGAGAAGCTGTCGGCGCTGGGGACGCTGCTGGGCGGCGTGTCCCACGAGCTGAACAACCCGCTGTCGATCATCCTGGCGCAGGCGACGTTGCTGCTGGAGAAGGCGCGGGAGCCGGACATGAAGCGCCGGGCGGAGCGCATTCATGGCGCGGCGGAGCGCTGCTCGCGCATCCTGAAGAGCTTCATGGCGATGGCCAGGCAGAAGCCGCGCGCGCGGGAGGCGGTGCCGGTTGCCGACATCCTGCGGGATTCGCTCGAGCTGACGGCCTATGGGCGGCGCAGTGCCGGGATCGAGACCGAGGTGTCGGTGGCCGACGGGCTGGGCGCTGTGGCGTGCGACCGCGACCTGATCGGGCAGGCGCTGTCGCACCTGCTGGTGTTCGCGCAAGGGCGGCTGGTGGCGACGGAGGGGGCGCGCCGGATCACGGTGACGGCAGACCGGCGGGACGCGTTCCTGCTGGTGGAGATTTCCGACAACGCGCCCGATGTGCCCGATGCGGTGGTGCCGCGGCTGTTCGACCCGTTCGCGCCGACCGATCCGACGGGCGGGGGCACGGGGATCGGGTTGCACCTGGCGCGGGATGCGGCGGTGTCGCATGGCGGGCGGCTGGTGCATGCGCATCGCGAGGGCGGCGGCGCGGTGTTCCGGATGTTCCTGCCGCTGGCGGCCGGCGCGATGCAGGGGGAGGTCGCGGCGCCGGGGGGTGGGGCGGAGGAGGCGCGGCGGCTGGTCCTGGTGGTGGACGACGAGACCGAGGTGGGCAACAGCCTGGCGGAGCTGCTCGGGGTGCTGGGCTATGCGACCGAGGTGGTCGACAGCCCGAACGAGGCGCTGCGGCGCGTGGCGGCGCGGCGGTATGACGCGGTGGTCTCGGATTTCCGCATGCCGGTGATGGATGGGCGGAGCCTGCTGGGCAAGGTGGTGGTGGTCGATCCGTCGCTGCGCGGCCGCTGTGTCCTGGCGACCGGCGATGCGCTGGGGGCCGAGCGGGGCGCGGCGGCCGAGGGGGCGGACGCGCCGATCCTGCTGCCCAAGCCGTTCTCGCTGGCCGATGTCGCGGCGGCGGTGGGGCGGATCGGCCGGGAGCGCTGAGCGGGGCTGGCGGGCGTGTGTTTCGGATCTGTCGGGTTGGCGGAAACAATCGAAACAAAACCGCGTTCGGCGCGGGATCGGGCGGAAACAGGGCGGGGGCAGGATGCCTGCGTCGAGGGACGGCAACCCCGCCGCCCCCAGCAAGCCAAGGAAACCTTCCGATGTCCAAGACCTTCGCCATCGCCGCCCTCGCCACCGCCCTGTTCGCCGCTGCTCCCGCTCATGCCCTCGTCGTCGGGCAGGGCCTGAGCAACAACGGCATCGCCACCAACGCCTTCACCAGCAACGGCCTGAACCTGAACGGCCTTGGCAGCAACGGCCTGACCTCGAATGGCTTGGTCGCCAACGCGCTGATCCCGAACGGCCTGAACCTGAACGGCCTCGGCAACAACGGCATCGGCTTCAATGGCATGCTTCTGAACGGCCTGGGCACCAACGCCTTCACCAGCAACGCTCTCACGAACAACGCCCTCACCAACAACGGCCTGCAGTGGAACGCGCTGCTTCCCGCCGACATGGCTGGTCAGCGCCACCTGGGCACGGCGTCGGGCCTGCGGATCATCGCGGTCGACCTGCCCGCCGCGCACTGAGCCGGCACGCTCGCTGCCGCGCCACCATGCCCGCCGGATGCGTCCGGCGGGCATTGCCTTGAAGGAGGCCACGCCATGACCCGACATCCGATCGCCGCCCTGCTGCTGATGCTGATGGGCCTGCTGGTGCCTGCCTTCGCCTCCGCGGCCGCGACGGTCGTGTCGGTCGCGGCCGAGGGCACGCAGTTCCGCCTGACGCTGTCCGACGGGCGCGTGCTGCGCTCCGCGGAGCTGGCCGGCGCCACGCTGACGGTGATGACCGATGGCGGGCCGCGCCGCATCCGCCTCGAGGCGGTGGAGCGCGACCCGGGCGCCAGGAGGGATGATGTCTGGCTGCACACGATGCTGATCGAGCGCCCCGACGGCAGCCTGGAGAACATCTGCCAGCCCGGGCCCGATGGAAAGCGGGTGGGATTTCCGCTGGCGTCGGTCATGCATGCGGATGGCCGCACCGAGACCACGGCACCGGAAGTGTTCGATCTGATGTGCCTCGGCGGTGCGCGCGCGAAATGCGTCCGCTTCGGCTACCGGCCGTGGATCGCCGATGACGCCGCCGCCTACAATGCCTGCGTGCGGATGGTGCGCGCCGATTACTGCGGCGATGGCGTCGGCACCACGCGGGACGGGATGGCCATCGACTTGTATGACGACAAGGGCATCCAGAAGCCCGACATGCTCCCCGCGCACGCCTTCGAGGCCGGCTGGTCCGCCGAGGGCGCAGTGTGCGTCGCGCATGTGCGGGTGAAGGAGAACACTTCGCTGGAGGCGCTGGGGCGCAGCTGTCCGCGCCTGGCGGGGAAGCTGGGCGTTGCGTGCACGGAGGGGGCGGCGCGCGGGATGGGCGCGCTGCTCTTCAACCGGTCGGTGCCGTAGCGGCCGGGGCTTGCCCGATTGCCGCCGTCGGCGCCGCGCGGCAGGATGGGGCAAACCGGGAGGGTCCGATGAGCAATCACGGCATCGAAATCCGCAAGCTGACGCCGACCATCGGGGCCGAGCTGTTCGGCGTCGACCTCGGCCAGCCGCTTGGCGAGGGGCAGTTCGCGGCGATCCGCCAGGTGTTGCTGGACAATTTGGTGATCTTCTTCCGCGACCAGCGGATGACGGTGGCGCAGCACAAGGCGTTCGGCGCGCGGTTCGGCCCGCTGCATGTGCATCCGAACGCGCCGCGCGCGATTGCGGAGCATCCGGAGATCCTGGTGATCAAGGCGGATGCGAACAGCAAGCGCGTGGCGGGCGAGGTGTGGCATTCCGACGTCTCGTGCGATGCGGAGCCGCCGATGGGCTCGATCCTGTACATCACGGAAACGCCGGAGAATGGCGGCGGGGATACCAGCTTCGCCAACATGTATGCCGCCTACGAGGCGCTGTCGCCGGCGATGCAGCAGTTCCTCGGCGGGTTGACTGCGGTGCATTCGAGCCTGAAATCGGCCAACCACCAGTATCGCGAGCGGACGGAGGAAATGCGGTTCCCGGAGAACGAACATCCGGTGGTGCGCACCCACCCGGAGACCGGGCGGCGGGCGCTGTTCGTCAATCGCGGCTTCACCACGCGCATCCCGCAGCTGGCGCCGGCGGAAAGCGCGGCGGTTCTGGGCATGCTGTTCGATCATGCCGAGCAGGCGCGGTTCCATTGCCGGTTCAAGTGGCAGCCGAATTCGGTAGCGTTCTGGGACAACCGCGCGACGATGCACCAGGCGATGTGGGACTACTTCCCGCAGCGCCGCTTCGGGCACCGGGTGACGGTGTGCGGCGACCGCCCGGCCTGAGCCGACGCCGGCGCGGGGAAGGACGACGCGGATTGCAGGCTGCTGTCTGCAATGTTATGAAATTTGGCTCGGTCGTTCCATAATCTCGACATGAGGCTGGCTGGACATGCCGCGCCCTCGCGCCTTCGACGAGACCGCCGCCCTGCGCGCCGCCCTCGACCTGTTCTGGTCGCACGGCTTCGCGGCAACCTCGCTGCGCGACCTGCAGGACGCGATGGGGCTCAGCTCCGCGAGCCTCTACAACGCGTTCGGCGACAAGCATGCGCTGTTCCGGCGCTGCCTCGACCACTACCTCGACCAGTCCATGCGTGCGCGCATCTCCGTGTGCGACACGTTGCCGCCGCGCGAAGCGATCGTGGCGTTCCTGGCCGGGATCGTCGCGCGGTCGCTGGAGGATGCCCGCGGCTGCCTGATGGTGAACACGGCGGTGGAACTGGCGCCGCACGACCCAGCCATCGCGGCGGTGATCGCGGAGAGGCTGGGCGAGCTGGAGGCATTCTTCCTGCGCAGCCTGCGGCGGGGGCAGCGCGACGGGTCGATCTCCGGGCAGGTCCAGGTGCCGGACGTGGCCCGACTGCTGGTCGCCAGTGTTCTCGGCCTGCGCGTGCTGGGACGCACCCGGCCCGACCCCGCGCTGCTGCACGGCGTGGCGCGCCAGGCGATTGCCCTGCTCGAACCCGACGGGGCCGGGGCAGCGGCGGCGCGCTCCACGCAACCAATCGGTTGAGAGGACGGATGTAACGTCGGGCGCGGCTGCGACGAACTTCCATCACAAGGCGACGGCAGCAGGGCGGCTGATCCAGCCGGCACGGGCCCGTCGAACCGGCAATGTGGGAGGGATGGGATGTCGAACATCATCGCCGACGGACATGAGGCGCTGGCGCCGCCAGGCATTCGCACGCTGGCCCGGATCGGGGTCGCCGGCGCGGCGGGGCTTGTGGCGTGGGAGGGCTTTGCCCGCCTCGTGGCGCCCGCCACGTTCGGATTCACGCCGGAGCCGACGGCGCTGATCGAGATCGCCTTCGGCATCACTGGCATGGCCGCGATGCTGCTGCATGTCGTGACCGGGCTGGTGGCGTTCCCGGCCGGATATGTGCTGGTGGTTCAGCCGGCGCTGCGGGCGATCGCCCCTGGGCTGCCGTGGGTCGTGGCCGGCCTGGGCTACGGCGTGGCGCTGTGGGTGTTCGCGATGTTCGGCATGGCGAGCCTGCTGGGCGGCATGCCGGCGTTCCTGGGGTTCGAACCGATCGCCTGGGCATCGCTGATCGGGCATGTGGGCCTGGCGCTGGCTATCGCGCTCGTCGCCGCACGCATGCCGGGGGATGCGCCATGATGCGCCGATGGGTGATGACGGCCTGGCTGCTCGGGTCGCTGGTGCTGCCGACCGGCCCGGCGCTGGCCCAGGACGCCGGGCTGGTGACGCGCGCGGCACCGCACACGGTGGCGCACACGCTGCAGCGCCTGCGCCAGGCGATCCAGGGGATGGGGTGGGTGGTGTTCGGCGAGGTGGACCACGCCGCCGCCGCCCGTACCGCCGGGATGGAGCTGCGGCCCCGCACCGTGGTGCTGTTCGGCAACCCCAAGGGCGGCACGCCGCCGATGCGCAGCCATCCGACGCTGGCACTCGACCTGCCGATGCGGATGCTGGTGTGGGAGGATGACCAGGGACGCACCATGGTCACGCGCAGCACCGGAGCCGATATCGCGCAGCGGGTGTTCGCCCGGCATGGCGTGGCCGTCGACGCACAGGGCCAGGCAGGAACGGAGCGGATCATGGAGGAGCTGGTGCGCAAGGCGACCGAATAGCCCGCGATCCCGCCGGTCGCCCGCGCCCGGCGACCGGCGGGGCTCAGGCGGCGCGGGCCATCTCGGCGTGGACACCGGCCAGGATCTCGAAGGAGCGCTTGCGGGCGGCGTGGTCGTGGATCTGCGCCGTCACGATCAGTTCGTCCGCGCCGGTCCGGGCGGCGAAATCGTGCAGGCCCTGGCGAACCGTGGCGGGGCCGCCGACCACGGCGCAGGACAGGGAGTGGTCGAGCATCAGGCGGGCGCGCGGGTCGAGCTGGGCTTCGAACCCTTCCAGCGGGGCCGGGAGCTTGCCCGGGCGGCCGGTGCGCAGGTTCACGAAGGCCTGCTGGAGCGAGGAGAACAGCAGCCGCGCCTCGGCGTCGGTCTCGGCGGCGAACACGTTGATGCCCAGCATCACATAGGGCGCGGCGAGCTGATCGGAGGGACGGAAGCGCTCGCGGTACAGGGCGACTGCCTGGGCCATCTGCGCCGGGGCGAAATGCGAGGCGAAGGCGTAGGGCAGGCCCAGCGCGGCGGCGAGTTGGGCGCCGTAGGTGCTCGATCCCAGGATCCAGACGGGAACTTCCAGCCCGGCGCCGGGGACGGCCTGGAGCGCCTGGCCGGGTTGCGCGGGGCGGAAGTAGCTCATCAGCTCCATGACATCCTGCGGGAAGTCGTCTTCCTGGATCAGGCTGCGGCGCATCGCGCGGGCGGCGACCTGGTCGCTGCCGGGGGCGCGGCCGACGCCGAGGTCGATGCGGCCGGGGTGCAGGGCGGCCAGGGTGCCGAACTGTTCGGCGATGGCCAGCGGCGCGTGGTTCGGCAGCATCACGCCGCCGGCGCCGATGCGGATGCGGCTGGTGCCCGCCGCGACATGGGCCAGCGCCACGGCGGTCGCCGCGCTGGCGATGCCCGGCATGTTGTGGTGCTCGGCCATCCAGTAGCGCGCATAGCCGAGCGCCTCGGCATGGCCCGCGAGGTCGCGCGCGTTGCGCAGCGCCTGGCCGGCATCGCTGCCTTCGGGGATGGGGGCGAGGTCGAGGACGGAGAGCGGGATCATCCCGCCAATATGGCGTGCCGGGTGGCCGGGCAGAAGGGGCGGCTTGACGGATCGTGCGTTCGCCGGTGCAGTCGGCAGTCGCAACGCGAAGGACCCGCGCATGGCATCCCCTGTCGACCTGGCCATCCGCGATGGCGTCGCCACGCTCACGCTGGACGACGGCAAGGCCAATGCGCTGTCGCTGCCGATGGCCCAGGCGATCGAGGCGGGGCTCGACGGGGCGGCGGGTGCCAGGGTGGTGGTCATCCGCGGGCGGCCGGGCGTGCTGTGCGGGGGGTTCGACCTGAAGGTGATCCGCGGCGGCAGCGCGGAGGACCGCGCGGCGATGACGTCGGCGGGTTATCGGTTGCTGGCGCGGCTCTACCTGCTGCCGCAGCCGCTGGTATTCGCCTGCACCGGCCACGCGGTGGCGGCCGGCGGGTTGCTGCTGCTGACCGGGGATGTGCGCATCGGGGTGCACGGGGCGTTTCGCATCGGCCTCAACGAAACCGCGATCGGGTTGTCGTTGCCGCAGATCGGGCTGGAACTGGCGCGCGACCGGATTGCGCCCGCCGCGCTGAGCGAGGCAACGCTGCGCGCGCGTCTGTATGATCCCGACGCGGCGGCGGCGGCAGGATATCTCGACAGCGTGGCCGATGCCGACGGGCTCGACGCGGCGGTCGCGGAGGTGGCGGCGGAACTGCTGACGCTCAACGGCGCCGCCTATGCCGCGACCAAGCGACGGCTGCGGCAGGCGGCGATGGAGCGCGCCGAGTTGGGCTGAGGGCGCGACTCGATAGACGCAAGGAAAGGATAAGGCTGGGCTCCGCCCAGACCCGCCAGGGGCCGAGCCCCTGGACCTCATGAATGGGGTTCCAAGGGCCGCCGGCCCTTGGCGGGTCATCCGTGGCGCGGCTTCGCGCCGCGACGGCAGAGCCCTCGTCTTGTCTTCGTTATGTTGTTCTAACGCTTCGTCAGCCAACGCTTCGCGATGCGGCAGGACACGGTGTAGGCCGGGTTGAAGACGTTGCCGACGTCATAGCGAACCACCTGGCCCAGCAGGTGGCTCGCGGCACGGGCATCCAGGCCATAATCCTCGCCCAGCCAGCGCATCATCTCGGTGGTGGCGTGCTGCAGCGCCTGGTCGAGCGGGCGGGCGTTGCCGACGGCGAAGATGTCCTCCGCTGTCTCGCCGCGCGGCCAGCTGATGGTGCGCTTCAGCACGCGGAACGTGACCTGCATCTCGAAGGAGGTCTCGATGCCGGTGCCGACGATCTCGCCGTCGCCCTGGCAGGCATGGCCGTCGCCCAGGTAGAACAGTGCGCCTTGCACCGAGACGGGGAACCACGCGGTCGTGCCCGGGGCGAACAGGCGGTAGTCCATGTTGCCGCCGTTCTGCGCGCTGGTGGCGGTCGACAGGGCCTGGCCGCGCGCCGGGGCCACGCCGAAGCAGCCGATCATCGGCTCGAGCGGCGGGGCGAAACCCTCCAGCCCCTTCGACGGCTGGCGCAGCCGCACCGTGCCGGCGGCAGCGTCGATGTCCCACACCGAGCGTTCGCTGGCCGGGCGCTCCGCGATGGCGGCGGGGTCGAGCACGGTCACGGCGAGCGGGGAATAGGTCCAGCCGGTGGCGCGGTTCGGGGTCAGCCGGTCGATCCGCACCGCGAGCGTGTCGCCGGGCTCCGCACCCTCGATGAAGAACGGGCCGGTCATCGGGTTGCCGCGCTCCCACGCCTGGGCCTCGTTCATGTCCAGGCCCGAGGCGTCGAGCGTGTCGGTGATGATGGTGTCGCCGTCGGCCACGCGCAGGCACGGCTCGGCGGTGCCGATGACGTTGTGATAGCGGGTGGGGCGGAAGCGGTGCGTGGCCATCGGGCACTCCGGATGCTGGAATCGCGGCGGAATCAGGGACGCTAGGGTCGGGGCCCCGACGGGTCAATGCGACGGGCGGGGCGATTGACCTCCACGGGGCCGCCGCGGATGCTGGACCACTCCCTCAGCAGGAAGGCCGGATCATGCGCTTCAACCATGTGGCCAATCGGCTGGACCCCGCGTGGTTCGAGACCGTGGTCGAGATGCTCACCACCCGGCTCGGTTTCGTCGTGCTGCGGCGCACCGAGCGGTCGATCTGGCTGCGCCAGCCGGGCACCAATGTCGACCTGCAGTTCAGCCGCAGCGACACCGCCAACCGCGACGAGGACAAGCGGCGGTCGCAGGTGTCGTTCGTCAGCGACACGCCCCAGGCCGACCTCGATGCGCTGGCGGCCTGGTTCGGCGCGCGCGGGCTGGATTGCTCGGTCGGCGCCTATTCCGACCGCGAATTCTATCTCGACGCGCCCAACGCGTTCGTCGATTTCGTCATCGAGGCGATGACGCCGGATCTGGCCGACTACCCCGTCGATCCCTGACGCCGGCGCAAGGAAGCCTTTACGTTATGAGCCTAAAGCGGCATCCCCGATCGCGTGACGGAGCCGATGCCCGCAATATCCGAACGTCCCACACTCCCGGTGGACCCCGTCGATGAAACGGCGCCTAATCCGCTCATCGACCTGCTGGCCCGTTGGCTTCAGCTCGCCGCCATGGAGCGGTGCGTCTTCACCGCGATCACCGAGGAACTGACCGATACCTCCGGGTTGATCGAACGCAGCACGCTCGACCTCAGCCAGCGTTTCCGCGACCTTGCCGCGGCCGCCGCCGTCCAGACCGGGCGCGTGCAGCAGATCGCAGCCATTGCCGAGACCGTCGACCTGGGCGAGCAAAGGCTGCCGACCGCCGAGGTTGTCGGCATCGTGGAGGCCGCCCTGGTGCAGGCGATGGACGGGCTTCAGCGCGTCTCGGGGCAGGCCACCACGATGGTGCATGCGCTGGATGCGGTGGTGGCGGACGTGGCGCATGTCGAGCAATGCGTGACGAAGATCGAGCAGATCAACAGCATGGCGCGCTACGTCGCGCTGAACGCGGCGATCGAGGCCAATCGCGGCGCCTCGGCCGGCGGGACGTTCAAGGTCATCGCCCACGAGCTCAAGGAATTGTCGCTGCAGACCGATTCGATCTCCCGCCAGGTGCGCGAGCGTGTCGGCGGCATCGCGTCAGCCATCCGTCATGCCCATCGCCGGCTTCAGGACGTGGCGTCCGGCGGGACGGTGGACCATGACTCGACGCGCCGGCAGCTCGACGCCGTGCTGGCCGGGTTGGTGGCGCAAAACCAGCAGCTGGGCGCGGTGCTGGAGGACGCGACGCATGCGTCGGACGACATCGCAGCCACGATCGGCCAGCTGATCATGGGCGCACAGTTCCAGGATCGCGCCACGCAGCATCTTTCCCATGCCGCCGACGCGCTGGCCGTGATTGGCGACGTCGCATCGGCGTTGCGCGACGAGACCTGCGCGGCGGTTCCGGCGGTGGAGATGCACGACGAGGTGGACAGCGCCCTTGTCGATCGACTGGTGGGCGGACAGACGCTGAGCGCCGTGCGACGCCGCTTCCTGGACCGACTGGCGGGCGGCGGCGTGGTTGGCGAGGCGCCGGAGATGGAACAGGCCGGCGCGGGCGACATCGAGCTGTTCTGACCCGAGCGACCACCGCCGCGCGAGACCAACGAAACACCGTCCATGTCGATGACGGTTCGTTAATACGGCGCAGGCAATGTGTTTGCCGGCGCGAATGGCCTGCGCAGCACCAGGACGACGAAGCGATGGAACATCTCGAAGACCTAATGATCCCCATGACCGACAGTCCTACCTTCCGGCTGCCGCCGTCGCTGGATCTCGCCGCCGCCGAAACGCTGCTGCAGACTGTGCGCCACGTGCTGCAGGAGGGCGGCAGCATCGACGGCGCCCAGGTGGAGCGCGTGTCCACCCCTTGCCTCCAGGTGCTGGCCGCAGGCGCCGCGGCCGCCCGTCATGCCGGGCTGACCTTCCGCATCCAGGCACCCTCGCCCGTTCTGCTTGCCGCCATCAGCGACCTCGACCTGGTCGCGGCCATTCCTGTGGAGGCCTGACATGGCCAAGCGTGTCATGACCGTGGACGACTCCAAGACCATGCGCGACCTCGTGGCCTACACGCTGCGCGGCGCAGGCTTCGTCGTGAGCGAGGCCGAGGATGGCCGCAAGGCGCTGGCCGCGCTGCAGGCAGCGCCGGTCGATGTCGTCATCACCGACCTCAACATGCCTCACATGGATGGCGTGGCGCTGATCCGCGCGCTGCGGGCCCAGCCGCAATTCCGCTCCACGCCCATCCTGATGCTGACCACGGAGTTCGACGCCACAAAGAAGGCCGAAGGCAAGAGCGCGGGGGCGACCGGCTGGCTGGTGAAGCCGTTCGATCCGCAGAAGCTGGTCGATGTCGTCACCAAGGTTGCCGGCTGACCATGACCCTGCACCTGGACACGCTGCGCACCACATACTTCGACGAATGCGCGGAGCTGCTGGACAGCGTTTATGTCCAGCTTGCCGCCCTGTCGGAGCAGCGGGCCGACGGCGAGACGATCCATGCCCTGTTCCGCGCGATCCACTCCATCAAGGGCGGCGGCGGGGTGTTCGGCTTCGCCCGCATCGTCGCCCTGGCCCATGCGATGGAGACGCTGCTGGACCTGATGCGCGATGGCTCGGTCACCAGCGATGCCGTGCGCGTCGGCCTCGTGTTGCGCGGCACGGACATCCTGGCGGACCTGATGGCGGCCGAGCGCACCGGCGGCACGGTCCCGGCCGGCATCGAGGAATCGTTGCTGGCGGAGCTGGAGGAGGCATGCGAGGGCGAGGGTGACGTTGCCACGTCGGCGGCGACCGCAGCACCGGCCAGCGCAAATCCGGGCGCCACATCCTGGCGGATCGACTTCGCGCCCCATGCCGCGCTTTTCCGCAATGCCAACGAACCCCTCCTGCTGGTCCGCGAGCTGAAGCGCCTTGGGCCGGTCAGCATGGCGTGCGACCTTTCGCATCTGCCGGCGCTTGCGGCGATGAACCCCGAGGATGCCTATCTCCGCTGGAGCTTCCAGCTCGATGCCGCCGCGACGCATGCACAGATCGAGGAGATCTTCGAGTTCGTCGCGGATGACTGCGATCTTGCCATCCATGCGCTCGCCGCCGACGCGCCCCCGCCCGAGGCCGCGCCCGTCGGCATTCCGGAGACCGCCGCCACCCCGGCGGCCCGCCCGGTCGGCGCAGAGCCGGGGAGCCAAGCCGCGCAGTCGGTGCGCGTCGATGTCGTGAAGGTCGATCGGCTGGTGAACCTGGTGGGGGAGCTGGTCATCAACCAGTCGATGCTGGTGCAAATGGGCGCCACGCTGCCGCCCGACATCTGCCCCGGGCTGATCGCCGGCCTCGAAACACTGTCGCAGCACCTCCGGGAGTTGCAGGAAGGCGTGATGGCCATCCGCACCCAGCCGGTCAAATCCGTGTTCGCGCGCATGCCGCGCCTGGTGCGCGAACTGTCGACACAGCTTGGCAAGGATGTCCGGCTGATCGTGACCGGCGAGGGCACGGAGATCGACAAGACCGTGGTCGAGCAGCTCGCGGACCCGCTGACACACCTGCTGCGCAACGCGCTGGACCACGGGGTGGAGACCCCCGCCGAGCGCGAGGCCGCCGGCAAGCCGCGCCAGGGCACGGTCTCGCTCTCGGCAGAGCAGCGCAGCGGGCGGATCATCATCGAACTGGCCGATGACGGTCGCGGCCTGAACCGTCCGCGCATCCTGGCGCGCGCCCGCGAGCGCGGACTCGTGGGCGCCGATGCGGTGATGAGCGACGCGGAGATCGACGAGTTGATCTTCCTGCCGGGCTTCTCGACCGCCGCCACGGTGTCCAGCGTCTCGGGCCGCGGCGTCGGCATGGATGTGGTGCGGCGGAACATCCAGTCCCTGGGTGGCCGGATCGCCATCGAATCTTTGGCCGGCGCCGGATCGCGCTTCATCCTGTCGCTGCCGCTGACCCTGGCGGTCATGGACGGGCTCGTCGTGTCGGTGGGAGCGGAGACCTACGTGGTGCCGCTTTCGGCCATCGTCGAAAGCCTACGGCCGCGGCGGGAAGACATTCATCCGGTCGTCGGCGGCGGCGAGATCCTGTCGATCCGCGGCGCCTACATCCCGCTGCTGCCGCTTTATCGGCGGTTCGACGTTCCCGGGGCGCAGGTCGATCCGTCGCAGGGGATCGTGGTCATCGTCGATACCGACAGCGCCGGACGGATAGGCCTGGTGGTCGATGAACTGATCGGACAGCAGCAGATCGTCGTCAAGAGCCTCGAGGCCAACTATGGGCGGGTTTCGGGCATCGGCGGCGCCACCATCCTGGGCGACGGGCGCGTCGCCCTGATCCTCGACATCGCTGTTCTGAAGAACGGCAATGACCGCCTTTCGCCGCGCACGGCCATGGCCGACACCGCGCACCTTCAGTAGCTGACGCGCACACCGTCAGAAATCGTGACACTCACCTGGAAGCACCCATGCATATCGGTCAAGCCGCCCGCGCCGTCCTGCCTGCCAGCCTGTTCGACCGCCGCTCCAATGCCGACCGCCGTGCCGACGTGCGCGACATGACGGCGAAGCTGGAAGCCCTGAACCGCAGCCAGGCAGTGATCGAATTCGCCGTCGATGGCCGCGTCCTCGATGCCAACGCCAACTTCCTCGCCGTGCTGGGCTACACGCTCGACGAGATCCGCGGCCAGCATCACAGCATGTTCGTCGACCCGGCCCTGCGCCAAACACCGGAATACCGCGCCTTCTGGGACCGGCTTCAGCGCGGCGAGTACGATTCCGGGCAATACAAGCGCATCGCCAAGGGCGGGCGCGAAGTGTGGATCCAGGCGAGCTACAACCCCGTCCTCGGCGTGGACGGCAAGCCGGCCAAGGTGGTGAAGTATGCCACCGACATCACCGCGCAGAAGCTCGCGACCGCCAATTTCGAGGGCCAGATCGCGGCGATCAGCAAGGCCCAGGCGGTGATCGAGTTCGGCATGGACGGGCGCGTGCTGGATGCCAACGCCAACTTCCTGGCGGTCCTGGGCTATGCGCTCGACGAGATCCGCGGGCAGCACCACAGCATGTTCGTCGATCCCGTGGATCGTCAGAGCCCGGACTATCGCGCCTTCTGGGACCGCCTGGGTCGCGGCGAGTATGACGCAGGCCAATACAAGCGGATCGCCAAGGGCGGCCGGGAAATCTGGATCCAGGCCAGCTACAATCCGATCCTCGACCTCAACGGCAGGCCGTTCAAGGTCGTCAAGTTCGCGACCGATATCACTTCAGAACGTCTTGCGACCGCCAACTTCGAAGGCCAGATCGACGCGATCAGCAAATCACAGGCCGTGATCGAGTTCAGTCTCGACGGCCGGATCCTGGATGCGAACCAGAACTTTCTTTCCACTCTCGGATACACGCTCGGTGAGATCCGCGGGCAGCATCACAGCATGTTCGTGGACGCCGCCGAGCGCCAGGGCCACGAGTATCGCGCCTTCTGGGAGCGTCTGGGCCGAGGCGAGTATGACTCAGGTCAATACAAGCGGATCGCCAAGGGAGGACGGGAAGTCTGGATCCAGGCCAGCTACAATCCGATCCTCGACCTCAACGGCAAGCCGTCCAAGGTCGTAAAATACGCGACCGACGTCACCGAGGAGGTGCACGCCGCCCAAGCCCTGCGAGCGGCCGTCGACGAAACAGGGAGCATCGTCGCCGCCGCGCAGAAGAACGACCTCAGCCGCCGCATCGCGCTCGACGACAAGTCGGGCCAGATCGCCACGCTGTGCGCCGGCATCAACAGCATGCTCGATGCCATGGCAGTCCACCTGGCCGCCGGCGAGGCATTGAAGCGCGCGGTGGGCGAGACGCAGGAGGTGGTGACGGCGGCGCAGTCCAACGACCTGAGCCGGCGCATCGCGCTCGAAGGCAAGACCGGCGAGATCGCCGAACTATGCGGCGGCGTCAACAGCATGCTCGACACCATGTGCGCGGTGGTCGCCACCATCACCGAGAGCTGCGGCTCGCTGGCCACCGCCGCGCGTGAGATCGCCATGGGCAACACCGACCTCTCCCAGCGCACCGAGGAGCAGGCCTCCAGCCTTGAGGAAACGTCCGCGAGCCTCGAGGAACTCACCGCCACCGTCCGCCAGAATGCCGACAACGCGCAGCAGGCCAACAAGCTCGCCGCCTCCGCCTCCGACATCGCCACCAAGGGCGGAACCGTCGTCGGCGAGGTGGTCGACACCATGGACGCCATCACCCAGTCCAGCCGCAAGATCAACGACATCATCGGCGTCATCGACGAGATCGCGTTCCAGACCAACATCCTGGCGCTGAATGCCGCCGTCGAGGCCGCCCGCGCCGGCGACCAGGGCCGCGGATTTGCCGTCGTGGCCTCCGAGGTGCGCAGCCTGGCCCAGCGCAGCGCCAACGCCGCCAAGGAAATCAAGGCGCTGATCTCGGATTCGGTGGCCAAGGTCGACAGCGGCTCCAGGCTGGTCGCCTCCGCCGGCCAGACCATGAGCGAGATCGTCGGCTCGGTCCGCCGCGTCACGGACATCATGGCCGAGATCTCGGCGGCCTCGCAGGAGCAGAGCGCGGGCATCGAGCAGGTCAACACGGCGGTCGCGCAGATGGACAAGATCACCCAGCAGAACGCGGCCCTGGTCGAGGAGGCGGCAGCCGCCGCCAAGTCGATGGAGGAGCAGACCGAGGGCATGGCCCACATGGTGGCCGCCTTCACGCTCGACGAGCACCACGCCCCCGCAGCCACCCGCACCCCCGAGCCGCGCAGAACGGAGACCCACAGGGCCGATCGCAAGCCCGCGCCGCAGGCAGCCGCGCGCAAGCCGGCCACCAAGAAGGCCGCCCCCAGCCGCGTCAGCGTCGACGACGACTGGAAGGAGTTCTGAGCATGGACCTGCCCCAGCAGCATCCAGACGGCAGCACCCGCGCCGGCGCGGCTACCCGCCAGTTGATCACCTGCACGCTCGGCTCATCGGAGTATGGCATCGAGATCATGGCCGTGCAGGAGATCAAGGGGTGGTCGCCAACCACCGCCATCCCACAGGCGCCAGGCTGGGTGCGCGGCGTGATCAACCTGCGCGGCGTCATTGTCCCCATTCTCGACCTGCGGGCGCGCTTCGGCATGGCGCCGACCGAACCAACCTCGATGCATGTCGTCGTCATCGTGCAGACCAGAGGCCGCACCATGGGCATTCTCGTCGACGCGGTCTCGGACATCATCTCGGTCGGGCCGGAGGATATTCGCCCGGTGCCCGAGATGAACATGGAAGCGTCCGAGCACCTGCTGAGCGGGCTGGTGCCGCTGGACCGCGGCATGGTGTCGCTGGTGTGCCTGGACGCGCTGATGGCGATGCCGGACGGCGCATCGCTCATGCCGCCGAACGCGTCCCTCATCCACTGACCCGAAGCGGAGCACCAGCATGTTCATGAGCCAGGCCGTGAAGACCCCTCTCCCGGCCGAGCTTCTGACGCGCCAGCGTGTCAGGTTGCGCAAGGTCTGACCAAACTTCGAGCCCAAGCGGATCGTCGGCATGTGCATCGACACTTTCCACCACGACCCGTGCCACCAGCGGCAGATGCTGGCCGACCCATCGCGCCTGCCGTTCCGCACCAACATCATCGTGGGCGAGGAGGCCGCGGCCGCCGCAAGCAACGCCAGCGCAGACGGCGACTGGAAGGAGTTCTGAGTGCGTCACGGGACGATGGCAACATGACGGTGCAAGCCGCCACCCGACCAGGCGCACAGGTGGCCCGCTCAGGCCCGCTGGGCGAGGTACCTCTCACCGATGAGGATTTCGACGCGATCGCCGCGATGGTCCGCGAGCAGTCCGGCATCGTCCTCTCGGCCAGCAAGCGCGACCTGGTCTACAGCCGCCTGCGCCGCCGCCTGCGCGCGCTGCGCCTGTCGTCGTTCACCGACTACCGCGCCCTGTTGGTCGGAGATCCGGGTGCGGCCGAGCGCGTGAAGATGATCAACGCGATCACCACGAACCTGACCGGCTTCTTCCGGGAACCGCACCATTTCGAGTTCCTCGAGGAGCGCATGCTGCCGGCCATCGCGCCCGGCAGCCGCCGGATGCGCATCTGGTCAGCCGGGTGCTCCTCGGGCGAGGAACCCTATTCCATCGCCATGACGCTTCGGCGCGCGTTGCCCGACATCGACGAGAGGGACGTGCGCGTGCTTGCCACCGACATCGACACGGACATGGTGGCCAATGCGGCGGCCGGCCGATACGCCATGGAGCGTGCCGTGGCCATCCCCATCGAGCTGCGCCGCAGCTTCGTACGCCGCATTGATGCCGCAACGGTCGAGATGGACGATCAGCTGAAGTCGCTCATCGCATTCCGCCCGCTGAACCTGCTCGACGAATGGCCGATGCGCGGGCCGTTCGACGCCATCTTCTGCCGCAACGTCGTGATCTACTTCGACAAGCCCACCCAGCGCGTGCTGTTCGACCGCTTTGCCGAGATGCTGGTGCCGAACGGGCACCTCTTCATCGGCCACTCGGAGAGCCTGTTCCGCGTCAGCGACCGCTTCCAGCATCTCGGGCGGACCATTCACCGGAAGCTGCGGTGAGCCGTGGCTCCGCGCACTTCATGCCGACACCACAGCGCAGGGCCAGCGACCCGACCGAGGGGCGCAGCGTGGTCAAGATCGGCCCCGGGGAGATGTACGTCTCGGCGAATCCCGACGAAGCCATCGCGACCGTCCTGGGCTCCTGCGTCGCCGCCTGCATCTGCGACCGGACGGCAGGGGTCGGCGGGATGAACCATTTCATGCTGCCGACCAGCACCACCGGTGCGTGGGGCAAGGGCGACGGCAGCCTTCGGTTCGGCAACTTCGCCATGACCCAGCTGATCGAGGCAATCCTCCAGCGCGGCGGTCGGCGCGAGCGGCTGGAGGTGAAGCTGTTCGGCGGCGCCCATCTCGGCCAGGACCCCGGGGTTGTGGGCGCCAGCAACGCACGTTTCGCCATCGATTTCCTGGCCCGGCAGGGATTGCAGCCCATGGCCCGGGAACTCGGCGGCACCTGCGCGCGCCGCCTCCTCTACCTGCCGGTGATCGGGCGCGCCTTCATGGTGGCGTTGCGCGAGCCATCCGGCGCCAACCTGGCTACCCCTTCCCTCGTCGATCCCCCAACCTAGACCAGCAGCAGAGAGCCGCATGCCCATCAAGGTCCTGATCGTCGACGACTCCGCGCTTATCCGGCAGATGCTCACCGAGATCCTCTCGGCCGATCCCGCCTTCGAGGTGGTCGGCACCGCGCCCGATCCGCTGGTGGCGCGCGAACGGATCAAGGCGCTGTCGCCCGACGTCCTGACGCTCGACATCGAGATGCCGCACATGGACGGCCTGACCTTCCTCGAACGGCTGATGGCGCTGCGCCCGCTCCCGGTCGTCGTCGTCTCGACGCTGACGCAGAAGAATGCCGACACGGCGCTGCGCGCGCTGGAACTTGGCGCCGTCGACTATGTCGCCAAGCCGCTGCAGGACATCCGCTCCGGCATGGCCGGGCTTGGCGAGGAAATCACCACCAAGCTGAAGGCCGCCGCGCGCAGCCGCCCGCGCGCGCGCCACGGTGCGCGCCCCGCCAGTCCCGTCCTGTCCGTCGATCCGCGCCTGTCGACCGCCGGAC
>CAMDGX010000096.1 GCA_945897825.1 Asaia bogorensis | reverse complement strand
TGGCCAGCGCGTCGTTGAAGTTCAGGTCGTCGGCCATGCGGTGGAAGTTGCCCATGTCCCAGGTGCCGCGAACCTGAAACGCCAGCGCGCCGGTCTGCACGAGGGGGATCAGGAACAACACGCCGAGGAATAGAGCGGCCGGGGCGACGAGGGCATAAGGGAGCCAACGGTTCTGCATCTTGGCCCTTGGGGTGGGGAGGGAAGGCGAGGGGCGGGGAAGGAAGGCAAGAATCTTCTTTTTTGAAAAAAAGAAGCAAAAAACTTCTGTCCGGGGCTTCGCCGACTAGGCGGATAGACGGGTGAAAAGCTGGCGAAGCCAAAGAATCCGATAAACCTCAGCGCGCATTTGGTAAGTCAGCGTGATCCAACGGAAAAAGTTTTTTTGCTTCTTTTTGTTCACAAAAAGAAGACTCTTCCTTCCCTTCCTGCCGAAGGACCCCGCCGATGTGGGACTGCGCCGACCTAGCCGCCTCCATGGCCCACCGCCACCGCCGCAGCGAAGCCGGCGGCGAAACCTGGGACCAGCTCGTCGCCGAAGGCCGCGACGCCGTCGCCCGCGAGCCCATGCTCATGCGCACTGTCGAACACGGCCTCCTCGCCCACGACAACTTCGCCGACGCCCTCGCCCATCGCCTGGCCCACAAGCTCGAGGACGCCGACCTCGGCGCCGCCTGCCTCGCCCCCCTCATGATGGAAGCGATGGAGGATTGCCCCGACATCGCCGCCGCCGCCGCCGAGGACCTCCTCGCCGTCCGCGACCGCGACCCCTCGCTGCACGACCTGCTGACCGCCTTCCTCTACTTCAAGGGCTACCACGCCATCCAGACCCACCGCGTCGCCCACCATCTCTGGCGCCACGGCCGCAGCCACGCCGCCCGCTTCCTGCAAAGCCGCTCGTCGGAAGTCTTTGGCGTCGACATCCACCCCAACGCCCGCCTCGGCCGCCGCCTGATGTTCGACCACGGCACCGCCATCGTCATCGGCGAGACCGCGGTGATCGACGACGACGTCTCGATGCTCCACTCGGTCACCCTCGGCGGCACCGGCAAGCAGGGCGGCGATCGACACCCCAAGATCCGCCGCGGCGTGCTGATCGGCGCCGGCGCCAAGATCCTCGGCAACATCGAAATCGGCGAAGGTGCCAAGATCGGCGCCGGCAGCGTCGTCCTCGGCCCCGTCGAGCCCTACACCACCGTCGTCGGCAACCCCGCCCGCCCCGTCGGCGCCCGCAACACCACCATGCCCGCCCTCACCATGGACCAGATGCTCGGCGAGGACTGCACGGGATAAACCCCTCTCCCGACCGGCGCTCTGGCCGGCCTCACGGCGGTATCGGCACCGCCCCGCTCACCGGCCCGCCATGGAAGAACTGCGGCTTCGGCCCGCCGTCATTGCGCTGGCGGTACCGGTGCGTGTGGAACGTCCAGTTCGCCCCGTCCGACACCCCGAAATTCGTCGCCGACCACGAAAGGTCGCCGCCGCTGTCCTGGCGATACCCCTGCGGCGTCAGCACCGAATAGCCGCCCAGCCCGCCGAAGAACCCGCCGATCTGCTGCAGCTGCGCCGCCCCCTGCGCCGCCGGCCCCTGCGCCGTCCCCACGGTGCGGTTGTTGGCATGGGTGATCAGGCAGGAGCCGTCGCCGGTCTGCGACCCGATCCCCAGCGTGCAGCCATTCATCGCCGCGGTGAACAGATAGCGGTCCGCGCTGGTCGCCACGCCCCAGCGGAACTCGTCCGGCTGGTACGGCAGCCAATAGATGTCCAGAATGGCGTTCGGCGCCACCCCCCCGACATCGGCCGAGAACTGGAACACGCCCGAGCCCGGCTGCGGCGGGTTCAGCAGCCGCACATTCGGCACCGGGATGACGCACACGCTCAATCGCCCGCTCGCGGTTGGCGCATTGGCGCCCCCGGCCTCCCATGGCGGCGGGAACATCGGGATCAGCACGTGCTTGTTCATGAATGCGATCGGATTGGCCACGAAGTCGGTCTGGTCGGTCATGCGCGGGTCCCCTCGATGCCCGAGGCTATCGAATTCCGGCACACCGCGTCATGCATCCGTTGCGCCGCCACACGAAGGCTTGATCACCCCCGCGCGAACACGCACACGCTCTCCAGCCGCGCCGACCACAGGAACTGGTCGATCGGCGTGGCGGAGAGCAGCTTGAACCCCGCCCCGCGCAGCACCGCCCCGTCCCGCCCCAGCGCCGCCGGGTTGCAGCTCACATAGATCACCCGCGCGACCTTGCTCGCCGCGATCCGCGCCACCTGTGCCGCCGCCCCGGCATGCGGCGGATCGAGCACCACCGCCGCGAAGCCCGAAAGCTCCGCCTCGCCCAGCGGCTGGCGCGCGAGATCCCGCACCACCCCCTCCACCTTGCCGCCCAGCCCGCCGCGCCCCGCCGCCTGGCGCACCCCCGCCACCGCGGCCGCATCCCCCTCATACGCCACCACCCGCCCGCGCGCCGCCAAGGCGAAGCTCAGCGTCCCGTTCCCCGCGTAAAGGTCGGCGATCCGCGCCCGCCCGGGCATCTTCGCCGGCAACCCCGCCAGCACGGCGGCCACGATCGCCGCCTCCCCCTCGGCCGAGGCCTGGAGAAATCCTCCGGGCGGCACCGGCACCTCCACCCCCGCCATCCGCGTCGTCGCCGGCCGCAGCACCGCCACCGGCTCCATCGGCCCGTTGCCGATCTGTACCGTCACCCGCGCCAGCCCATGCGCCGTGGCGAACGCCGCCAGCCGCGTCCGGTCCGGCATGCTCGGCACCGTGTCCAGCCGCAACAGCAGGTCCGGCCCCGCATCCAGCAGGTTCACCACCGCCGACCCCTCCCGCCGCGGGCTCGACAACGTCCTCAGCAGCGCCCGCAGCGCCGGGATGAGCGCCGAAAGGGCAGGGGCCAGCACCGGGCAGCCGCCGATATCGATCACCCGTTCGCTGCGTGGCGCATGCAGCCCCACCACCACCCCGCCCGGCACCCGCCGCAGCGCCAGGTCCATCCGCCGCCGCGCCCCCGGCGGCGTCCGCTGCAACGGCGCCAGAACCGCCTCCGCGAACCCCGCCCGCGCCAGCCCCCCGGCCAGCAGTCCGGTCTTCCACGCCGCATAGGCGGCGTCGTCCCAATGCTGCACCGTGCATCCGCCGCAGGCGGTGAAATGCGGGCAGGGCGGCTCCACCCGCTCGGCGCTGGCTGCCAGCACCTCGGCGGTCCCCGCCCAGCCCTCGCCGCGCTTGTGCGTCACGACGGCCCGCACCCGCTCCCCCGGCAGGGTGAACGGCAGGAACAGCGCCCCACCCTCGGGATGCCGTGCCACGCCATCCCCCTCCACCCCCAGCCGTTCAACCGTGGTCTCGCAAGCCGGCGGCAATCCAGGGCGCGCAGAATTCATCCCCCTCGTTACCCCGCCCCCGTCGCTCGGACAAGCGAAGCGCCATCCGCCTCCCATGCGAGGAGAGAAAATAATCTCTCGCCCCCCTTGCATCGGCGTTTACAGTCATATATGATAACCACAAATGTCAACCATAGCAGAGCACCTCACCCGCCTGGTCACGATCCTGCGCGCCGTCATCGGCCTGCAGGTCGCCCGGCAACAGCGCCCTCCCCAGCCGGTATGGCTGGGGGCGAAGCTGTACGTGCCGTTGCTCGCGCCCCAGAAGCGCCCCCCGCTCCCCATCGCCGTCTGGTCCCTGCTGTACGCCCGGCTGGACCGCCTGGCTGAGCGTTTCCAGTCCCTGTTCGACAAATGGCGCGCCGGCCGCCTGCCCAGGCCGCGCCCAAGGAAGCATGCGCCGCGCCGCACAACTCCCGGACTCCGCCTGCCGCGCGGCTTCGCCTGGGCGCGCCACCGCCTCCCGGAGGCGGCACCGCCCGCCGGGATGCTGCAATCCCTCCTGCTGAACGAGGCCGAGACGCGCCGCTTCGTGGAGGAAGCCCCCCAGGCCGGCCGCTATCTGCGCCCGCTCTGCCAGGCCCTCGGCATCGCCCAGCCGGATTGGCTCAGGCTCCCGCCCCGCCCGCGCAAGCCACGCACGTCAAGGCCACGCCCCGAACGCCCCTGGCGCCTGACCGACCCCCGCCTGGGCCTCCAGCCCTACGTGATTGCCGCCGCCCGCGCCGAACGCAAAAAAACAGGCGCCTGACCCATGTGGATCAGCGCGCCCATTTCATTCCAACACGGGAAGGTTCCGGAAACTACTCCCCGAACGCCGCAATCCCGGTCTGCGCCCGCCCGAGGATCAACGCATGAACATCATGCGTCCCCTCGTAGGTGTTCACCGTCTCGAGGTTCAGCACGTGCCGGATCACGTGATACTCGTCCACGATCCCGTTGCCGCCATGCATGTCCCGGCTCATCCGCGCGATGTCGAGCGCCTTGCCGCAGGAGTTGCGCTTGCACAGCGAAATCATCTCCGGCGCCGCCTGGCCCTCGTCCATCAGCCGCCCCAGCCGCAAAACCGCCTGCAACCCGATGGTGATCTCGGTCTGCATGTCCGCCAGCTTCTTCTGCACCAGCTGCGTCGCCGCCAGCGGCCGACCGAACACGATCCGCCCGAGCGTATAGTCCCGCGCCGCCTGCCAGCAGAACTCCGCCGCCCCCAGCGCTCCCCAGGAAATCCCGTAGCGCGCATTGTTCAGGCAGGAGAACGGCCCCCGCAGCCCCTTCACCTTGGGCAGCATGTTCGCTTCCGGAACGAACACGTCGTCCATCATGATCATGCCGGTCACCGACGCCCGCAGCGAGAACTTCCCCTCGATCTTCGGCGTCGTCAGCCCCTTCATCCCGCGCTCGAGAATGAACCCCCGGATATCCCCGGCATCGTCCTTCGCCCACACCACCGCCACATCGGCGATCGGCGAATTGCTGATCCACGTCTTGGACCCGTTCAGCAGGAACCCGCCATCCACAGACTTCGCCCGCGTCCGCATCGACCCGGGATCGGACCCGCCATCCGGCTCGGTCAACCCGAAGCAGCCCACGAACTCCCCGGTCCGCAGCTTCGGCAGGAACCGGTCCTTCTGGTCCTCGGACCCGAACGCATAGATCGGATACATCACCAAGGAAGACTGCACCGAAAACGCGCTGCGATACCCGCTATCGACCCGCTCGACCTCGCGCGAGATCAGCCCATACGCCACGTAGCCGACATCCGCGCAGCCATGCGACGACAGCGTGGCGCCCAGGAAGCCCATCTCCCCGAACTCGTTCATGATCTCGCGGTCGAAATGCTCGTTGCGGAAGCCCAGCATCACCCGCGGCAGCAGCTTCTCCTGGCAGAACGCATGCGCCGCGTCGCGGATCGCCCGTTCGTCCTCGGTCAGCTGCCCGTCCAGCCGCAGGGCATCGTCCCACTTGAACGGCCCGAGCTTGCCCTTCATCGACGGGGCAGGGGTGGGCGCATCGTTCATCTTAGCTCTCCTCGTCGTCGGCCAGCACCGCGGTTTCCGCTTCCGCGGAGATGGGGCGGGATGGCCGGGCGGCAATCAGCATGAAGGCGGGAATCTCATCCCCGAACCCCATCACCCGCGGCCCCAGATCGTCGCCGCCCCGTCCCCGACGCGGCTCCTCGTCCCGCCGGGGCCGATCGCGCGAGCCCTCGTCGCGACGCGGTCGATCGCGCGACTCCTCGTCGCGACGGGGCCGATCACGCGATTCATCGTCGCGCCGGGGCCGATCACGCGACTCGTCGTCGCGGCGCGGCCGATCGCGCGAGCCTTCGTCGCGGCGCGGACGATCGCGCTGTTCGTCCCGGCGCGGCCGCTCGCGCGGCACCTCGGCCACCACCGGCACCTCGGCGAGCACCTCCGGCTGCTCGGCGGCAACCTCGACGGGCGCCTGCGCCCGCGGCAGGCGGCGCGCCCGCGGCGGCGCATCGGCATCGCGCGCCGGTCGTGGCTTCGCCGGCGCCTCGGCCCGCTCGACCACCGGCTTGGCCTCGGCCTTCGGCGCCGGACGCTTCTCGTCGCGCTTCGGTGCCGCGCGCCCACGCCCGCGCCTGCGCCCGTCGCTCTCGGCCCACTCGACGACATCGAGCCCGTCGATCGCGATGCGCGGGATCGGATGGCCGATCAGCTTCTCGATCGCCTCGACGTTCTGCTTGTCCTCCGGCGTGGCCAGCGTGAACGCCCGCCCCTCGCGCCCGGCCCGCCCGGTGCGGCCGATGCGATGCACGTAGTCCTCGGAATGGTGCGGCGCGTCGAAGTTGAACACATGGCTCAACCCGCCGATGTCGATCCCGCGCGCCGCGACGTCCGAGCAGCACAGCAGCCGCAGCTCGCCCGCCTTGAACTTCTCCAGCGTCGCGAACCGCACCGGTTGTGCCATGTCGCCATGCAGCGCGCCAACACTGAACCCGTGCTTGCCCAGCGACTTGTAGAGGATGTCCACGTCTTTCTTGCGGTTGCAGAAGATCAGCGCGTTCTGCACGTCCTCGCTGCGGATCAGCCGACGCAGCGCCTCGCGCTTGTCGGTCTCGGCCACCAGCACCATCGCCTCGGTGATCGTGGTGGCGACCGATGCGGCGCGGTCGACGGCGACGAGCTTCGGGTTCTGCAGGAAGGCATCGGCCAGGCGCTTGATCTCGGGCGCCATCGTCGCGCTGAAGAACAGCGTCTGCCGGTTCGTCGGCAGCAGGCTGACGATCTTCTCGACATCGGGGATGAACCCCATGTCCAGCATCCGGTCCGCCTCGTCGATCACCAGCACCTTCACGTCGGACAGCAGGATGCTGCCGCGCTCGAACATGTCCATCAGCCGCCCGGGGGTGGCGATGAGCACGTCGACCCCGCGCATCAGGATCTCCTTCTGGTCCGACATGCTCTCGCCGCCGATCACCAGCGCGTGCGTCAGCTTCAGGTACTTGCCGTACTCGATGAAGTTCTCCGCCACCTGCAGCGCAAGCTCGCGCGTCGGCTCCAGGATCAGGCTGCGCGGCATGCGCGCCCGCGCCCGCGAGCCGGACAGGATGTCGATCATCGGCAGGGTGAAGCCGGCCGTCTTGCCGGTGCCGGTCTGGGCGGTGCCGAGCAGGTCACGGCCCATCAGCACGTAGGGGATCGCCTGCGCCTGGATCGGGGTGGGCGTGGTGTAGCCCTTCTCCGTTACCGCGCGCACGATCTCGGGCGACAGGCCCAGATCCGCGAAGCCCGACTGCGCCTCCTCCTCGGGCTCGTCCGGATAGTCGGACTCCTCCGGATAGGGCGCATCGTC
Source organism: Asaia bogorensis (assembly GCA_945897825.1). GTDB lineage: Bacteria > Pseudomonadota > Alphaproteobacteria > Acetobacterales > Acetobacteraceae > CAMDGX01. The sequence continues at coordinate 11,805 of CAMDGX010000096.1, read as the reverse complement.
GGGATCCGCATCCTCGGCGCGGGCTTCAGGCCCTGGCGCGGCGGCCGCAATGTCCCGGTCGACGGCGGGAGCATCGGACTCCGCCTCGGTCGGCGTGGTCGTGGTCGGCTGGCTGGTCTCGGTCAAACTGTCTGTGCTTCCATCGTGGCGCCATATCGAAGCCATACGGCCATGCCACAGCAGGCGCGCGGGGCGCGCGCATCCGTGCCGCGTATCGGCAAACGGGGGCATAAAGTCAAGGTTTGCCTGCCCTGCGTCCAGGCATTCCTGCAAGGGAGGCGGCGATGGAACCAATTCGATGGCACTTGGCGGCCGTGGCGCTCGCGGTGGCAGCGGTGCTGGCGGCGGGCACGGCCGCCGCGCAACCGCGCTGGGGTGGGGGCGTGCATTTCGGCTGGGGGCCGCCTATCCACCACTACCCGCCGCCATACTATGCCGCGCCGCACTATCCGCCGCCGGCGCCGGTCGCCAGTGAGGGCTGCTATGCGGGCGCCTATGTCTGCCCGCTGGAGGGCCCGGCGCGCGTCGGCATGCCGTGTTCCTGCCCGACCGGTCAGGGCCAGGCCTGGGGGCGGGCGCGCTGACCCGCCGCGCTCCCACCGCGATCGCCGACTATGCGCTGATCGGCGATTGCCGCAGTGCTGCGCTGGTGTCGCGCGGTGGCTCGATCGACTGGCTGTGCTGGCCCCGATTCGACAGCGCCGCCTGCTTCGCCGCCGTGCTGGGCGATGCCTCGCATGGGCGCTGGCTGATCGCCCCGCGCTCGGCCGCCACGCGCACGACGCGCGCCTATCGTGACGGCTCGCTGGTGCTGGAAACCGTGTTCGAGACGCCGACAGGGTCGGTCGCGCTGCTCGACTTCATGCCGGTCGGCGGGGCGCACGGCTCCGTAGTGCGCATCCTGCGCGGCCGGCGCGGGAGGGTCGCGATGCGGCTCGACCTTGTGCTGCGCTTCGACTACGGCGCCGCCGTCCCCTGGGTCACCCGCCTGCCCGACGGCACCGGCATCCGCGCCGTGGCCGGGCCCGACATGGTGGTGCTGCACAGCCCGGTGCGGCTGCGCGGCGAGGGGCTGACGACCACTTCCCGGTTCGAGGTGGCCGCCGGCGAGACGCTGGCCTTCTCGTTGTCGCACGGCCCGAGCCACGAGGCCCCGCCGCCGATGCGCGCGCCCGACTCGGCGCTGGAGGAGACCGAGGCGTTCTGGGCGCGCTGGCATCGCCATGGCCGGGTCGAGGGGCCGGACGAGGCGCTTGTGCGCCGATCCTTGCTGACGCTGAAGGCGCTGACCCACGCGCCGACGGGTGGTATGGTCGCCGCCCCCACCACCTCGCTACCGGAGCAGCCGGGCGGGTCGCGCAACTGGGACTACCGCTACTGCTGGCTGCGCGATGCGGCGCTGGCCCTGCGGGCCTTCATGCCGGCCGGCTACTTCGACGAGGCGCGGGCCTGGCGCGACTGGCTGCACCGCGCGCTGGCGGGCAGCCCCGGGCAGGTGCGGATCATGTATGGCGTGGCGGGCGAGCGTCGCCTGCCGGAATGGGAGGTGGACTGGCTGCCCGGCCATGGCGGCGCGCGCCCGGTGCGGGTGGGCAACGGGGCGGCGGGCCAGATGCAGCACGACGTGTTCGGCGTGGTGATGCAGGCGCTGCTGGAGGCGCGCGAAGGCGGGCTGCCGGCCGATCCCGAAAGCTGGAACCTGCAGCGCGCGCTGGTCGCGCATCTCGCCACGGTCTGGCAGGAGCCGGATGAGGGCATCTGGGAGGTGCGCGGCGGGCGACGGCATTTCACCTTTTCCAAGGTGATGGCCTGGGTGGCGCTGGATCGCAGCATTGCCGCGGCGGAGCGCTTCGGCCTCGCGGCACCGCTGGAGGAATGGCGGGCGCTGCGGGCGCGCATCCACGACACGGTCTGCGCCAACGGGATCGACCCCGCGCGCGACTGCTTCACGCAGAGCTTCGGCGACGCGGCGCTCGATGCCAGCCTGCTGCAGATCCCGCTGGTCGGCTTCCTGCCGGCCGACGACGCGCGGGTGGTCGCCACGGTCGCGGCCATCGAGCGAGAGCTGATGCAGGACGGTCTGGTGCTGCGCTACGACACGCGGGCGGCCACCGATGGGTTGCCGCCAGGAGAAGGGGCGTTCCTGGCGTGCAGCTTCTGGCTGGTGGAGGTGTACGCGATGCAGGGGCGCCACGCCGAGGCGCGGGCGCTGTTCGACCTTGTCGCGGGGCTGGCGAACGATGTCGGGCTGCTGGCGGAGGAGGCGGACCCGCGGACCGGGGCGCTGCTGGGGAACTTTCCGCAGGCGTTCAGCCACGCGGCGCTGATTTCGGCGGCGGAGCGGATGAGGAAGGAAGCGGTTCTTTTTTGAAAAAAAGAACCAAAAAACTTTCCCCCATTGCGCCGGGTTCAACGCGGCGCAATGAGGGAAAAGTCTTTTTGCTTCTTTTTCTTCAGAAAAAGAAGGTCTTTCTTTCTTGTCCTGCCGCGTCCTTCACGACACTCTACGCGATATACAGCACGCCGATGCCGCTCACCGTGATCTCCTGTCCGACGGGGAGGTCGGCGCGCGACTTGCCGGTCCAGGTGATCGCGGTCTCCACCAGCCCGTTGCCGTCGATGTCGGCGAACATCGTCGCACCCAGGTAGCCCGGCAGGCCGTCGCTTTCCGACCAGGCCGCCGTGCTCACCCCGGCGGTCCAGCCCCATAGCGTGAGTGCCTCGCCCACTTCCCAGTCGGTGATGCACGACCAGACCGGCACGAGGAACCGCCCGTCGAGGAAGAACGTGTCGCGCCCGGCGCCGCCGGTGAGGAAGTTGTTGCCGCCGCCGCCGTCCACCGTGTCATCGCCTCCGCCCATCTGGGCCGCGTCGTTGCCGCCGGCGAGGTTCATGAAGTCGTTGAAGGAGGTGCCTTCGACGACGTCGTCGTTGTTGGTGCCGGGATAGACATACTTGAGGTCCAGCGGCCCCGAGTAGTCGAGCGGCAGGGCGAAGATCAGCTCGCCGGAGGTGATGAACGACATCAGCTCGTGCGTTTCCGGCTGCCCGCGCAGGGACTCCGCGGTGATGGGCGCGGAGGCGCCGAACTGCAGCAGCTCGACGTCCTTGGCGTAGTCGGTGCCGTCCGGGCCGCTGACGCCGATCCACTTGCCGGTGATGCCGATGCGGTAGCTTTCGCGCGCCTCGGAGAACACGGCGGTATCGGTGCCGCCGGCGCCGTCGAGGATGTCGTTGCCGAGCCCGCCGGTCAGCACGTTGTCCGCACCGTCGCCGGTCAGCCGGTCGGCGGACGCGGTGCCGATGGCATTCTCGATGGAGACCAGGCGGTCGGCCTTGCCGAAGCCGTCCGTGGCGGTGCCGGCGGCGAGGTTCACGGTGACGCCGGCGGTGCCGCCCTCGGCCCGGTCGCGCGAGTAGTCGGCGGTGTCGCGGCCGCCGCGGCCGTCGAGCAGGTCGTTGCCGTTCAGGCCCTGGAACAGGTTGTCGTCGTCGTTGCCGTAGAGGGCGTCGGCGAAGTCGGTGAAGTTCTTGCCGCCGTCGAGCGAGATGCTGTTGCCGGTGAGCGCGTTGCTGCCGCGCAGCTGCTCGATGCGCACCAGCGTGTCGATGCTGCCGAAGCCGTCGCGGCCGGTGCCGGCGGCGAGGTCGGCGAGCACGCCCGCGGTGCCGCCCGCGAAGCGTTCGTCGCGGTCGTAGCGCATCATGTCGATGCCGTCGCCGCCGTCGATGATGTCGGCGCCACCGAGGCCGTTGAACTGGTTGGCGCCGGCGTCGCCGGTCAGCGTGTCGGCGTTCTGGGTGCCGCGCAGGTTCTCGATGCCGGTGAAGGTGTCGGTGCCGCCGAAGGGGTCGGCCACGGTGCCGCTGGCGAGGTCGATGGTGACGCCGAGGCCGCCGGTGTAGTCGGAGTAGCTGAGCAGGTCGGACTGCGAGGTGCCGCCGGTGATGGTGTCGTCGCCGGCGCCGGGCTCGTAGTAGGTCGGCTGCTCGGAGCCGAACAGCGTGTCGTTGCCGCCGCGGCCGTAGAGCTCGTAGGACTGGCCGGGGGCGAGGTCGGCCGTGCCGCTCACCATCGTGTCGCCCTGCGCGGTGCCTTGCACGGCCTCGATCGAGACCAGCGTGTCGAAGTCGCCGAAGCCGTCGACGGCCAGGCCGGTGGCGAGGTTGACGGTGACGGCGGCGGTGCCGCCGAACTGCGCGTCGCGATCGTAGCGGGCGCGGTCGGTGCCGTCGCCGCCGTTGAGCGTGTCGTTGCCGGCGAGGCCAACGAAGCGGTTGTTCAGCGCGTTGCCGATGAAGGTGTCGCCGTGGCGGGTGCCGTGCGCGGCTTCGAAATCGCCGACCAGCGTGTCGGTGCCGCCGAAGGGGTCCGCGACGGTGCCGGTGGCGAGGTTGATCGTGGCGCCGATGTTGGTGGTGGAGTCGGAGTAGCTGACCTGGTCGAAGCCGGTGCCGGCGGTGATGGTGTCGTTGCCGGCGCCGGGCTCGGCGTAGAAGTCGTGCTTGCCGGCGGTGATGATGTCGTCGCCGCCGAGGGCGAACACGTCGTAGGACAGCACGCCGCTGGCGCTGTCGCCGCCGATGATGGTGTCGGCCTGGTCGGTGCCGGTGGCCTGCTCGATGCCGGTGAAGGTCTCGTCGTTGCCGAAGCCGTCGGTGGCGGTGCCGGCGGCGAGGTTGACGGTGACGCCCTTGGTGCCGTTGAACTGGGCGTCGCGCTGAAAGCTGACGCGGTCGATGCCGTCACCGCCGGTGTAGATGTCGCTGCCGCCGAGGCCCTCGAAGCGATTGTCGGCGCTGTTGCCGATGAACACATCGCCGAAGCGGGTGCCGCGGGCGCGCTCGATCGAGATGATCGTGTCGATGTCGCCCCAGGGGTCGGTGACGGTCGCCTTGGTGAGGTCGAAGGTGACGCCCTTGATGATCGCGCCGTCGTTGTTGGCCGCGGAATAGGACAGGGTGTCGAGCCCGTCGCCGCCGTCGATCGTGTCGGCGCCGCGGCCGGGGTCGATGTAGTCGAAGCCGGCGAAGCCTTCGATGGTGTCGGCGCCGGCGTAGCTTTGCAGCGTGTCGTCCCCGGAGGTGCCTTCGACCGTGTCGGCGCCGGCAAGGAGCTGAGCGAAGACGTTGCCGGGCGTGGGGCCGAGCCAGCGGGCATGCAGGTCGACGAGGGCGAAGGAGAGGCCGGCGATGCCGACGAGCTGGGTGGCGAAGTCCGCGGCGTAGAGGGTGATGCTGGTGACGGTGCCGGCGGTCGGCAGGTTCGCGCCGTCGAAGACGAAGCCGGTGCCGGTGATGGCGACGATGGTGCCGGTCGGGTTGTCGCGATTGTAGGAGGTGGTCGTGGAAGATCGGAACGTGGCGCCGGGCTGGAAGAACGTGCCGGACGTAATGCCGGCACCGGCCTGGCTCAGGACTGAATAGGTGGCCATGGTGCTGTCCCCGGCATCCGTATGCGTTTGGAATGCCATCGAAGCTACCGCCGGCCCGGGGGCGCGGCAAGCGCTTCAGTCCGCGGTCGCAATGCCCTCCGGCGGATGCGCGGGTGCTGCGCGCCGGCGCCGGCCCAGGGCGAGATAGATCACCGGCGTGGTGTAGAGCGTCAGGATCTGCGACAGGACCAGCCCGCCCACGACGGTCAGGCCCAGCGGCTGGCGCAGCTCGGCCCCCGTTCCGGTGGCGATGGCCAGCGGCACGGCGCCGAACAACGCGGCCAGCGTTGTCATCAGGATCGGGCGGAAGCGCTCGACGGCGGCGTGGCGGATGGCGGCGACGCGGTCCTCGCCCTGGCGTTCCCGTTCGAGGGCGAAATCCACCATCATGATCGCGTTCTTCTTGACGATGCCCATCAGCAGCAGGATGCCGATGATCGCCACCACCGACAGCTCGGTGTTCGTCGCCCACAGCACCAGCAGCGCGCCGAGCCCGGCGGAGGGCAGGGTGGACAGGATGGTGATCGGCTGCAGCAGGCTTTCGTAGAGCACGCCGAGCACGATGTAGATCGCCAGCAGCGCCGCCCCGATCAGGATCGGCTGCGAGGTCAGGCTGTCGGCCAGCCAGCGCGAATTGCCGGCAACGCCGGTGCGCACCGTGTCGGGCATGCGCAGTTCCCAGGCGACGCGCTGCACGGCGGCGAGGCCCTCGGCGGCGGGCATGCCGGGTATGAGCGAGAAGGTGATCGTGGCCGCCGGCGACTGGCCCTGGTGGCGCACCGCCAACGGGGCCGCGCCGCGTTCGATGCGCACCACCGCGCCGAGCGGCACCTGTCGTCCGCCGGCGGCACCCACGAAGACGCGGTTGAGGCTCTCGGGGTCGGATTGCAGGGCGGCGTCGATCTCCTCGATCACGCGGTACTGGTTGCGCGGCGTGTAGATCGTGGAGATCTGGCGCTGGGCGAAGGCGTTGTTCAGCGCGTTGGTGATGGCGCCTGCCGAGACGCCGAGGCGGGCTGCCGCCTCGCGGTCGATGACGATGTTCACCATCGGGCCGGCGCGGTCCTGGTCGGACGAGACATCGGTGATGCCCGGCTCCTCGCGCAGGCGGTCGACCAGCCGCTGGGACCATTCGCGCAGCAGGGCGAGGTCCTCGCTGAGCAGGACGAACTGGTTGCTGCTGCCCTGCCGCCCGCCGCCGCGCAGCTCCTGGGCCGACCAGGTGAAGGCCTGCACGCCGGGGATCCCGGACAGCTGCGGGCGCAGGCGGGCGACGACCTGCTCGGCGCTGACGCCGCGTTCCTCCATCGGCTTGAGCCCGATCACCAGCGAGCCGCGGTTCATCGCACCCCAGCCGGAGGTGACGCCGATGTTGGAGCCGACATGGGCGATCGCCGGGTCGCGCAGGATGATGTCGATGACGCGGCGCTGGTGGGCGGCCATGGCGGCGAACGAGATCTCCGGCCCGGCGATCACGGCGCCCTGGAGCATGCCGGTGTCCTGGATCGGCATGAAGCCCTTGGGCACGATGCGATACATCCACACGGTCAGCCCGATCGTGGCCAGGGTGGCGACCAGCATCAGCCAGCGCACGCGCAAGGCGGCATCGAGCGAGACGGCGTAGCCGCGCTGCAACCAGGCCAGCGCCCGCTCGGTGCCGCGGTCGAGCGCGCCCAGCAGGCCGCGCGGCTGGCGGTGCGGCGCGCGGATGAAGCGGCCCATCAGCATTGGCGTCAGCGTCAGCGAAACCACCGCCGAGATGGCGATCGCCACCGTGAGCACCACGGCGAATTCGTGGAACATCCGCCCGAGGATGCCGCCCATGAACAGGATCGGGATGAACACCGCGACCAGCGAGATGCTGATCGAGATGACGGTGAAGCCGATCTGGCGCGAGCCGTCCAGCGCCGCGCGCAGCGGCGACTTGCCCATCTCCATGTGCCGCGCGACGTTCTCGATCATGACGATCGCGTCGTCGACTACGAAGCCGACGGCGATGGTCAGCGCCATCAGCGAGAAGTTGTTCACCGAGAAGCCGAACAGGTACATCGCCGCCAGGCTGCCGGCCAGCGACAGCGGCACCGTGACGGCGGCAGCCAGCGTCGGCACGGTGCGGCGCAGGAACACCAGCACCACCAGCAGCACCAGCACGCAGGCGACCAGCAGCGCGTGCTGCACCTCGGCCACGCTGGCACGGATGGTCTGGGTCCGGTCGACGATGATGGTCAGCTTCACGTCGGGCGGCATCCAGGCCTGCAGGCGGGGGAGGGTGGCCTTGATGCGCTCCACCGTCTCGATGACGTTGGCACCCGCCGCCTTGGTGATGTTCATCAGGATGGCGGGCTGCGTCCCGAGCCAGGCGGCCAGGCGCGCGTTGGTGACGCCGTCGATCACCTCCGCGACATCGGACAGCCGCACCACGCCGCCGCCCGGCACGGTCTTGAGCACCAGGCGGCCATACTCGGCGGCGCGGACGAGCTGGCCGTTCAGGGTGATCAGCTCGGCCTGCAAGTCGCCGTCGAAGCCGCCGGTGGGGCCGACGACATTGCTGCGGCGCACGGCGGTGAACACGTCCTGCCCCGACAGCCCGGACGCGGCCAGGGCGGCGGGGTCGAGGCGGATGCGCACGGCGGGCTTCTCCGCGCCGTTGATCGACACGCCGCCGACGCCGTCAAGCTGGGCGATGCGCTGGGAGAACACACTTTCGGTGAGGTCGTACAGCTCCGCCATCGAGCGGGTGTCCGACGTCAGCGCCAGGCTGAGGATCGGCGCGCCGGCCGGGTTGAACTTGCGCAGGAAGGGCCGCGTCGGCAGGTCGGCGGGCAGGTCGGGGGTGGCGGCATTCAGCGCCGCCTGGACGTCCTTGGCGGCGTCGTCGACGTTCCGCTCCAGCGTGAACTGGATGACGATCGAGCTGGAGCCGGTGGAACTGGAGGAGGTCAGCTCCGTCACGCCCGCGATCTCCGACAGGCGGCGCTCGATGGGGGCGGCGATGGAGTTCGCCATCGTCTCGGGGTCCGCGCCCGGCCGGCTGGCGAATACCACGATGGTGGGAATGTCGACGTTCGGCAGCGGCGCCACCGGCAGGAAGCGCCAGGCGACCAGCCCCGCGATCATCAGCCCGAGCGCCATCAGGATGGTGCCGACCGGCCGCGCGATGAAGGCCGCGGAGAAGCCCATCGGCTATTCCGCCGCCGCCGTGCGGGGGGCAATGCGCAGCCGCAGCCGCTCGAAGGCGAGGTAGATCGCCGGCGTGGTGTACAGCGTCAGCACCTGGCTCAGCAGCAACCCGCCGATGATGGTGACGCCGAGCGGGAAGCGCAGCTCGCTGCCGCTGCCGGATTCCAGCGCCAGCGGCAGCGCGCCGAGCAGGGCGGCGGCCGTCGTCATCATGATCGGGCGGTAGCGCAACAGGCAGGCCTCCATGATCGCCTCCTCGGGCGACAGGCCGCGCGTGCGCTCCGCATCCAGCGCGAAGTCGATCATCATGATGGCGTTCTTCTTCACGATGCCCATCAGCAGCACGATGCCGACCAGGGCGACGATCGAGAGGTCCTGCCCGGTGGCCAGCAGCGCCAGCAGCGCGCCGATGCCGGCCGAGGGCAGGGTGGACAGGATCGTGACCGGGTGGATGAAGCTTTCGTACAGCACGCCGAGCGTGATGTAGATGACGATCACCGCCGCCAGGATCAGCCACGGCTGGGCCGACAGCGCCCGGCCGAATTCCGCCGCGTCGCCGGAGTAGCTGCCGCTGATGGTGGCGGGCACGCCAATTTCCGCCTGCGCGCGCGCGATGGCCTGCACCGCCTGGCCGAGCGCGTAGCCGGGGGCGAGGTTGAAGCTGATGGTCGCGGCCGGGAACTGGTCCTCGCGGGTGATGACCAGCGGGGCGGTGCCGCGGGTGATGGTGGCGATCCCGGCCAGCGGCACCTGCGCGCCGCCGGCGCCGGGCACGCGCAATTGCAGCAGCGAGTTTGGGTTGGCCTGCCACGCGGGGTCGGCCTCCATCACCACGCGATACTGGTTCGATTGCGCGAAGATGGTGGAGATCTGGCGCTGCCCGAACGCGTTGAACAGCGTGTCCTGCACCGCCAGCATCGACACGCCGAGCCGCATCGCCGCATCGCGGTCGACCTGCACCTGGATGCGGAAACCTTCGGTCTGCTGGTCGGAATTGACGTCGCGCAGCGCCGGTTCGCCGCGCAGCCGCTCCAGCAGGCGCGGCGCCCAGGCGGCCAAGGTCGTGGGGTCGGTGTCCACCACGGTGTACTGGAACTGGGTGCGGCTGATGCGCGTGCCGATCTGGATGTCCTGCACCGGCTGCATGAACACCACGAGGCCCGGAATGGCGTGCAGCCCCGCCTGCAGCCGGGCCGCGATCTGCTGCGCGGTGGCGCTGCGCTCCCGCCGCGACTTGAGCACGATGGTCAGCCGGCCGGTGTTGGCCGTCGGGTTCACGCTGCCGGCGCCGACGAAGGCAACCACGCTGACGACATCGGGGTCCGCACGGATCACCTGCGCCGCCTGGCCCTGGAGCTGCGCCATGCGCGTGGTCGAAACCGATTGCGCCGCCTCGCTGACGGCGACGATCACCCCGGTGTCCTGCAATGGCAGGAAGCCCTTCGGCACCACGAGATACAGCACGCCGGTGCCGACCAGGGTCGCGAAGAAGGTGGCCAGCACCAGGGGCTGGCGGCGCATCGCCCAGGCGAGCGAGGTGCCATACCACCGCAGCGTCGCCTCGAAGCCGCGCTCGAACAGCCGCGAGATCGCCCCCGGCTTCTCCTCCTGGTGCGGCTTGAGCAGCCGGGCGCACATCATCGGCGTGACCGTCAGCGACACCACCAATGAGACGATCACCGCGACCGACAGCGTCACGGCGAATTCGCTGAACAGCCGCCCGATCACCCCGGTCATGAACAGCAGCGGGATGAACACCGCCACCAGCGAGACGGTGAGCGAAACCAGCGTGAAGCCGATCTGCGCCGCCCCCTCATAGGCGGCGGCGAGCGGCGACTTGCCCTTCTCCAAATGGCGCACGACGTTCTCGATCATCACGATCGCATCGTCGACCACGAAGCCGGTCGCCACCGTCAGCGCCATCAGCGACAGGTTGTCCAGCGAGTAGCCCAGCAGGTGCATCACCCCGAAGGTGGCCACCAGTGACAGCGGCAGCGCGACCGCCGGGATCAGCGTGGCGCGCGCCGAGCGCAGGAACAGGAAGATCACCGCGACGACAAGCCCGATCGACAGCAGCAGCGTGAACTGAACGTCCGTCACGCTGGCGCGGATCGTCTCGGTGCGGTCGGCGACCACCACCATGCGCAACTGCGCGGGCAGGGCACGGCGCAGCTGCGGCAGCGCCCCGCGCACCCGCTCCACCGTCTCGACGATGTTGGCGCCGGGCTGGCGCTGGATGTCGACGATCACGGCCGGGATCGCCGGCGTCGGCGTGCCGTCGGGCCGGTTGCCGAAATACCAGGCGCCGGCACGGATGTTCTCCAGCCCACCCACCACCGTGCCGATATCCGACAGCCGCACCGCCGCCCCGCCACGCCAGGTGATGACGATGTCGCGATACGCCTCGGGCGACATCAGCTGGTCGTTGGCGCCAAGCGCGATCGCCTGGCGCGGCCCGTCGAACCCGCCCTTGGCGCCGCTGACATTGGCCGCCGCGATGGCCACGCGCACGTCGTCCAGGCTGAGCCCATAGGCCGCGACGCGCGCCGGATCGACGCGCACCCGCACCGCCGGGCGCATGTTGCCCAGCACCGACACGCGGCCGACGCCGGCGATCTCGGAGAGTTTCGGTTGCAGAAGGGTGTCCGCCGCGTCGCTGATGCGGTCCATCGTCATCGCGTCGGAGAACAGCGCCAGCGTCATCACCGGCGCGTCGGCCGGGTTCACCTTGGCGTAGACGGGCGGGTAGGGAAGATTGGCCGGCAGCGTCCCGGCGGCGGCGTTGATCGCGGCCTGGACGTCCTGCGCCGCGCTGTCGATGCTGCGGCCGAGGCTGAAGGTCAGGGTGATCTGGCTGGTGCGCTCCGAACTGACGGAGGTCATCGATTCCAGGCCCTGGATCTGGCCGAACTGCCGCTCCAAGGGCGCGGTGATCAGGTTGGACACGATCTCCGGCGAGGCGCCGGGCATCTGCGTGGTGATCTGGATGGTCGGGAAATCCACCTGCGGCAGCGCCGAGACCGGCAGCACGCGGTAGCCGAGCGCGCCCGCCAGCAGCACCGCGAGCGCCAGCAGCGTGGTGGCAATGGGCCTAGCGATGAAGGGGGCGGAGATGTTCATGCGAAGTAAGAGTCTTCTTTTTCTGAAGAAAAAGAAGCAAAAAGACTTTCATCCATTTGCGCCGGGAATA
>CAMDGX010000095.1 GCA_945897825.1 Asaia bogorensis | reverse complement strand
CGGCCCCCGCCAGCCCGCAGCAGCAGCAACAGCTCCAGGACCTCCGCCGCCGGCAGGAAGCCCTGGAACGCCAGTGGGACAGCCTGCGCGGCGTCGCTCCGCGCAACTGATCCGCTAACCCGATCCGCTAAACCGTCCGGGTCACCTTCATAAGGTGGCTCGGACGGTCCGGATCCAGCCCGCGCCCGCGCGCCAGCCCCTCGACCAGGCGGTAGAACGGCAGGATCATCCCCAGCGGATCAAGTGCTGCGTGCCCGCACGAAACCGCCGGCAACCAGCGCCCCGGCAGCCCGCCCGCTTGGCTCGCCACCATCACCTCGCCCCCCACCTCCGCCAGCCGCGCCAGCGCCGTCCGGTTCGCCGGCATCGCCGCATCCTCCGGCACGAACGCCAGCACCGGAAACCCCGGCCGCACCAGCTGCAGCGGCCCGTGCATCACCTCGGCCAGCGAGAACGCCTCGGCGTGCCGCCCCAGCACCTCCTTGGCCTTCAGCGCCGCCTCATGCGCGATCGCCAGCGCCGGCCCCCGCCCCAGCATGAACGCCGACGGCGCCGCCCCCAAGCTGGCGGCATCGGACCAGTCGCACCCCAGCGCCGCCTCCAACCGCTCCGGCAACCCCGCCAGCGCCCGCTCCAGCGCCGCATCCCCCGCCCACGCCGCCGCCAATGCCGCCGCCGCCGCGCACGACGCCACGAACGACTTCGTCGCCGCGACACTCGCCTCCACCCCGGCCTGCAGCGGCACCACCAAGTCCGCCTCCGCCGCGATCGGCCCCGAGACGTCGTTCACCAGCGCCACTGTCAGCGCCCCTCCCGCCCGCGCCGTCGCCTGGAACGCCCGCACATCCGGCGCCTGTCCGGATTGCGACACCACCACCACCACCGCCCCGCGCAACCGCAGCGTCGTCGCATAGACCGACGCCACCGACGGCCCCATCGACGCCACCGGCACCCCCAGCATCGTCTCCAGCAGGTATTTCAGGTAATGCGCCGCATGGTCGGAAGACCCGCGCGCGCAGGTCACCACCACCGGCGGGGCCATCCCCGCCAGCCGCCGCCCCAGCGCCGCGATCCCCGCCCCCTCCCGCGCCAGCAGCCGCGCCACCGCCGCCGGCGCCTCCGCCGTCTCCGCCGCCATCAGGCTGCTCGCCATCGCCTCGTCCTCCCCGAACCGCCCGCGCAATGCCGGCATGCACGATGCCTCTGGACCCAACGCCAGATTCTATAGAATGCTGCACTCGACCACGGCAAAGGCGCCGCACGGTCCCGCCACCTGGCGGGCAAGGGATGCGCGCCGCAAGGGAGAGACAGCATGAACACGGACAAACCCGCCGGCACCTCGCGCCGGCGCATCCTCGGCACCGCCCTCGCGCTGCCGGCAGTGATGCTCGGCCGCACCGCCCAAGGCCAAGCCGGCGGTGGCCTCGGCACCGCCGCCAGCCCGATCTCCATCCGGATGCTCGCCAACTCCTCCTACTCCACGCTCTGGCAATCGGCCCTGGTGCCTGAGTTCAACAAGCTCTTCCCGCACATCAAGGTCCAGATCGACGGCGTCCCCTACAACGAGCAGCTCGCCAAGATCATGCTCGACCTCACCGGCGCCAAGCCCACCTACGACTTCTACACCATCGACGACCCCTGGGTTCCCCAGGTCGCCCAAACCGGCCAGCTGCTCGACCTGAAGAAAGACGCAGCCGCCATGACCGCCGCCGATTTCGACTGGAACGACTTCAACAGCGCCCCGCTCGCCGCCAGCGAATGGAAAGGCGTCCAGTACGGCGTTCCCGTCCGCTCGAACATGCTGCTGATGTTCTACAACCGCACCCACTTCGCCAAGGCCGGCCTCCCCGCCCCCACCCCCAAGCTCACCTGGACCGAGTTCCGCGCCCAGATGCCCAAGCTGGTGCAGAACCTCTCCGGCAGCGGTGCCGCCAACGCCTGGGCCATCAGCGCCTACTTCACCCGCGACACCCTGACCCCCTGCACCTGGCAGGCCATCCTGAACGCCCATGGCGGCGAACTCGTCGACGCCGGCGGCAAGCCCGTCTTCGACAACGACACCGGCCGCCACGCCCTGCAAACCCACATCGACCTGCTGCAGTGGGCCCCCCCCGGTGCGCGCGCCCACGGCTTCACCGAATCGCTCCAGGCCTTCCGCCAGGGCCAGACCGCGGTGATGTTCCAGTGGGGCAGCGTCTTCCGCGGCACCGCCGTCGACGCCGCCTCCACCACGCTGAAAACCGAGGAAGTCGGCATCCAGGTCATGCCCGTCGGCAGCGTCCGCGCCGGCACCCATCGCGGCATCTGGAACGGCTGCGTCTCGCGCAAAACCCCCAACCAGGCCGCCGCCTGGGCCTTCTTCCAGTGGCTCAGCTCCAAGCAGGGCGAAGCCTTCGCCTCCGACGTCGCCGGCTCCTTCCCCGCCCGCAAGTCCACCCTGGCCGGCAACCCCTCCGCCACCTGGCTCAAGCCCGTCTTCACCACCCTGCAGGACGCCTACGAAGTCGCCGCCGCCGGCCGCATGTGGCGCCCCCGCTCGGCCAAGTCCGACCAGGCCCAGCAGATCCTCGCCGACGAAACCGCCCGCGCCTTCAGCGGCGACGTCAAGGTCGCCGAAGCCCTGACCAGCGCCTCGCGCAAGATCGAACGCCTGCGCCTGTAGCAAGGAAACAAGCGGTTCTTTTTTGAAAAAAAGAACCAAAAAACTTTTCCCCATTTGCGCCGAGCCCGCCACGTAAAGCCCGGCGCAAATGGATGAAGTTTTTTTGCTTCTTTTTGTTCACAAAAAGAAGACTCTTCCTTCCCCTCACCGCGAGTCCCCGATGTCCTCCTCCCCCCCCAGCACCAGGCGCGCCCCCAGCCCCCGCGCCTCCCGCCTGGCCGACCTCGCCGCGCGCTGGGGGTTCATGACGCCGGCCGCCATCCTCCTCCTCGCCACCCTCGCCTACCCGATCGGCTACACGCTCTACATCAGCTTCGCCGAGATCAACCTCGGCACCTTCACCCCCGACGAGTGGGTCGGCTGGGACAACTACCTCACCGTCCTGGAGGACGACCGCTTCTGGGACTCGCTCTGGGTCACCTTCGTCTACCTCGCCTTCGCGCTGCCGCTGCAGATGTTCCTCGGCTTCTTCATCGCCTTCCTCATCAACGCCGACTGGAAGGGCCGCAGCGCCGTCCGCGCCGCCTTCATCATCCCCATGGTCGTCGCCCCCGTCATCGCCGGCGGCATCTGGCGCATGCTGCTCGACCCGCTCTGGGGCATCGCCAACTACCTCCTCGGCACCGTCGGCCTCGGCCCCATCGAATGGCTGGCCGACCCGTTCTGGGCGATGTTCACCGTCATCATGATCGACACCTGGCGCTGGACCCCCTTCATCACCCTCATCGCCTCGGCCGCCCTCCTCTCCCTCCCGCGCGACGTCTTCGAGGCCGCCGCCATCGACGGCGCCAACTGGTGGACCACCCTCTGGCGCGTCGCCCTGCCCCTGCTCATCCCCGTCATCGCCGCCTGCTTCGTCGTCCGCTGGCTGGGTGCGGTGAAGATGTTCGACATCGCGCTCGCCGCCACCCACGGAGGACCAGGCCGCGCCACCTCGGTGGTCAACCTGTTCATCTACGAGGAAGCCTTCCGCTCCCTCAAATTCGCCGAGTCCGCCGCGATGTCCATGATCGTCCTGGTCGTGACCATGATCCTCACCGCGATCTTCCTGCGCGGCACCCGCATGCTGGAGGACCGGAATTGAGCACCCCCACCGCCCCGGTCCCCACCGCGCCCGCCTCCACCGCCCCGGTCGCCACCGGCGCAGTCACCGCGCGCCGCGCCTCGGCCTACCGGCGAAAGGCCGCCTTCCTGCGCCAGCTCCGCATCTGGTCCGGGGTCGCCACCTGCGTCCTGTTCCTGCTGCCGATCGCCTGGATGATCCTCACCTCGCTCAAGCAACAGCGCGACATCTTCACCACCCCGCCCACCCTCTTCTTCACCCCCACGCTCGACACCTACATCAACTACCTCACCAACCACGACCTCCCCGCCCGCATGCTGAACACCCTCATCGTCGCGGGCGGCGCCGGCCTCATCTCCATCATCGTCGGCGCCATGGCCGGCTACGCGCTGGCCCGCATCCGCCTGCGCGGCGCCACCACCATCGGCGTCATCATCCTGCTCTCCCGCGGCGTCCCCCCCATCGCGCTCGCCGTGCCGATGTTCCTCGTCGCCCGCTCCATGGGACTGCTCGACAAGCACATCACCCTGATCCTGGCCTACTGCACCTTCCTCATCCCCTACGTGATGTGGCTCATGCGCGGCTTCTTCAAGGCACTCCCGGAGGAGCTGGAGGAAGCCGCCAAGATCGACGGCTGCACCCGCTTCGGCGCCTTCTTCCGCATCATCGTCCCGATCTCGCTCCCCGGCCTGCTCTCCACCCTCATCTTCTCCATCATCCTGGCCTGGGAAGAGCTCCTCTTCGCCCTCGTGCTCACCAACCGCTCCGCCTCCACCGTCCCCGTCGTCATCTCCGGCATCGCCGGCGACACGGTGAACGGCGCCAACTGGGGCGCGCTCACCGCCGTCGGCACCATGACCTTCATCCCCGTCGTCATCTTCGCGCTGCTCGTCCAGAAATGGCTGATCAAGGGCCTGGCCGATGGCGCGACAAAAGGCTAGCGCGGCCGGGCCGCGACCAAAGGCTAGCGCGGCCGGGCCGCGACCAAGGGCTAGCGCGGCCGGGCCGCGACCAAAGGCTAGCGCCCCCCGCCTCACCAAGCCCGACCGCGCCCGCCAGCACATCCAGGAGCTGATCCTCTCCGGCGCCGTCCGCGAAGGCCAGCACCTCACCGCCCGCGAGGTCTGCCAAGCCCTCGGCATCAGCGAAACCCCGGTCCGCGAGGCCATCCGCGGCCTCGCCGCCGAAGGCTGGCTCGAGTTCCACCCCCACCACGGCGTCGTCGTCGCCACCATCCGCGCCGAGCACATCGCCGAGATCCACGCCCTGCGCGGCGCCCTCTCCGCCCTGGCCGTCGAGCTCGGCGCCCCCGCCTACACCGAAGCCACCTTCGCAGCACTGGACGCCAACATCGCCGAAAGCACCCGCGCCGTCGCCGCCGCCGACCCCCACGCCTACGCCCGCCTCAACCGCGAATTCCACCTCCTGCTCTGCGACACCCCCCACACCCCCTGGACCGCCCGCCTCACCTCCAGCCTCACCGCCCAAACCAGTGCCCAACGCCGCGGCTTCGAAGCCATCCCAGGCCGCCTGCGCGTCTCGCTGTCCGAACACCAGGCCATCCTCGCCGCCCTGCGCAGCGGCAACATCACCCACGCCGCAACCCTGCTCATCAAACACGAACGCGGCGCCGGCGAAGCCCTGATCGCCGCCCTCAGCGAAAAGCGCCGCGCGGCGGAGTAAGGGAAGAGGTTCTTTTTTGAAAAAAAAGAACCAAAAAACTTTCTTCACTTTGCATCAAGGTCCCATGACCGATACCCGGCGCGCGATGCACCTAGCCCCGGCACCCATCATTGGCGTCGGATAAAGTTTTTTTGCTTCTTTTTGTTCACAAAAAGAAGAGTCTTCCTTCCTGAAAAAAATCCCTTGCCATCCGCCGATGAGTTAGATAAAACACCTTCGTGTTAGATAATCAACCCTCGCTGGCCGACCAGGCCGCCCGCCTGCGCACCGCCATTCTGGCGGAGGAAGCGCCGTGCTGGCTGCCGGACGCGCTGTTCGCACGCATCATGGCCGCACTGGCCCGCGTTTTCGCGCGCCTGGAGGACATGATCCGCCTCTGGCAGTCCGGCCTGCTTTCCCCGCCCCCGGCACCGCGTGCCCATGCCCCGCGCACCCACGCGGCACGCCGCGCCCGCGCCACGCCGGCAATCCGCCGCCGCGCCACCCCGATGCCCGCCAACCCGGACCCGGACTCCGTCACGTCGCCAGTGTTCATCCCCGCGCGTCCTGCGTCCAACGGCACCGCCAGGGCGATCCGCCCCACGCCGGCAAGCCCCCATCGCCGCCAGGTCCGCGCCCTGCCATGCCCATGCGCGAAAAAACCCCTCCCCAGGGGATCGCGTCACCGCGTCTATTTCATTACGATTTCAAAATAAAAACTGCTCGACCTGCACCCTACCGCCAAACCGCCGGCAATGTCGTGAGCCCACGCAGCGTGAAGCTCCGCCGCCAACGCGGAGAGTCCTGCTCCGGCAGCTCCATCCCCGGCAACCGCCGCAGCAGCCCGGCGAATGCCTCCTGCGCCTCGATCCGCGCCAGCTGCGCCCCCAGGCAGAAATGGATCCCGCCCCCGAACGACAGCGGCGTCACCTTCTCCCGCCGCACATCCAGCCGATCCGGCTCCGCGAAGGCCTCCGGGTCGCGATTGGCCGCCCCCAGGAAGCACACCACCTGCGCCCCCTTCGGCAACTGCACGCCGGCCAGCTCCAAATCCTCCTGCACCGTCCGTCCGGTCATCTGCACCGAGCTGTCGTAGCGCAGCAATTCCTCCATCGCCCCGGGGATCAGCCCCGGCTCGGCCTTCAGCGCCGCCCATTCCCCGGGGTTGCGATGCAGCGCCAACAGCCCGTTGCCGATCAGGTTCGCCGTCGTCTCATGCCCCGCCGCGAACAGCAGCGCCACGTTGGCCCGCAACTCCGCGGCCGAAAGCCGATCCCCCGCCTCCTCCGCCTGCACCAGCTGCGTCGTCAGATCGTCCTTCGGCTCCCGCCGCCGCCGCTCGAACAGCGCGTCGAAATAGGCGTTGGTCTCCTCGGTATTGGCATTCGCCGCGTCGATCTCCGCGCGCGACAGCGGCACCGGGTCGATCATCCGCCCGTTCACCCGGCTGCGTTCGAAGAACTGCCCGCGATCCTCCTCCGGAATCCCCAGCATGTCGCAAATCACGATGATCGGCAGCCGGTGCGCGAAATCGGCGATCACATCCATCCCGCCCTGCCCCGCCACCCGGTCGATCAGCCCGTCGACCACGGCGGCGATCCGCGGCCGCATCGCCTCCACCCGCCGCGCCGTGAACGCCTTGGTCACCAGCCCCCGCAGCCGCGTATGGTCCGGCGGATCCAGCACCAGCATCATCCGCGCCATGGAGGCATAGGCCGGCTCGTCAAGAATGTCCGGCCCGTACCGCCGGGTTACGTTCGCCGCATAGTCCTTGCCGAACCGCTTGTCCCGCAGCACCCGGTCCGCATCGCCGTAGCGCGTCACGATCCAGAACCCCAGCGGCGACAGCCACACGGGGGCTGCCGCCCGCAGCCGGTGATAGGTCGGATAGGGATCGGCGATGAAGGCGGGATCGAGCGGATTGAACCCCGCCTCGCCGGCACCAGACATGCAGCCCTCCTTCGCACCAAAGCCGCCGCACTCTACTGTCCGCATCCTCCCGCCACCACAAGGAACACCCGGTGTCCGCCACCCTGACCATCGCCCAGGCCCGCATCGCCCTCGTCGATCCGCAGGACTGCACCGACAGCGCCGACACCCTGGCCATGCTCGACGCCGTGTTCGACCCCCTCGTCCGCCGCACCGGCCCCGGCACCTTCGCCCCCGCACTCGCCGAGGAATGGGTGCAGGAGGATGCCCGCACCACCCTGTTCCGCCTGCGCCCCGGCGCCACCTTCCATGACGGCACAACCTGCGACGCCGAAGCCGCCGCCGCCTCGCTGCGCCGCATGGCCGACCCCGCCATCGGCGCCACGCTTGGCGCGCCCGGCGTCTGGGCCCAGTATCTCGCCGGCTGCACCACCACCGTGATCAATTCGCGCACCCTGCGCCTCGTCACCACGCGCGACATCGCCGACATCCTGGACATCATCGCCGCCGGCCCCGTCATGGCCCCAGCCGCCATCGCGGCCCCCGACATCCCCGCCCGCTGGATCGGCACCGGCCCCTGGCGCCTCGGCGCGCACACCGACACGACCGTCACGATGCACGCCACCATCCCCGGCCTGCCCAACCTTCATTGGTGCCAATCCGACGACCGCCAAAGCGCCTTCGAAACCGGCACCGCCGACATCGCCACCCGCGTCGACCCCAGCCCCGGCACGACCACCGTCACCGACCCCACCGCCATCATCTGCCTGCTCAACGCCGCCCATGGCCCCTGCGCCGACCCGCGCGTCCGCCGCGCCCTCGCACTCGCCATCGACCGCCCCGCCCTGATCGAAACCGTCACGCACGGCCACGCCGACCCCTTGCCCGGCTTCGTCAGCCCCCACCATTTCGGCCACGACCCCGACGCCCCCGGCCCGCGCCACAACCCAGCCGAAGCCCGCCGCCTGCTGTCCGAAGCCGGCCACCCCTCCCTGGCCCTCACCGCCGACTGGCCCACGCGCCTGCCCGACGAGGCGCCGATCCTGCTGCCCGCCCTGCAAGCCCAGCTCGCCGCCGTCGGCGTCACCCTCACCGCCCGCATCGAGCCCGACCGCGTCCGCTACGCCGAGCGCGTCCGCGCCAGCGACATCGCCGATCTGTGCCTGTTCGATTCAAGCCCGCTCAGCACCTTCCGCGTGCTCGCCGAAAAGATCGACAGCCGCGTCGCCGGCTCGTGGTGGCTCGGCTACCGAAACCCGGACGTCGAAGCCCTGATCGACCGCGCCCGCACCACCACCGACACCGCCGCCCGCGCCGCGCTCTATCGCCAGTGCTACCGCCTGCTGCAGGACAACCCGCCCTGGCTGACTCTCTACACCCACCGCAAATCGGCCGCCGCCCGCATCCCCCTGGCCTTCCGCGACGACGGCGTGCTCGACATCCGCGCAACCGTCAGTCGTTGAGCACCATCCGCAGCTCCACCACCCCATCCCGCTCGCGCACCGCCACGCGATCGGTCAGCCGCCGGATCATGTGCCCCGCCAGCCGCGCAGGCGCGTCGTCGTCGCTCAGCATCTCGTCCGGCGTCGGCGGCCGCTCGGCCAGCGTCACGCCCCGTCCGGCATAGCTCAGCCGCACATCGACCTTCGCCTCGTCGTACCCGACGGCGAGCGTCACAGGCCCGCGCGCAAGGTCGGCGACCATGATCGCCTCCATGCACCAGGTCAGCGAATGCACGGTGCGCGCAACCAGGTCCGCCCGCAGCCCCCACGCCCCGCCGGCCCGCTCCAGGAACGCCGCCACCACCTCTGACGTCATCTCCGGTGCCACATGGCTGATCGACATCTGCCGCCGTATGCCGATGCGCAGCAACGCGTTCAGCACGATCGCCGCCAGCGTGCCGATCGCCCCCGCCGTCATCAACGGCCGCAGCCCATTCGGCACCCAGAAGGCCATCTGCGGCACCACCTCCACCGACAGCGCCGCCACCACCGCCAACCCCACCGCCGCCGACCGCCGCGTATCCATCAGCCGCGAGGTCGCCAGCTGCATCCCCGCCGCCATCATCAACCCGCCGGCCAGCAGCAGCGTCGCCGCGATCACCGGGCCGGGCACCTGCGAGAGCATCGCCGCCAGCCGCGGAAAGCAGGCCATGGCGATGCACAGCCCGCCGGTCGCCAGCGCGATCACCCGGCTGGTCACCCCCGTCGCCGCCTGGAGCGCCGCGTTGCTGGGGCTCATGTTCACCCCGGGCCCGCCAAGCAGCCCGGCAAGGGCAGTGGCGATGCCGTCACCCATCACCCCGCCCGCCAGGCTGCGCGGCTCCGGCCTGGTCCAGTCGGCATCGTTCAGCTTCTGCAGCCCAGTGACCAGCCCGACCGTCTTGAGCGAACTGGCGACGGCGGCCACCAGGAAGGCCGGCAGCAACGCCCATTCGAATGCCAGCCCGATGCTGCCGACCGCCGGCACGCCCACCCACGGCATCGCCGCGAGATCGAGGTCGGCGGCCTGGTGCAGTCGCCCCAGCGCAGCGGCCAGGGCCGTGCCGACGGCCATGGCGATCAGCACGCAGGCCCAGCGCAGCACGCCCCGCCCCCACACCGACAGCCCGACCGCCAGCGCCAGCGTCAGCAGCCCCACCAGCACGTCCGCGCCCGCCGGCGGCCCGCCATCGGGACCGCGCAGCAGGGTGCGCACCCCGGTCACCGCGACGGCGAGGCCGACGATCAGCACCACGGCCCCGGCGATCTCGGGTGGCATCAGCGCGCGCACCCGGTTGAGCCCGCGCGCCAGCAGCATCGTCGCCAGCCCCGCCGCCAGCGTCATGCCGGCCATCAGCGGCAGCCCGCCGATATGCGCGGCCAGCATGGAGGGCGCGAGATAGGGCGTCGCCGGGCTGATCGGCGCGAGGAACCCGCAGCCCAGCCCATGCCGGCGGAGCGCCTGGACCATGGTGCCCAGGCCGCAGGCGAGGAAGGTCATGCCGACCAGCGCCACCGTCTGCGCCACCGACGCCTGCGCCTCGCGCGCCACCAGCAGCGGCACGTAGAGGAACAGCACCACCACGGTGGTCTGCTGCGCGCCCGTCGCGACCATCACCGCCGCGGGCGGCCGATCGTCCAGCCCATGGCGGATGCCTGCCGGCCGGCGCATGCCGCGGTCCCGGTGCGGGTCGTCAGACCTTCAGGAAGCCCACCAGCCGCTCCGCCTCCTCCACGATCGGCAGCGCCAGCGCCTCGGCCTTCCGCCCGCCCTCGCGCAGGATCGCATCGACCGAGCCGGGATCGGCGAGCATGCGCCGCGTGTCGGCGGCGATCGGGGCGAGCTTGTCGACCAGCAGGGCGGTGAGGTCCTGCTTGAAGGCGGCGAAGCCCTTGCCGCCATGGTCGCGCAGCACGCCGTCATGGTCGGTGTCGGTCAGGGCGGCGTAGATGCCGAGGAGGTTGCGCGCCTCCGGCCGGCCTTCGAGCCCCGCGGCCTCGCTCGGCAACGGCTCCGGATCGGTCTTTGCCCGTCGAATCTTGTCGGCGATGCTGTCGGCGTCGTCGGTCAGGTTGATGCGGCTCATGTCCGACGGATCGGACTTGCTCATCTTCCTGCTGCCGTCGCGCAGGCTCATGACGCGCGCCGCCGGGCCCATGATCATGGCGTCGATCTGGGGGAAGAAGTCGACGCCGTAGTCGTGGTTGAACTTCTGCGCGATGTCGTTGGCCAGCTCCAGGTGCTGGCGCTGGTCGTCGCCGACCGGCACCTTGGTGGCGTGGTAGACGAGGATGTCCGCGGCCATCAGGTTCGGATAGCTGAACAGGCCGGTCGAGACATTCTCGCGGTCCTTGCCGGCCTTCTCCTTGAACTGCGTCATGCGGTTCAGCCAGCCCATGCGCGCGACGCAGTTGAAGATCCAGGCCAGGCGCAGATGGGCGTGCACCGAGGACTGGTGGAACAGGATCGAGCGCTTGGGGTCGATGCCGCAGGCCAGCAGGGAGGCAGCCATCTCGCGGGTCTGGTTGGCGAGTTCCTTCGGGTCCTGCCAGGTGGTGATGGCGTGCAGGTCGACGACGCAATAGAGGCAGTCGTAGTCGTCCTGCAGCTTCACCCAGTTCCGCATCGCGCCCAGGTAGTTGCCGAGGGTGGGAATGCCGGAGGGCTGGATGCCCGAGAAGATGCGCTGCATTGGGTTCGTGTCCTGTGCGGGATGCGGGTTTTCCGGCGGATGCCGCGCCTCGTCAATGCTTGCGGCGCCGCAGGGCGCGCAGATCGGAGGGACGCACCAGCCGCACGGCGAAGCAGGAAGCGCCGTAGGCCACGAGCCCGCCGCCCACCAGCGCCGCGAGCCCGGCCCAGCGCAGCAGCGCCTCGGCGCGCAGCGGGGCGTAGGCGACGCGCTCCAGCAGGAACAGCGCGGCCGCCATGGCGACGCAGGCGGCGAGCATGCGGGCGATGGCGCGCAGCAGTTCCCGGTCGATCGCCATGTGCCCGCGCCAGGCGAGCACGGCGGCCAGGCCGATCACGTTGGCCCAGTTCGACAGGCTGGAGGCCAGCGGCGGGCCCATGTGCTGCATCGGGCCCATCAGCATCACGTTGAGCGAAAGATTCAGCGCGATGCTGGCCAGCCCGATGCGCACCGGCATCGCCGTGTCGCCGCGGGCGAAGAAGCCGGGGGCGAGCACCTTCAGCAGCACGAAGGCGGGCAGGCCGACGGCGTAGGCTGCCAGCGCCTCGGCGGTCAGCCCGGCGGTCGCGCCATCGAACGCGCCGCGCTGGAACAGCACCTCGACCACCGGCCGGCCGACCATGGCGAGCGCCAGGGCAGCGGGAAGCGTGAGCACCAGGGCGTAGACGATCGCCTGGTTGAGGGCGATCAGCGGCGCCCTGGCATCCCCGCCCTTCTCGGCGGCGACCACGGCGCGGGACAGCAGCGGCAGCAGGGCGGTGCCGACGGCCACCCCGATCACGCCCAGCGGCAGTTGCACCAGGCGGTCGGCGTAGTAGAGGATCGCCGCCGTGCCGGCCGGCAGCAGGGTGGCGATGATCACGTCGACCGACATGTTCACCTGGGTGATGCCGGCGCCGAGCACGCCCGGCCCCATCTTGCGCAGCAGGTCGCGGATGCGCGGCGTCAGGCGCGGGCGCGGCAGGGTGATGCGCATGCCGGCGCGGCGCACGGCCACGACCAGCAGGGCAAGCTGGAACACGCCCGACAGGCTCACCCCCCAGGCCAGCGCGTGGCCGACGGTGGGCACGTAGGGCACCAGCCAGAGCATGCAGGCGATCGAGACGACATTGTAGATCAGCGGGGCGGCGGCGGCGGCGGCGAAGCGGTCGAGCCCGTTGAGGATGCCCGACAGCAGCGCGGTCAGGCAGATCAGCGGCATGTAGGGGAAGGCGATACGGGCTAGGTCGACGGTCAGGTCGAACTTCTCCGGATTGTCGGAGAAGCCGGGCGCGAAGCCCAGCATGATCACGGGCATGCCGATCATGCAGAGCAGCGTGAGCGCCAGCAGCCAGAAGGTCATCACCGCCAGCGTCTCGTTGGCGAAGCTGCGCGCGCTGTCCGGCCCTTCGCGGGCGAGCAGGCCGGCGAAGGCGGGCACGAAGGCGGCGTTGAAGGCGCCCTCGCCGAACAGGCGGCGGAACAGGTTGGGCAGGCGGTTGGCGACGAAGAATGCATCGGCCACCGGCCCGGCGCCGGCGAGTGCCGCGATCAGGATATCCCGCAGGAAGCCCAGGAGCCGGCTGGCCATCGTCCAGCCGCCGACGGTGACGATGCCGCGCAGCATCGGGCGGGCTTAGCCGATGGCGGGCCGTGCCGCCATGGCGGTTTCGCTCAGCGGCGGCGGCGGCGCGCGGCGAGCATTCCGGCAAGGCCCAGGCCCAGCAGCGCCCGGCTGGCGGGCTCCGGCGTGCCGACGGGCTCGTTGGCGACCGGGGCGAAGCTGAGCGAGGTGAGGGTGAACTGGCCGCGGGCGTCGTACTGATAGGCGAAAGGGGAGGTGTCGTTGGTGCGGAAGTGGGTGTAGGTGCCGCCCGCGCCGCCGCCAGCGCTGACGATGGCAGCAATGTCGGTGGAATCGAGGCTGAAGGACTGCTCCAGGGTCTCGTTCTGCAGCCAGTCGACATTGCCGAAGACGCCGATGGTGACGACGCTGTCGGCCAGCGTGCCGCCGGAACAGTTGATCGCGTTCTGCGGGTCGGAACAGAACAGCAGTTGGCTGCCGTCGCTCAGGGTCAGGAAGTCCTGGGGGGTCTGGGCGGGGTTCCTGTCGTGGACGGCGGCAGTTTCGATGGAGTGGCCGTTGGGCTGGGCGAGGTGCTGGCCGGTCTGGATGGTGACGCCGTCGATCGTGTAGCTGCCGGAAAGGGCGTTGAAGGGCTGCGGGAAGGGGTTGGTGGGCGGGCCCCAGGAGCCGATGGTGGGGTTGGCGTCGAAGTCGACCAACCCGGTGGTGTTGATCAGGAAGGAGCCGCTGATCGTGTCGCCGATTTGGCCGCTGACGCCCTGGCCGTAGATGGTGCCGGCGAGGTCGTAGGCGCCGTTGAGGATGGTGCCGGTGAAGGTGACATTCACCATGGCGGCATGAGCGGGCGCCGGGCTGATCGCCATGGCCGCCAGAAGCGCTCCGCCTAGAACCGTTCCGCGCATCCTATCCTCCTCCGGCGCCTGGGATGGCGCTGACGGCCAAATTGGCTGTGTTGAAATCTAAATGATTTGTATCAAATTTTCAATTCCACACCGAGTGCGCCGGAACAATTTACGATTTGTCCATGAACTTCACAACTTCGTGCCATCGGCCGCGGCGGCTGGCTACTCGTCGCGCAGCTTTCGGCTGAGCAACTGCGCCATGGCGCCGGACACGCTGAGCCGGCCCTGCACCACGGCGGCGACGGCGGCGGCGATCGGCAGTTCCACGCCAGCGGCCTGGGCGCGGGCGACCAGCGCCGGGGCGGTGGCGACACCTTCGGTGACCGACGCCCGACCAGCCAGGATCTCGGCCACGCCCCGGCCGCGGCCGAGTTCCAGGCCGAAGCTGAAATTGCGGCTGCCGGCGCCGGTGCAGGTCAGCAGCAAGTCGCCCAGGCCGGACAGGCCGGCGACCGTCTCTGCCCGGCCGCCGACGGCCACGGCCAGGCGGGCGAGTTCGGCCAGGCCGCGGGTGACCAGCGCGGCGCGGGCGTTCTCGCCGAGGCCGGCGCCGATCACCGCGCCGGCGGCGATGGCCACCACGTTCTTGGCCGCGCCACCGACTTGCGCGCCGGTCGGGTCGTCATTGCCGTAGAGGCGGAAATCGGGCGTGGCGAGGGCGGCGATCACCGTCTCGCGCGCCGCCGTGTCGAGCCCGGCGACGACGGATGCCGCCGGCAGGCCGCGGGCGATCTCGGCGGCGAAGTTCGGGCCGGTCAGCACGCAGGCGGGGCGGCCGGGATGCACCGACGCCAGCACCTCGAGCGGGAACAGATGGCTGCCAGCCTCGACGCCCTTGCAGCAGGCGACCAGCAGCCCGTCCGGCAGGGTGGAGGCCAGCGCGCGCAACGCCTGGGCCGGCATGGCGAGCAGCACCACATCGGCTGCCTGCCAACTGGCCGAGATCTCGACCGACGGCGGCAGCGCGATGCCGGGCAGATGCGGGTTCAGCCGGGACTGTGCCATGGCGGCGGCCTTGGCCGGGTCGCGCGCCCATAGCCGCACGCTGGCGCCGGCCCGCGCCGCCTGCAGCGCCAGCGCGGTGCCCCAGGCGCCGGCGCCGATCACCTGCACGCTACTCATCGACGATCCTCGCGACGTCCCATCCCGCGCCCTCCTCCCCGTCGCCCAGCCGGTCGAGCAGGGCGGGCAGCGTCGCGCGGGCCGCGCCCTCGAAGCCGAAGGGCGGGTTGACCAGCAGCAGCCCGCTGCCGTTCAGCCGCGTCGGGTCGAGCGGGGCGCGCAGCCAGAGTTCGGCGGCGACGATGTCGCGCACCCCCGACGCCACGAGTGCCGCGTGGAATGCGCGCGTCGGGGCGCGGTGCTTGATCGGATACCAGGCGGCGAGAACCGCGCCCTTCATGCGGCGATGCGCGGTGGCGAGGCCTTGGGCGAGGCGTTCGAACTCGTCCTCGGCCTCGTAGGGCGGGTCGATCAGCACCAGGGCGCGCTTCTCGCCGGTGCGCGGCGGCAGCAGGGCGACGAGCGATTCCCACGCGTCGCGGTGATGCACGGCCACCTGCGGATCGCGCGCGAACAGGCGCTTCAGGGCGGTAGCGTCGTCGGGGTGGAGTTCGCAGCAGGCCAGCCGGTCCTGCGGGCGCAGCAGGGCGCGGACCAGCCAGGGCGAGCCGGGGTAGAGGCCGAGGCGATGGACCAGCGCGATGTAGTCGGCGAGCGGCGGCGGCGGGGCGTCGAGCAGCCGCCGGATGCCCCGCTGGGCCTCGCCGGTGCGGGTGGCGGGGCCGGCGTCGAGGTCATAGCGGCCGATGCCGGCATGGGTGTCCAGCACGAACACGCCGCCGGGCTTGCGCTGCATGGCGGCGAGCAGCCAGACCAGCAGCGCGTGCTTGAGGCAGTCGCCGTGGTTGCCGGCGTGGAAGGCGTGGCGGTAGTTCACGCCGCCTCCCTGGGGTGCATGCCCGCGGAATCGAGCGGCCAGCGCGGGCGCGGGGCGTGGTCCAGCCCGTCGGTCCAGCCCTGGCGCAGGCGCTCGATCGCCGCCCAGGCGACCATCACGGCATTGTCGGTGCACAGGCGCAGCGGCGGGGCGGCGAAGCGGAAGCCGGCGCGGGCGGCGGCCGCGGTCAGCACCGCGCGCAGCGTGGCGTTGGCCGCGACGCCGCCGGCGACCACCAGGGTCGAAGGCCCGTGGTCGCGGGTGAACATCGCCATGGCGTGGGCGGCGCGGTCGGCCAGCGTGTCGGCCACCGCCTGCTGGAAGGAGGCTGCGAGGTCGGCGGCATCCTGCGCCGGCAGGGCACCCGGGGGGTAGGCGGCGACGGCATGGGCCACGGCGGTCTTGAGGCCGGAGAAGGAGAAGTCGCAGCCAGCCCGCCCCTTCAGCGGGCGCGGGAAGGCGAAGCGGGCCGGGTTGCCCTGCCGGGCCAGCCTCTCCACCGCCGGGCCGCCGGGCCAGCCGAGGCCCAGCAGTTTTCCGACCTTGTCGAACGCTTCGCCGACGGCATCGTCGATCGTGGTGCCGAGGCGGCGATGGCGGCCGACGCCCTCGACCGCCACGCACTGGCAGTGCCCGCCGGAGACGAGCAGAAGGAGATAGGGAAAATCCAGGCCGCCGAGCATCGGCAGGCGCGGGGTCAGCGCGTGCGCCTCCAGGTGGTTCACCGCGACGAACGGCAGGTTGTGGGCCAGCGCCATGCCCTTGGCGAAGCCGCTGCCGACGATCAGCCCGCCGATCAGGCCCGGGCCGCTGCTGGCGGCGACCGCACCCAGGGCGGCGGGGGCAACGCCGGCGCGGGCGAGCAGATCGGCCACCATGGCGGGCAGATGGGCGAGATGGGCGCGTGCCGCGATCTCCGGCACCACGCCGCCGAAGGCCGCATGTCCGGCCTGGCTCAGCACCGCCTCGGCCAGCACGGTGCCGTCCGGCGCCAGCAGCGCGGCGGCGGTTTCGTCGCACGAGGTCTCGATGCCAAGCACTGGCCCGGCGACCGGGCCGCCTTCGACAGCCGACAGCATGGCTCAACCTTTCCTTTCCCGCCGAGGGGTAATAGGACACCGCCATGGCCCAAGCCCATCCCCCCTCCACGCGCCCACCGCCGCATGCCCGCCCGCTGCCGCTGCGCGTCGGCACGCGCGGCTCGCCGCTGGCCCTGTGGCAGACGCGATTCTTCCTCCAGCGCCTGTCCGGCCTGTGCCCAGTGCTGCGGGACATGGATGTGTTCGAGGAGCACGCCATCCGCACCACCGGCGACGCGACGCAGGCCGCCGGCACGCGCCTGGCCGATCTCGGCGGCAAGGGGCTCTTCGCCAAGGAGATCCACGAGGCGCTGCTGGACCGCCGGATCGACTTCGCGGTGCATTCGCTGAAGGATCTGGAGACCGACCTGCCGGCCGGGATCGTGCTGGCCTGCACGCTGGTGCGCGAGGATGCGCGCGAGGCGCTGATCCTGCCGGGCGCCGCACCGGCGGGCGGGCATCCGCTCGATGGGCTGCCGCAGGGAACGCTGGTCGGCTCCTCCTCGCTGCGGCGCCAGGCGCAACTGCTGCACCTGCGGCCGGACCTGCGCTTCGCCACCATCCGCGGCAATGTCGCCACCCGGATCGAGCGGGTGCGCAACGGCGATTTCGGCGCCACGCTGCTGGCGCTGGCCGGGATGAAGCGGCTGGGGCTGGAGCATGAGGCCGCCCTCGTGCTGGGGCCGGAGCTGATGCTGCCGGCGGCCTGCCAGGGCATCGTCGGCATCACCGTGCGGGCGGACGATTCGGAGCTGCGCGCGATGCTGTCGGCCATCGAGGATGCCGACGCGCGGGCCGTCTCGCGCGCTGAACGGGCGCTGCTGGCGGCGCTGGACGGGTCCTGCCGGACGCCGATCGGCGGCTACGCGCAGTTGCTGGATGACGGGCGGCTGCACCTGACCGGGCTGGTGGCGCGCGCCGACGGCACGTTCCTGTTGCGGCGGAGCCTGACCGGCGACCGCCAGGATGCCGAGCGCCTGGGCGCCGAGCTGGGCGCCAGCCTGCGCGCCGACACGCCGCGGGACATCCTTGCCTGACGCACGACCGGCCGGGGTGCTGATCACCCGGCCCGACTCCGGCGCGCGGGACACGGCGGGGCGTGTGGCCGCGCTGGGCCTGGTGCCGATCGCCGCCCCCGTGCTGGCCATCGAACCCTTGCCCGCCCGGCTGCCGCCGGCCGACCGGCTGCAGGCGGTGCTGCTGACCAGCGCCAATGGGCTGCCGGCGCTGGGGCGGGAGCTGCACGGGCTGAAGCTGCTGGCCGTCGGCGACGCCACCGCGTCCCGCGCGCGCGCCGCCGGCTTCGTTGAGGTCGCCAGCGCCGGGCGGAACGCCGAGGCTTTGGCGGCACTTGTGTTGCAGCGCTGCGCCCCCGCGCGCGGCGCCCTGCTGCTGCCCACCGCCCGCGGGGAGGGAGTGCAACTGGCCCGCATGCTGAGGGACGCAGGCTTTACCGTGCACCGCCGGACGGTCTATGCTGCGGTGCCGCAAAAAACGCTTCCCGGTGCCGCCGTCGAGGCCCTGGCACAGGGCAGGGTCGGTGCGGCGCTGTTCTTTTCGCCGGCCACCGCACGCGGGTTCACGAAGCTGTTGCTTGCCGCCTTGCCCGCCGGATGCCTCAACGTGGTGGATGCCATTGCCCTTTCCCCCGCGGTGGCCGCACCACTCGCCCCCCTGCCCTGGCGCCGGCTGCGCGTGGCCGACCGGCCGACCCAGGACGCGTTGCTGACCCTGCTCGCGGATCCGACAGATGAGTGACCCGAACGCCAAGCCGCCCCCATCCGGGACCAAGTCCGGCCCCGACAGCACGCCATCGACCGCACCGGCGGCGCCCGATGTCGCGGTGCCGGACATTGCTGCGCGCGCCGCGGCCGCCGAGCCGATGCGGGACGGCAAGCCGGCCACGCCGGGCCCCAAGCCTGCCGCCACCCCGGCTGCGGGTCGTCCGGGCACGCAATCGGCTGGGGGTGCGCCGCGTCCCGCCGCCGCGCCCCCTGGTGCCTCGTCCTCGCCGCCGTCGAGCCATGCCACGCCGGCCGC
>CAMDGX010000094.1 GCA_945897825.1 Asaia bogorensis | reverse complement strand
TCCCGCCGCCGGCGGCGTCTCGGGCGGACCGGCGAAGCACTGCGCGATCGCCATCCAGGCCCGCGCCGCCTCGCCTTCCACACGCAGCGCCACGTCGGCGATGTTCCGCGTCTGCGCCACCACCTGGCAGAACTGAACTGCGTCCCCTTCGACCAGCCCGGCCTCGCCGGCCCATTCCCAGGCGCCGGACGGCGTCTCCAGCCGCACCGACGGCTGCGGCCCCGGCGGCTCCTCCCCGCGGTTGCGGAACGTCCAGCCATAGGTCCGCACGCCGATCTCGGCGATGTTGCGCAGGCGCGGCGACGCCGCCGGCCGCTCCACCCCCAGCAGGTCGTAGATCGCCTGCCCGTGCGACCAGGTCTCCATCTGCCGGGCCGTCGCGAACATCCGCAGCCCCATCCCCGGCCCCGCCCAGGGCATGCGCGTCTCGGCCGGAATTCCGCCTAGCCGCTCGCACAGCGCCACCGCCGTGCGGTGCCACAGCGCCAGCAGCGCCGCGCCCTGCGGATCGCCGAGCCGCTCGCGCGTCGCCTGCACGTTGCTCAGCCCGCGCGCCCGCAACGCCTGCATCTCGCCCCGGAACGCCGCGAACGCTTCCGCCCCATCCGCGGAGGCCATCGCCATCAGGTCGCTGTGGTGCAGATGCTGGACGATGTCCGCCACCGTCCAGGCCTTGAACCCCGTGGGCGCGGTCCAGGCCGCTGCGGGCATTGCCGCCAGGAGCTGATGCAACTCTTCAACTTCGTCTCGGAAATCACTGATCTGCTGCAACATTGTCATCACCTCGGCCATGCCCGCACCGCGAGGAACCCGCCATCGATCGGCAGCATCACCCCCGTCACCCAGCGCGCCTCGTCGCTCGCCAGATACACCGCGGCATGGCCGACATCCCAGCCCGTGCCTTCCGTCTGCAGCGGAACGCCCCGCCGCCGCCGCTCGCGCGCCTCCTCGCCCAGATGCGCCACCATCGGCGTGTTCACCGTGCCGACGATGATGCAGTTCGCGCGGATGCCATGCGCGGCATAATCCGCCGCCACGGACAGCGTGAACCCCTGCAACCCCGCCTTCGTCGTGGTGTAGGCCACCGCCCCGGCCGAGCCCATCAGCCCGGTCATCCCGGCGATCGACGAGACATTGATAATCGACCCGCCGCCCTGCGCCTTCATCGCCGGCAGCACCGCCCGGCAGCACAGCAGCGCGGTCGTGAGGTTGATGCGGAACACCCGGTCCCAATCCTCGAGCTTCACCGTCTCCGGGGTGCCGCCCGCGCCGATGCCCACGTTGTTGTGCAGGATGTCGATCCGCCCGAACCGCTCCAGCGCCACCTCCGCCAGGTGCGCGGCATCCTCCTCCCGCGCCACGTCGGCCGCGACCGCCACCGCCTCGCCGCCGTCGGCCCGGATGCTCGCCGCCAGCGCCTCGGCGCGCTCAAGGGACCGGTTGGCGAGCACCACCCGCGCGCCCTCCCGCGCAAACAGGATCGCCGCCGCCGCCCCGTTGCCAACCCCCTCGCCGCGCGATGCGGCCCCGGTCACGATCGCCACCTTTCCGTCCAGCCTGCCCATGGCCATCCTCCCGTTTTCGCGATCATGAGCCACCTGGCACGGACAGCGCCAGAGCAAGGCCAGGGCTTTGCCCTGCACCCACCAAGGGCCGACGGCCCTTGGAACCCCATCCATAGAGAATGGTGATCCTGGGCTCGGCCCGGCGCCCGGTTACAACACCAGCCGCGCCTCCATCACGTCCGCATCGCCCGGCATCCGCCGCACGGTGAAGCCGAGCCTGCGGATGAAGCCCAGCATCGGCGCGTTGTCGGCCAGGATCTGCCCCTCGATCTCCCGCACGCCCTTGCTCCGCCCCCACTCGATCAGCTGGCGCATCAGCGCGCCGCCCACACCGCGCCCCTTGGCGTCGCCCTGCACCACCACGGCGAACTCCGCCACCCCGGCATCCATCTCCCGCACCAGCCGCGCCACCCCCACGGTCTCGCCCATCACGCCCCCCGGCGTCGCCGGCCGCACTGCCAGCAGCGCCATCTCGCGCTCGTAATCCACCTGCGTCATCCGCGCGATCTGCTCCGCCGACAGCGCCCGCATCGCGCTGAAGAATCGGTAGCGCACATCCTCCGGTGACAGGCGCGCGAAGAACGCCGCATGCGCCGCCGCATCCTCCGGCCGCACCGGGCGGATCACCATCTCCTCGCCCTTGGCATCGAACCGCCGCACCCATTCGGTCGGATACGGCGGAATCGCCAGCGCCGCCCGCCCGGGCTCGCGCAGCACCACCCGCACCGCCCCGGCGCGGATGCCGTCGTCATCCAGGTAAAGCGGATCGATCTCCAGCCCCGCCACCAGTGGCTGCTCCACCGCCAGCTGGCTCACCCGCACCAGCAGGTCCGCCACACGGTATGTCCCGCCCGCCACGGTGGCGATCTCCGCCGAAACCCCGGTCTGCCCCACCAGCCCGCCGGCCAGCGCCAGGTTCAGCGGCGGCAGGTCGACCGCCACGTCGTGCCGCAGCCCGCCCGCCGCGCCGCCCTGCCCGAACGCCAGGATCGGCCCGAACATCGCATCCTCGCCGACCGACACCCGCAGCGCGAGGCCGCTGCCCTGCCCCACGGCAATCCCATAGGCCCCCAGCAGTGCCCGCGCCGCCTCGGGTGCCAACACCCCCGGCTTCGCGCCCGCCAGCGCCCGCGCCGCCGCCGCGCCGTCGATCGCCAGGTCCGGCACCGCGCTGTCCGGCAATTCCCGCGCCGCCGCCCGGATGCGCCGGTGCTGCACCAGGTGCAGGAAACCGCGCACCGCCTCCTCCGGCGTCGCGAAGGCCGGCACCCCGGCATCGGCCAGCGCCCGCCGATGGCCCTCCCCGGTCGACTGCCCCATGGCGCACACCAGCAGGGGCACCTTCATCGCCTGCGCCGCCGCCCCGATCGCCACCATCGCCGCCGCGTCCCCCGGCCCGGTCGGCGCATGCACCAGCAACACGCCCCCCACCTCCGGCGCCCCCGCCAGCAGCGCCGCAACCTCCGCCAGCCACATCGCCTCGTCGGGCCCGGCGTAGACGATGCCCTCTACCCCCGGCATCGGCGCCGCCGAACGCGGCCCGAACGCCCCCGGCACTGCCAGCTCCACCACGCCCCGCGTCTCCGGCGCCAGCACCGCCAGCACCAACCCGTCGCGCAGCGCCGCGTCGGCCGCCATCTGCGCCGGCCCGATCGCATTGGTCACGATCGCCAGCCCCTCGCCGCGCGCCGGCCGCGCCCGCGTCAGCGTCTCCGCCGCCGCCAGCAGGTCGCTCATGCTGTCGACGCTTAGCACCCCGCAGCGGCGCAGCACCGCCTCGAACGTCGCATCCGCCAGCCCCTCGGGGTCCGCCAGCCGCCCCCCCGCCCGGATCGCCACCACCGGCCGCAACCGCGCCGCCGCCCGTGCCGCTGAGATGAACCGCCTCGGATCGCGCACATGGCGGATATCGAGCAAAATCGCCCCGGTATCCGGATCGCGCGACAGCCAGTCCAGCACCAGCCCGAACCCCATGTCGGCATTGCCGCCGATCCCCGCGATGGTCGAGAACCCCACCCCGTTCGGCTCCGCCCAGTCCAGCACCACCCGGCACAGCGCCGCCGACTGCGACACCACCGCCAGCCGCCCCGCCCGCGGCGCGATATGCGCGCGCGACAGGTACAGCCCCAGGCGCGGCACCGCCACCCCGAACGACCCCGGCCCCAGCGCCCGTATCCCCGCCGCCCGCGCCGCCTCCCCCACACCGTCCGCCATGCACACCACGACCGCCACCCGCGTGCCCCGCGCCGCCAGCGCCCGGAACACCGGCAGCACCGTGCCTTCCAACGCGCACACCACCGCCAGGTCGGCACCCACCTCCAGCGCGCCCACCTCGTCCACCGCCTCCACCGTCCCCGCGAACCCCGCCGCCGCCAGGTTCGCACGCACCTGCATGCCGACCGACGACCCCGCGCCAATGATCGCCACCGATCGCGGCCGGAACAGCAGCTCGGGCCGGAACTTGCCCGGCGGAACAGGAAGCAGCGCCATGCCCTATCCTAACACCCTCCGCCGCCCCTTGCCTCGCCCCGATCATCCTCCATGATGCGCCCGCCGAATCAGGAGCGCGCCATGGCCGACACCTCCCGCTGGGACCCCGAAATGATCGCCGCCCGCGCGCGCCTGGACGCCGAGGCCGCCAAATACCCCCCCGTCGTCCCGCGCGAACCCTTCGACGCCCACCGCGAGGTCACCGACATCATCGGCCAGGTTTTCGGCAGCGGCGGCCCCACCATGCCGCTGACCGAGGAACGCTGGGTCTATGCCCGCGGCCGCCGCGTCTTCACCCGTTTCCACCATCCCGCCCCCGGCGAGACCCGCCCCGTCCTGATCTGGTTCCACGGCGGCGGCTGGGTCTGGAGCAGCGTCGACACCCACGACCGCCTGGTCCGCGAGCTCGCCACCGCCAGCGGCTTCGCGGCGCTCAACGTGGACTACTCGCTCTCCCCCGAGGCCAAGTTCCCCACCGCCCTGCTCGAATGCGCCGAAGTCGTGCGCTGCGTCGCCGACACCGCCGAGGAATGGGGCATCGACCCCCAGCGCATCGTCGTCGGCGGCGACAGCGCCGGCGGCAACCTCGCCATCGCCGCCGCCATCATGCTGCGCGACCAGGGCGGCCCCGCACTCGCCGGCATGCACCTCGTCTACCCCGTCGCGGACGCCAACTTCGACACCAACTCCTACCGCGAGTTCGGCGAAGGCCACGGCCTCAGCCGCGCTGCGATGATGGCCTACTGGGACCTCTACACCCGCGACCACGCCGACCGCCTGAACCCGCTGGCCGCCCCGCTGCGCGACCACCTCCGCGCCCTGCCCCCCGCCCTCGTGCAGCTCGCCGAGCTCGACGTCCTGAACAGCGAAGGCGGCATGCTCGGAGCCAAGCTGAACCTCGTCGGCACCCGCGCCGCGGTGATCACCTACCCCGGCATGCTGCACGGCTTCATGCGCCTGACGGAATCCGTCCACCAGGCGCGCGAGGCGGTGAAGCACGCCGCCGAGTGGCTCAAGGAAGTCGGGGGGCTGCTGCCGCCGGAGGAGTAGGCAAGCGGTTCTTTTTTGAAAAAAAACCAAAAAACTTTCATCCATTTTGCACCGTGCCTGATCGGCCGGGCACGGTGCAAATGGACAAAAAGTCTTTTTGCTTCTTTTTCTTCAGAAAAAGAAGATTCTTCCTTAAACCGGCCGATCCCCACACACCGTCACCCGGTTCCCGCTCCGCGTATGCGGCCAGTAGTCCCACATCGCCCGATGCTGCGCGCAGCGATTGTCCCAGAACGCCACCGCCCGCTCCGTCCACCGGAACCGGCACTGCCACAGCGGGCTCTCCATGTGGTCGTACAGATACCCCAGGATCGCCGCACTCTCATCCCCCGGCAGCCCCAAGATGTTCCGCGTGAACCCCCGGTTCACATAGAGCGCGCGGCGCCCCGTCACCGGATGCGTCCGCACCACCGGATGCTCCGCCCGCGGATAGACCGGCTTGTCTGCCACGCCGAGGTTCGCATAGGTCCCGCGATACACCTGCTCCCCGTCATGCACCGCGACCAGCCCGTCCAGATACGCCTTCATCCGGTCCGACAGCGCCTCGTAGGCCGCATACATGCTGGCAAACAGCGTATCCCCCCCATGCGGCGGGCACTGCTTGATGTAGAGGATCGAGCCCATCGGCGGCTCCTCGTCGCACGACACATCGCTGTGCCAGCCCTCGCCATTGGCGCGCGACGAATTCCGGTCGGCATGGATTTTCATCAGCGCCGGCAGCCCGGGCTCATGCGGCGCCGCCGGATGGATATGCAACTCCCCGAACCGCCGCCCGAAATCCAGGTGCTGCTCCGGCGTCAGTGTCTGGTCGCGGAAGAACACCACCAGGTTCTCAGCGAACGCCCGATGGATCTCGTCGAACTGCTGGTTCGAGAGCGGCCTGGACAAATCCACACCCCCGATCTCCGCGCCGATGATCGGCGTCAGCTTGTCCACCGTGATGGTTTCGTACGGGGCGGATTCGCCCGCGTCATGCCGATACCGAGGCCCCTGGTTGCCGCGCAACGTATTCATGGTGTTGTCCCTCCCGTCCTTATGAAAACCCTATCACGGCACCGGCGAAAGGTCTCCCCAGCACACCACCCGTCCGATCCGGATCGCCACCACCGGCAATCCCGCCAGCGCCATGTCGCGATGCTGCGGATACCGCGCCCGCAACGCCGCCTGCGCCGCGTCGTGCTCCTCCCCGCCGGCCAGGATCTCGCCCCGCCCGTGCAGCATCACCCAGCCCAGCCGCGTCCAGTCCTCGTCCCACCGATCCGCCACCAGGCAACAGGCCGGGTTCTCCCCGATGTTTGCCAGCCGCTTCAGCCGCCGCCCCGTCTTAGGCTTGCCGTCCACGGTGAAATAGGCGCTCGCCCCCAGCAGCGCGAAGCACACCGGCACCGCATGCGGAACCCCCTGCCCGTCCGCCGTCGCCAGGTGCGCCACCCGCCGGGACAGCACGAACGCCCGTGCCTGCTCCGTCAGCCCCCCCGCCTTCAGCCCCCCCGCTGACATCATCGCCCCCTCGCGGCGCCGGCGATCCCCTGTATCATGCGCCCACACTCGCGGAGGGGCGAACCATGATCGAATTCGGCGCATCCATGTTCTTCACCGACTACTCCATGTCGCCATCGGCGCTCGGCCGGGCGCTCGAGGAACGCGGCTTCGAATCGGTCTGGGCCCCCGAACACTCCCACATCCCCATCTCCCGCCGCTCCCCCTGGCCCGGCGGCCCCGAGCTGCCCAAGCGCTACTACGACACCATGGACCCCTTCGTGACCCTGACGGCCGCCGCCGCCGCCACCACCACGCTCAAGGTCGGCACCGGCGTCTGCCTCGTCAACCAGCGCGACCCGATCCAGACCGCCAAGCTCGTCGCCTCGATCGACCAGGTCTCCGCCGGCCGCTTCCTGTTCGGCATCGGCATCGGCTGGAACGCCGAGGAGATGGAAAACCACGGCACCGTCTTCGCCACCCGCGCCAAGCTGGTCCGCGAACGCATCGAGGCCATGAAGGAAATCTGGACCAAGTCCAAGCCCGAATACCACGGCGAATTCGTCAACTTCGACCCGATCATGGCCTGGCCCAAGCCCGTCGCGAAGCCCCACCCTCCGGTCATCGTCGGCGGCGCCTTCCCCCAGGGTGCGCGCCGCGCGCTGCGCTACGGCAATGGCTGGATCCCGATCGCCGGCCGCGCCCCGATCGAAGACGCCATCCGCGCCTTCCACCAGATGGCCGCCGAAGCCGGCCGCAACCTCGCCGAAGTGCCGGTCTCCACCTTCGGCGCCAACGAAGACCTCGAGGAAATCCGCCGCTACCGCGACCTCGGCGTCTCGCGCATGGTCGTCACCTTGGACTCGGAAAAAGAGGACAAGATCCTGCCGGTGCTCGATCGCTGGGCGGCGATCATCAGGAAGGCCAAGGAAGGGTAAGAATCTTCTTTTTCTGAAGAAAAAGAAGCAAAAAGACTTTCATCCGTTTGCAGCTTCATCACCCTGCAGACGGATGACCGTCTGGGCCAACGTCGCCGCCGGATCGTGCGAATCCGGGCTGAACGGGGAATTTTCCCTTGCCTGCGGTCTGGACAGTTAATATATTTTGCTTAATGTCAGAGCCAGCAACCCACGAGGCCAGCCCGAGCGCCCACGGCGCGGCGGACACGCACGCCTGCCTGCTGGCCTGGTTCGAGGCGCTGATTGAGCCATCCGCAGCCCAATGAATGGGGGTCTGGGGCCGTCGGCCCCAGCGGGTCCAGGGCGGAGCCCTGGCCTTGCCCTCCCGCCCAGCGCCTACAGCGCCAGTCGCCGCCGCGCCGCGAGTTCTCCGATCACGCCGCGGCGGAAGGCCATCACGCACAGGATGAAGATCACGCCTTGCGTCACCGTCACCCAGGCGCCGAACGGTGCCAGGTAGTTCTGCATGGTGATCACCACCGCCGCCCCGATCACCGGCCCGAAGATCGTGCCCATGCCACCCACCAGCGCCATCAGGATCACCTCGCCCGACATCGGGAAGTTCACATCGGTCAGCGTGGCGATCCCGAACACCAGCGACTTCATGCCGCCCGCGATCCCTGAGATCGCCGCCGAGATCACGAACACCATCAGCTTGTAGTCGTCCGTCCGGTAGCCCAGCGAAATCGCCCGCGGCTCGTTCTCCCGGATCGCCTTCAGCACCTGCCCGAACGGCGAGTGCACGATCCGGTGGATCAGCAGGAAGCAGCCGATGAAGATCACCGCCACCACCGCATACATCGCCAGGTCCGACCGCAGCGAGATCAACCCGAACAGGTCCCCGCGCGGCACGCCCTGGATGCCGTCCTCGCCGCCGGTGAAATCCCACTGCGTGCACAGGAAGTAGCCCATCTGCGCCAGCGCCAGCGTGATCATCGCGAAGTAGATCCCCTGCCGCCGGATCGCCAGCCAGCCGAACAGCAGCCCAAGCACCCCGCCCACGGCCCCCCCGGCCAGGATCGCCAGCTCCGGTGTCCAGCCCCAGACCTTGGCGGTATGGGCGGTGATGTAGGCCCCCATGCCGAAGAACGCCGCATGCCCGAAACTGCCGAGCCCGACATAGCCGATCAGCAGGTTGAAGGCGCAGGCGAACAGCGCGAAGCACATCACCTTCATCAGGAACACCGGATACAGCACCGCCGGCGCGATCAGGATCGCCGCCACCATCAGCCAGAAGGCCCCGGTCTGCGCGCGCGAAAAGCCCATCATCTTCAGTGCGCCCTTCCGAACAGACCCGCCGGCCGCGCCAGCAGCACGATCACCATCACCACGAAGATCACCGTGGCCGACCCTTGGGGATAGAACACCCGCGTCAGCCCCTCCAGGATGCCCAGCCCGAACCCCGTCACGATCGAACCGAGGATCGACCCCATGCCCCCGATCACCACCACGGCGAACACCACGATGATGAAGTTGGCGCCCATGTTCGGGTTCACCGAATAGATCGGCGCCGCCAGCACGCCGGCGAACGCCGCGAGCGCCACGCCGGCCCCGTAGGTCAGCGTGATCATCCGCGGCACGTTGATGCCGAAGCTCTGCACCAGCGGCGCGTTCTCGGTCGCCGCGCGCAGCTTGGCCCCGATCGAAGTCTTCTCGATCACCAGCCAGGTGATCACGCACATCACCAGCGCCGCGAGCACCACCCAGCCGCGATAGTTCGGCATGATCATGAAGCCGAGGTTCTGCGCCCCCTGGAGCTGCGGCGGGATCGAGTAGGGCAGGCCGGAACTGCCGTAGTAGTTCCGCACCAGCCCCTCGATCACCAGCGCCAGCCCGAAGGTCAGCAGCAGGCCGTACAGATGATCCAGCTTGTACAGCTTGCTGATGAACAGCCGTTCCAGCACCACGCCGAACGCACCGACGATCAGCGGCGCCAGCAGCAGCGCCCACCAGTAGCCGATGCCGGCATAGTTCAGCAGGCCCCAGGCGGTGAAGGCGCCGAGCATGAAAACCGCGCCATGGGCGAAGTTCACGATGTTCAGCATGCCGAAGATGATCGCCAGCCCCAGCGACATCAGCGCATAGAACGCGCCGTTGACCACGCCCAGGAGCAACTGCCCGAACAGCAGCGGCGCCGGAATGCCGAAGATCATCATCATGGCGTGGCGCCTTTCGCCCGGGGCCGTGCCGTCATGCCTTCACCAGCGAGCAGCCGCCGTCCTTCATCGGGCGGAACGCCTCGTCCGGCCCGGTGGTGCCGATCAGCTTGTAGTAGTCCCACGCGCCCTTGCTCTCCGACGGCTTCTTCACCTGGAACAGGTAGGCCGGATGGATCTTGCGCCCGTCCTCGCGGATGATCCCGGTGCCGTGCACGTCGTCGTCGGTCGGGATCTTCTTCATCTGCGCGATCGTCGCAGCCCCGTTCTTCTTGATCTCGGCCGCCCCCATCGCCTGCGCGGTCTTGAGGTAGTGCAGCGTGCTGGAATACGGGCCGGCATTGGCCATGCCGGCGCGCCGGTTCGGCATCCGCTTCCACAGCCGCTCGGAGAAGGCGCGGGTGCGGTCGTTCAGGTCCCAGTAGAAGCTCTCGGTCAGCACCAGGCCCTGGCAGACGTTCAGCCCGAGCGAATGCACGTCGGAGATGAACATCAGCAGCCCGGCCAGCGGCAGGGTGATGCCGAATTCCTTGGCCTGCTTGATGCAGTTGATGGTGTCCGCCCCGGCATTGGCCAGGCCGATCACCTTCGCCCCGGAGGACTGCGCCTGCAGCAGGTAGGAGGAGAAGTCGGTGGTGCCCGGGAACGGCGTGCGCACGTTGCCCAGCACCTTGCCGCCCGCGCCGGTCACGAAGTTGCCCACGTCGCGCGAGAGCGCATGGCCGAAGGCGTAGTCGGCGGTGATGAAGAACCAGCTGTCCCCGCCCGCCTTCACCATGGCCGCGCCGGTCGACTTGGCGAGCATGTAGGTGTCGTAGGTCCAGTGCAGTGTGTTGGCGTTGCACTGCGCGCCGGACAGGTCGGAGGTCGCCGCACCGGAGTTGATGTAGGCCTTGTTCTTGTCCTTCGCCACGCCGGCCACCGCCAGCGCCACGGCCGAGGAGCCGCCCTCGACGATCAGGTCCACGCCGTCGCGGTCATACCACTGGCGCGCCACGTTGGAGCCGATATCGGCCTTGTTCTGGTGGTCGGCGACCAGCACCTCGACGTCGAAGCCCTTGTCCGCCACGCCGAAATCGGCGATCGCCAGCTTGGTGGATTCCACGGCCGTCGGGCCGACGATGTCCTGGTAGACGCCGGACAGGTCGGTCAGCACGCCGATCTTCAGCACCGGCTTCTGCGCCCGGGCGGGCCCGACGGAAGCGGCGATGGGAAGGGCGGCGGCAGTGCCCATGAGGGCGCGGCGGGAGAGGTTCATTCGCGGTGCTCCAGGAGGAATAGGCCCGGGCCGCGAAACTGCGGCCCGGGTTCAGGCGGTGGTCAGGCCTTGATCAGCGGGCAGGCGCCGGCGGAGATCGGGCGAAACGCTTCCTCGGCCGGGGTGCTGGCGAGGGTCTTGTAGTAGTCGTACGGGGCCTTGCTCTCCGACGGCTTCTTCACCTCGAACAGGTACGACGGATGGAGCTTGCGCCCGTCCTCGCGGATGATGCCGGTGCCGAAGCAATCGTCGTCGGCCGGCATCTTCTTCATCTGCGCGATCGCCGCCGCCCCGTCGGCCTTGGCGGCCGCGTAGCCCATCTCCTTGGCGGCCTTCAGGTAGTGCAGCACGCTGGCGTAGTTGCCGGCCTGCACCATCGACGGGCGCTTGCCCTGCATGCGCGGGCTGTAGCGGCTGGAGAAGGCGCGGGTGCGGTCGTTCTGGTCCCAGTAGAAGCTTTCGGACAGGATCAGCCCCTGGCAGACATCGAGGCCCAGCGCATGCACGTCCGAGAGGAACACCAGCAGCCCGGCCACCTTCATGGTCAGGCCGAATTCCTTGGCCTGCTTGATGCAGTTGATGGTGTCGGTGCCGGCATTGGCCAGGCCGAGCACCTTGGCGCGCGAGGCCTGCGCCTGGATCAGGAAGGAGGAGAAGTCGGTGGTGCCCGGGAACGGCGTGCGCACCGAGCCCATGACCCGCCCGCCGGCGTTCTTCACGAAATCGCTCACGTCGCGTTCCAGCGCGTGGCCGAAGGCGTAGTCGGCGGTGACGAAGAACCAGCTGTCGCCGCCGGCCTTGACCATGGCGCCGCCGGTGGACTTGGCGAGCATGTAGGTGTCGTAGACCCAGTGGATGGTGTTCGCGTTGCAGGCCTTGCCGGAGAGGTCCGAGGAGGCCGCACCCGTGGCGATCACGGCCTTGTTCTTCTCCTTGCCGATGCCCGAGACGGCGAGGGCCACCGCGGAGTTCGACAGGTCGATGATGAGGTCGACCCCGTCGCGGTCGAACCACTGGCGCGCGGTGCCGGCGGCGATGTCGGCCTTGTTCTGGTGGTCGGCCGAGACGATCTCGACGCGCGCGCCGGGATTGGCGGCCATGAACTCGGCGGCCACCAGTTGCGTGGCGGCGATCGAGCCGGGGCCGGCGAGGTCCTGGTAGGGGCCGGACATGTCGGTCAGCACGCCGACCTTGATCGTGGCCGCCTGGGCGCGGGCCGGGGCGGCGGAAAGTGTTGCGGCGGCGCCGAGGCCGGCGGCGGAACCGAGGAGCGAGCGGCGTGACAGGCGCATGGGTGAAGTCTCCCTGGGGTTGCGGCGACCACTCGTCGCGGTGGCTTCGCCGGTTGAACATCGGTGGCGCCTGCGCGGGACGGTCCCGCGCAGGCGCCGAGTCAGATTGCTACACGCCGAGGTAGTCGTGCAGCTTGTCCATGTTGGCCGCCAGATCGGCGTTGGGGATCATGTCGATCACGCGGCCATGCTCCATCACATAGTGCCGGTCGGCCACCGTCGCGGCGAAGCGGAAATTCTGCTCCACCAGCAGCACGGTGAAGCCCAGCGCCTTGATCTCGCGGATGGTGCGGCCGATCTGCTGAACGATCACCGGTGCCAGGCCCTCGGTCGGCTCGTCGAGCAGCAGCAGCCGCGCCCCGGTGCGCAGGATGCGCGCGATCGCCAGCATCTGCTGCTCGCCGCCCGACAGCTTGGTGCCCGGGCTGCGCGCGCGCTCCTTGAGGTTCGGGAACAGCGCGTGGATGCGCTCCACCGACAGGCCGCCCTCGGCGATGGTCGGCGGCAGCATCAGGTTCTCGGTCACGTCGAGCGAGGCGAAGATGCCGCGCTCCTCGGGGCAGAAGGCGATGCCGCGCCGGGCCACCAGGTCGGGCCGCAGCCCCACCGTCTCCTCGCCGCGGAAGCGGATCGAGCCGGCGCGGCGGCCGACGAGGCCCATGATCGACTTCATCGTCGTGGTCTTGCCGGCGCCGTTGCGGCCCAGGAGCGTCACCACCTCGCCCTCGCGCACGTCGAAGCCCACCCCGTGCAGGATGTGGCTCTCGCCGTACCAGGCGTGGAGGTCGGAGACCTCCAGCATCGCCGCGTCAGCCATGGCCGGTGCCTCCGTCGGGATCGCCCAGGTAGGCGGCCACCACGTCGGGGTTGCGCGACACGGTGGCGTAGTCGCCCTCGGCCAGCACCCGTCCGCGGGTCAGCACGGTGATGGTGTCGCACAGGCCCTCGACCACCGAGAGGTTGTGCTCGACCATCAGGATGGTGCGCCCCTTCCGCACGCGGCGGATCAGCGCCACGATGCGGTCGACGTCCTCGTGGGTCATGCCGGCGGTCGGCTCGTCGAGCAGCATCATCTCGGGGTCGAGCGCCAGCGTCGTTGCGATCTCGAGCGCGCGCTTGCGGCCGTAGGGCAGTTCGCCGGCCTGCAGGTGCACGTATTCCGTCAGGCCCACGTCCTCGAGCAGTTCCAGGGCGCGGGAGTCGTAGACCGCCAGCACGCGTTCGGAGCGCCAGAAGTCGAAGCTCGCCCCCCGGGCGCGCTGCAGCGCGAGGCGCACGTTCTCGAGCACGGTCAGGTGGGGGAACACCGCCGAGATCTGGAAGCTGCGCACCAGGCCGAGCCGGGCGATGGCCGCCGGCTTGCGCCCGGTGATGTCCTGTCCCTTGAAGCGGATGGTGCCGCGGGTGGGGACGAG
Organism: Asaia bogorensis; assembly: GCA_945897825.1. Lineage (GTDB taxonomy): Bacteria > Pseudomonadota > Alphaproteobacteria > Acetobacterales > Acetobacteraceae > CAMDGX01. The sequence continues at coordinate 5,411 of CAMDGX010000094.1, read as the reverse complement.
GAAATGGGTCAGGAGGTTGAAGCAGGTGGTCTTGCCCGCGCCGTTCGGCCCGATCAGCGCGTGGATGGAGCCCTGCTGCACGCGCAGCGACACCCCGTCCACGGCCACGAAGCCGCGGAACTCCTTGGTCAGACCATCCGTCTCCAGGATGGAGTCGCTCACCCCGGTATGCCTCCCTATGCCAGATCGGGGGCGCTGAGTTGCACAAGGCGGGCAACAGCGCAAGATTGTTTCATTGGTAATTGGGCGTGGCGACCGGAAATTTGAGGGGGCGCGGGCGCGGAGATCGCACCGAATCCTTTCGTGAGTACCGGGGCCTGCGCGGCGCCCGGGATGCGCGTCCTCCTCGGCCGGACATACGGCACCGCTTGCCGCCCGGCCGGCCGGCCATGCACTCTGGCCGCTTCGCATGGGAGGGATCGGCATGGCCGGGCTTTGGTTCGAGGAACTGACCGAGGGGCTGGTGGTGGACGCGCAGTGGTCGCGCACCGTCACGGAATCCGACAACGTTATGTTCTGCGCGCTGACGATGAACGTGCAGAAGCTGCACCTCGATGCCGAGTTCGCCGCCGCCACCGAGTATGGCCGGCCGCTGGTCAATTCGATCTTCACGCTGGGGCTGATGATCGGCATGAGCGTGCACAACCTCACCGACGGCACCACGCTCGGCAACCTCGGCATGACCGAGACGGTGTTCCCGAACCCCGTGTTTGCCGGGGACACCATCCGCACCACGACCACGGTGGTCGCGGCGCGGGCGAGCAAGTCGCGGCCGGATTCGGGCATCGTCACCTTCCGGCACGAGGCGCACAACCAGAAGGGGCAGCTGGTGGCCAAGTGCGAGCGGCAGGCGCTGATGAAGCGGCGGCCGGTGCCGGGGGCGGCGGCATGAAGATCCGCAGCTTGCTGTTCGCGCCGGGCGATTCGGCGCGCAAGATCGAGAAGGCGCTGACCCACGGCGCCGACGGGGTGATCCTCGACCTGGAGGATTCGGTGGCCGCCGGCGCCAAGGACGCGGCACGCGCCCAGGTCAGCGGGCTGTTGCCGGGCCTGGCTGCGCGCGGGGACATCGTGGTGCGGATCAATCCGCGCGGCACGCCCTGGTACCTGGCCGACCTCGCCGCCGTGGTGCCCGGGCGGCCGGATGCGATCCTGCTGCCGAAATGCACCGGGCCGGACGACCTCGCCGCACTCGACCATCACCTGGAGGTGCTGGAGACGGCCTCCGGCCAGGCGGTCGGGCGGATCAAGGTGCTGGCGCTGGTGACCGAGACGGCTGCGTCGCTGCTGGCGATGCCGACGGCCGGGGCCACCGGCATGGGGCGGGTGCTGGCGTTCTGCTTCGGGGCGGAGGACCTTTCCTCCGACCTCGGCATTCCGCCCCGCCTGCCTGACCAGACCTACCCCGCCGCCATCGCCCATGCGCGCGCCGCCATGCTGGTCGCCGCGGCGGCGGCCGGGGTCGCCGCGCTGGACACGCCGTGGCCGGACCACCGCGACCCGGTCGGGCTGGCCAAGGAGGCCGCCATTGCCGCCGCCGACGGGTTCGCGGGCAAGGTGGCGATCCATCCCGAGCAGGTCGGGCCGATCAATGCCGCGTTCACGCCGGACCCGGCGAAGGTGCTCTGGGCAGAGAAGGTGCGCGACGGGTTCGCCGCCAACCCGGACGCGGGCGTGTTCGCGCTGGACGGCAAGATGATCGACCGGCCGCATCTGCGCCTGGCCGAGCGCATCCTGGCGGCGCGCGGGGGGGCGTGATGGGGTTCCGCTTCGTCCAGATCACCGACCATCATGTCATGGCGACCGAGGCGATGCTGTCGCGGGGCTTCTCGCCGGCGCATGCGCTGCGCGCCACGCTGCGCCATATCGCGACGCACCATGGCGACGTGGACTTCATCGTCAGCACCGGCGACCTGGTGGATCGCGGCATCGCGGAGGAATATGCGACGTTCCGCGCCATGCTTGGGCTGCGCGAGACCTCCGCCGCACCCGGGCCGCAACGTGCGGACGGCGAGGGGCTGGGCGACATGCCGGTGTATTTCCTGCCGGGCAACCACGACCCGCGCGCGGCCTTCTTTGCGGCGATGTTCCCCACGGAGGGCGCGCCGGACGCGATGAACGTCGCGTTCACGCACAAGGGCGTGCAGTTCGTCTGCGTCGACTGGGGGCCCGGCAACAAGGCGGCCACTACGCCGGCGATGCTCGACCACCTCGCGGCATGCCTCGCCGGGGGCGCGCCGAGCATCGTGCTGAGCCACCACAACGTGACGCCGGTCGGCCTGCCGCGGCTCGACGCGCTGGCGGCCGATGACGCCCATCGTTTCGCCGATATCCTGCGCACGGGGCACGTGCTGGCGGTGCTGCATGGCCACACGCACATGACGGTGGAGTCGGAGCTGGCCGGTGTTCCGGTGCTGGGGCTGCGTTCGACGCATTTCTCCTTCGCCCAGGCCGGCGACGAGTGGGTGTTTGCGCTGCGGCCGCCGCACTACCGCGTCGTGACGGTGGCCGACGGGGCGGTCGCTTCCAGCATCGTCGAGGTGACGCTCTAGGCCGCGCAAGACCGTCCTCGCCCGCCCGGGCGCGGCGCGCTACAACCTCCCGGCGCCGGCATCGGGCCGGCCATGGCGGAGACGCATGCCGCACCCTTCCCTCCTGCCCGCCCTGGCGCTGCTGCTGCTGGGGGGGTGCTCGCTCGGCCCTGCCTACCAGGCGCCGCCGCTCGACATTCCGTCCGGCTGGCGCGCGCCCGCCGCGGCCGATGCCGCGTGGCCGGCGGCGGCGTGGTGGCGCGGGTTCGGGTCGGCGGAACTCGATGCGCTGATCGCCGATGCGCGGGCCAACAGCCCCGACATCCAGGCCGCCGCGGCGCGCATCCGCCAGGCCGATGCGCAATTGCGCCTGTCCGGCGCCTCGCTGTGGCCGACGGTCGGGCTGGGTGCCGATGCCTCGTGGTCGCGCAGCGCGCCGGGCGGGCGGTCGCGCCCCGGTTTCGCGCCCGCCGGCCGGTATTCCGAGCAGCGCAGCTACGGCGTCGGCCCGAGCATCGCGTGGGAGGTCGATCTGTGGGGCCGGCTGGCCGCCGGGCGCGAGGCGGCGGCGGAGGCGGCACTGGCCAGCCGCTTCGACGAGCGCGGCGTGGCGCTGGCCGTCGTCACGGCGGTGGCGACCACGTGGTTCCAGGCGCTGGCCCTGCAGGACCGGGTGGATGTCGCGACCCGCAACCTCGCCGATGCCGAGCAGGTGCTGGCCGCCGTGACCGCCCGGGCGCGGTTCGGCACCGCCAGCGAACTCGACGTGGCGCAGCAGGCGGCGCTGGTGGCCGGGGTGCGGGCGCGCATTCCCGGGCTGCGCAACCAGATGGAGCAGCAGGTCAACGCGCTGGCGGTGCTGACCGGGCGGCCGCCCTCGGCGATCGGCGTGCGGCCCGGCACGCTGTCGAACCTCGCCCTGCCGCCGATCGCGCCGGGCCTGCCGTCCGAACTGCTGGCCCGCCGGCCGGACATCGCCGCCGCGGAGGCCGATCTGCGCGCCGCCAACGCCAATATCCGTGCCGCCCGCGCGGCGTTCTTCCCGTCCATCACGCTGTCCGGCCGGGCCGGGTTCGAGAACATCGCGCTGGCCACGCTGTTCGGTCCGGGCTCGCTGTTCGTCTCGGCGGTGGCCTCGGCCAGCCAGGCGATCTTCGATGGCGGCAGCCGCAGCGCCACCCTCGAGGGCCGGCGCGCCCGCTACGACGAGCTGGTCGCGCTGTATCGTCGCGCGGTGCTGGTGGCCTTCACCGATGTGGAGAATGCCGTGCAGGCCTGGCGCTACACCAGCGAGCAGGAGGCGCTGACCCGCCAGGCCGTGGCGACGAGCCAGCGCGCCGCCACCATCGCGCGCGCCCAGCTCCAGGCCGGCACGATCGACCTGATCGCCCTGCTGCAGGCGCAGAACACACTTTTCCAGAACCTCGACACCCTGGCGCAGGTGCGCCTGGCCCGGTTCCAGGCGCTGCTCGACCTCTACAAGGCGCTCGGCGGCGGCTGGACCGAGGCCGAACTGGCGCCACCGCCCGCGTGACCCCATATCCCGCCCCATGAGCACAGTATGCGCCGCCTGATCCTGATCCTGATGCTGCTCGGCGCGGCCGGCGGCGGTGCCTATTGGTGGATGTATCTGCGCACCCCCACCGAAACCGCCGCCCGCCCCGCCGGAAGGCGCTTCGCAGCCCCCGACACCATCCCGGTGCTGGTCGCCGCCGCCGAGGCGCGCAACGTGCCGGTCTGGCTCGACGGGCTCGGCACCGTGCAGGCCTCGGCCAGCGTGGTGGTGCGCCCGATGGTCGACGGGCCGCTGGTGGAGGTGCGCTTCCGCGAGGGGCAGGATGTGGCGGTCGGCGACGTGCTGGCGCGCATCGACAGCCGCACCTATCAGGCCAATCTCGACGCGGCACTGGCGCGCAAGCAGCAGAACGAGGCACAACTGGCCAATGCGCGGCTGGATGCCCAGCGCTATTCCCGCCTCGCCGCCACCGCCTACACCTCCGCCCAGCAGGCCGACACGGCGCGCGCCCAGGTGGCGCAGCTCGAGGCGCAGGTCGCCGCCGACCAGGCGCAGATCGACCTGGTGCGCACCCAGCTGAGCTACACCATCATCACCGCGCCGATCGCCGGGCGGGTCGGCATCCGCAATATCGACACCGGCAACATCGTGCGCGCCGGCGACAGCAACGGGCTGGTGACGATCGCGACGCTGCGGCCGATCAACGTGCAGTTCACCCTGCCGCAGCAGGCGCTGCCCGCCGTGAAGGCCGCGATGGAGGCGGGCGAGGCGGAGGTTCTGGCGCTGCCGCAGGCCAACACGCCCTCGGCCGAGCGCGTGCCGCTCGATCGCGGGCGGCTGACGGTGCTCGACAACCAGGTCGACCCGGCCACCGGGACCATCCGCCTCAAGGCCAGCTTCGCCAACGACAGCCTTCAGCTCTGGCCCGGCTCGTTCATCACCGTGCGCCTTCGCGCCAGCACGCTGCGCGATGCGATCACCGTGCCGCCGGTGGCGATCCAGCGCGGGCCGCGCGGCGCCTTCGTGTTCGTGGTGAACGACGAGCAGCGCGCGGTGCGCAAGCCGGTGACCGTGGGGCACGAGGACCTCACCGTGGCGGTGATCGCCGAGGGCATTGGCGCCGGCGAGCGGGTGGTGATCGAGGGGGCGTCGCGGCTGTCGGACGGCAGCAAGGTGACCGTCGGCGAACCGCCGGCGCGGGCGCGGCCGGTGGCGGGCGGGCGCGCGCGGTCGCCGGGGTAAGGAAGCATGTTCTTTTTTGAAAAAAAGAACCAAAAAACTTTTCATCCATGGCGCGGGTGGGTATTCCCGGCGCAAATGGATGAAAGTCTTTTTGCTTCTTTTTCTTCAGAAAAAGAAGACTC
>CAMDGX010000093.1 GCA_945897825.1 Asaia bogorensis | reverse complement strand
TCCAGCAACGGCTCAGCCATGCGGGACCGTCACGCTGAAATCCGGCCCGATCTCGGGCAGGCGGGCTGCGACCGGCGTGTCGAGGTCCAGCCGCGCGGCGAGCAGGGCGCGCGTGTAGGCGTGGGCGGGGGCGCGGAACACGGTTTGCAGGGGTCCGCACTCCATCAGCTGCCCGGCATGCAACACCGCCACCTCGTCGGCGAGCATCGAGGCCAGCGCGATGTCGTGCGTCACGAACAGCAGGGTCAGGCCGCGCTCGCGCACCAGCCCGTCGAGCAATTCGACCATCGCGTGTTGCACCACGGTGTCCAGCGCGCTGGTCGGTTCGTCGGCGACCAGCAGCACCGGGTCGGCGGCCAATGCGGCGGCGAGGGCGATGCGCTGGCGCTGGCCGCCGCTGAACTCATGCGGGTGGCGGCGGAGCGCCGCGGCGGGGTCGGGGATGCCCATGCGGTCCAGCAGCCGCGCCGCGTGGGCGAAGGCCGCGCGCCAGCCCAGGCCGCGATGCACCACCGCCACCTCGGCGATCTGCTCGCCGATGGTCAGCACCGGGTTGAGGCTACCGCCGGGGTCCTGGAACACCACGCCGATGTCGCGGCCCAGCACCGGCGCGCCGAGGCCGGGAAACGCGATGCCGCCCGAAACGGTCGCCCCCGCCGGCAGCAGTCCGCACAGCGCCATCGCCAGCGTGGACTTGCCCGACCCGCTCTCCCCCAGCACCGCCAGGCGCCGCCCTTGCGCCAGCGACAGCGTCACGCCCGACAGCGCGGGCGAGCGCCCGTAGGCCACCGAGAGGTCCTGCACCGAGAGCATCGTCACGCCACCACCCGCCGCGCGCGCAGGGCATGGCCGATGCCGCGCCCGGTCAGGTGCACCGCCAGAACCGTCAGCACCAGGCCGATGCCCGGGATGATCGACAGCCACGGCGCGCGGCGCAGCACGGTGCGGCCCTCGGCGATCATGCTGCCCCAGGTGACGCGGTTGGGGTCGCCGAAGCCGAGGAACGACAGCGCCGCCTCGATCAGCACGGCGGCGGCCACGATCACGGCGGCGAGCGACACCACGGGCGTGAGCGCGTTGGGCAGCACCTCGCGGAAGGCGATCTCCAGCGGGCGCATGCCGACGACGCGGGCTGCGGCGACGAAATCGCGTTCGCGCAGGGACAGGATCTCGGCCCGGGTGATGCGCGCCGGCTGCATCCAGGCGCCGATGGCGATGCCTAGCACGATGGTGGTGGCGCGCGGGCCGGTCACGGAAATCAGCGCCAGGGTCAGCAGGAAGGCCGGCACGGTCTGGAACGCCTCGGCGACGCGCATCAAGACCTCGTCCACCCAGCCGCCGAGGAAGCCGGCGATGGTGCCGACGGTGATGCCGATGCCGAGTGCCGCCGCCGCCGCGCCGGCCGCCACCAGCAGCGAGGTGCGTGCGCCATGGATCAGCGCCGACAGCACGTCCCGCCCCAGCCGGTCGGTGCCGAGCGGATGGGCCATGTCCTGGAACGGGCGCAGCAGCGGGTCGCCACGGATCGCCAGCGGGTCGCCGGGGGCCAGCAGCGGCGCGGCGACGGCCACGGCGACCAGCACCGACAGCATCGCGAGCCCCGCGAGCCCCTCGCCGGTGGCCAGCATGCGGCGCAGCACGTTCATCCGCCTGTCCCGCTGCCGACGCGCGGATCGAGCAGCGCGTAGGCGAGGTCGACCAGCAGGTTCACCAGCATCACCACCATCGCGCTCAGCAGCATCACGCCGAGCAGCAGCGGCGTATCGCGGCGCGACACCGCCTCGCTGGCCAACCGGCCGAGGCCCGGGATGGCGAACACGCTCTCGATCACCACGCTGCCGCCCAGCATCGCGGCCGATTGCAGGCCGAGCATCGTCACCACCGGCAGCAGCGCGTTGCGCGCCACGTGCCGCAGGACCAGCCGCGCGCCCGTCATGCCGCGCGCTCGTGCGGCGCGCACGAAATCCTGGCCCCACAGCTCGTTCATGCCGTCGCGCATCAGCCGCAGATACAGCGCCATGTACACCAGCCCGAGCGACAGCACCGGCAGCACCAGGTGGCGGGCGATGTCCGTGGCGCGGTCGAGGCCCGTCAGGCCGGAGGCGACCGTCTCCATCCCCCCGCTCGGCAGCCAGCGCAGCTCCACGCTGAAGGCGACGATCAGCACCAGCCCGAGCCAGAACCCCGGCATGGCATAGATGGCGATCGCCGCCAGCGACAGCGCCCGGTCGCGCAGCGAGCCCGGCCGCGCGCCGCAGACGATGCCCAGCAGCGAGCCGAGCGACAGCGCCAGCAGCGTCGCCATGCCCATCAGCAGCAGAGTGTTCGGCAACCGCTCCAGCACCACTTCCAGCACCGGGCGCTGGAACGCGCTCGACCAGCCGAGGTCGAGCCGCAGCAACGCCGAAACATAGGCGACCAGCCGGGGCAGGGGGCCACCATCGAGCCCCCACTCCGCCCGCAACGCCGCGACCTGCGCCGCGTCACCGCCGCCGATCCCGGCGAGATAGGCATCGACCGCATCGCCGGGCGCTGCCTCCAGCAGCAGGAAGGCGCCGAGCACCACCAGGCAGAACACCGGCACCACGCCGAGCACGCGCCGGCGCAGCAGCGCAAGGGGGCGGCGCATGCGGCTAGACGAAGCCCAGATCGGCCCAGTTCGACACCGCCCAGCGCGGGTTGTTCGACACGCCGGCCAGGTTGTCGCGCGCCACCGTGATGAAGCTGAACTCCGCCACGTTCACCAGCGCCACGTCGTCGACCACCTGCTTCTGGAAGGCCCGATACAGCCGCACCCGTTCGGCGTCGTCGATCGTGCCGGCGGCCTGGCGGATCAGCGCGTCCACCTCGGCGTTCTCGTAGCCGTACTGGTTGGCGAACGGCACCCCGGCCGGCAGCCCGCTCTGGAACAGGATCGTCGTCGAGATCGCCGGGTCGCCGCGATACACCGGCGAGGCCACCGTGATGTCGAAGGCGCGGTCGGTATAGACGGCGCGCAGATGGGCGGGCGTGTCGTTCGACACGATCGTCGCATCGATGCCCACGGCGGCCAGCGCCTGGCGCAGGTAGTCGCCGAACTGCCGCGTCTCGTTGAAGAAGGGGGCAGGCAGCAGGCGAAGGCGGAAGCGAACCCCGTCCGCCGCGCGCGGATACCCGGCCTCGTCCAGCAGCGCATTGGCCCGCGCCGGGTTGAAGCCGTACCCGGCCACATCCGGCGCGTGGAACACCCGGTCGTTCTTCGGCACCGGCCCCTGGCTGGTGGCGGCATAGCCGCGGAAGATCGTGCGCACCACGAAGTCGCGGTCGATCGCATGGGCCAGCGCGCGGCGCACCCGCACATCGGCCAGCTCCTTGCGGCGATGGTTGATCTCCACCACCAGCTGGTAGGTCAGCCCCTCGTAGCCGGTGGAGATCACCTTCAGCCCCGGCACCTTGCCGATCCGGTCGAGGTCGGCCAGCGGCACCGCCGAGAAGGCCGCGAGCTGGATCTCTTCGGCTTCCAGCGCATTGGCCGCCGCCGCCCGGTCCGGCAGCACGCGATAGACGATCTCGTCCAGATGCGGCCGCCCGGCTTCCCAGTAGGTCGGGTTGCGCACCAGCCGCGTGTATTCCCCGTGCCGCCGCTCGGCGAAGCGGAACGGGCCGGTGCCGACCAGCTTCTGGTTGGCCGGGTTGCGCATGATGTCGGTGCCTTCATACAGATGCTTCGGCAGCACCGAGGTCACCACCGGCAGCGCGTTGCGGATCAGCTGCGCCGGCGTCGGCACGGCGAAGCGGAACACCGCCGTGTGCGCATCCGGCGTCTCCACCGCCTCCAGCTCGCGGAACACCGCGCGGCCGAGATTCTGCAGCTTCTTCCACACCTCCATGGCCGAGAACGCCACGTCGGCGGAGGTGAACGGCCGGTCGTCGTGCCAGGTGACACCCTGGCGCAAGGTGAAGGTGATCGAGCGCCCGTCCGCCGCCGCCTCCCACCCCGTGGCCAGGCGCGGCGCCAGCCCGTCGCGCCCGTCATAGGAGGCCTCGGCCAGCGGTTCGATCACCTTGCTGGCGACGAAGAACACGCCATTGCTGGCGATGATCGCGGGGTTGAGGTTCGGCGGCTCCGAATCGGCCGCCACCGTCAGCCGCCCGCCGCGCTTCGCGCTCGAAGCCCGGGCAGTGCGGGGCAGCGACAACGCGGCGGCACCGGCCAGCAGCGAGCGGCGCGCAATCGAAAAGGCGGGAATGGGAGCGCGCATCGGCACCTCGGCAACACGGTCAGGTCACGACGGCATCATGCGACGGCTGGTGCTGATTGTCTCGCCCCCCGGGCGTTCATGCGGCATCTTCCACGGCGTAACGTCAGCGCCGGCCGCGCGTCCTTCCCGTGGCTCCCCCTGGGGCAGAGAAGAGAGGCTCCCATGCTCGACCGCCACGGCACCAAGCTCGCCCATGCCACGCCGGACGCCGCCGCCGCCTATGACCGCGCGGTGGAGGCGTTCAGCCTGTTCCACGGCGACCCGATCGCAGCACTCGACGAAGCCGCCGCTGCCGCCCCCGCCATGGCGCTCGCCCCGGTGGCCAAGGCGCTGCTGTTCGCGCTCGCCACCGAGCCCGGCGCCAACCGCGCGGCTGGCGCGATGCTCGACTCCGCCGCCCTCCTGCCGCCCGACCCGCGCGCCGCTTCGCTCGCACAGGTGACCCGCGCGATCCTGGCCGGCGAATGGACGCGCGCCGCCGCCCTGTCCGACGCGCACAACGCCGATTTCCCGCGCGACCTGCTGGCGCTGCAGGCCGGCCACCTGGTTGATTTCTTCCGGGCCGACGCCGTCAGTCTGCGCGCGCGCATCGACCGCGCCCTGCCGCACTGGCCCGCCGATCTGCCCGGCCGCTCCGTGCTGCTCGGCATGCGCGCTTTCGGCCTGGAAGAATCCGGCGACTATGCCGAAGCCGAGGAGTCCGGCCGCGCCGCCCTGGCCGCCGAGCCGCGCGATGCCTGGGCGCACCATGCCGTCGCCCACGTGATGGAAATGCAGGGCCGTGCCGGCGAAGGCATCGCCTGGATGTCAGACCGCGCGCCGCACTGGGCTAGCGAAGCCTGCTTCTTCCGCATCCACAACTGGTGGCACCGCAGCCTGTTCCACCTCGAACTGGGCCAGGTCGCCGAAGCGCTCGCCCTCTACGACACGCAGGTGCGCGCCACCCCCAGCCCGATCGCCGTCAACCTGATCGACGCCGCCGCCCTGCTGTGGCGCATCGAGCTCAGCGGCGGCGATGCCGGCCCGCGCTGGGGCGAGGTCGCACAAGCCTGGGCGCGCCACGCCGACGGCGCGACCTACCCGTTCAACGACTGGCACGCGACCCTGGCCGACCTCGGCGCCGGCCGCGAGCGGGAGGTCGAAGCCCGCCTCGCCCGCATGCGCCAGGCCGCCGCCGCCGGCACTGAAACAGCACGCTGGATCGGGCGCATCGGCATCCCGCTCGTCGAAGGCTTCCGGGCCTTCCGCGGTGGCGACCACGCCCAGGCCGTCGCCCTGCTGCACCCGATCCGCACCATCGCGGCCGCGTTCGGCGGCAGCCACGCCCAGCGCGACCTGATCGACTGGACGCTCACCGAGGCAGCCATCCGCGCGAACCGCCATGACCTCGCCCAGACGCTCGCGGGCGAGCGGCGGCGACTCAAGCCCCAGAGCCCCCTGGCGGCGTGGATGATGAGAAGGGCGGAAGGGAAGGAAGGCGTTCTTTTTTGAAAAAAAGAACCAAAAAACTTTTCTCCATTTGCATGGGGCCAAGTCCCTAAGCCACGGTGCAAATGGATGAAGTCTTTTTGCTTCTTTTTCTTCAGAAAAAGAAGACTGCCTTACCCTGCAGCTGCCGCCGTCTCGAACGCCAGCAACCCCTGTTCCACCGTCTCGCGCGACAGGTCCTTGGTGATGAACACGATCCGGCTGGTCTTCGGGTCTCCCGGCGGCCAGGCGGGCAGCAGCACCGGCTCATGGAACATGTGCTGCACGCCATGGATCGCCACTGGCCGGTTCTGGCCGACCAGGTTCAGGATGCCCTTCACCCGCAGCAGGTTCTCCCCGCGCGTGCCGATCAGCATCTCGAGGCACATCCCGATGCCCGACCAGTGCAGCGGCTTGTCGAAGGTCAGGCAGAAGGAGTGGATGGAGCCGTCATGCGCGCCGCCGCGCCCCCAGGCGGCATCGTCGAGCCAGCGCCGCACCTCGGCGATCTTGCCTTCGGCATCGAACAGCCCGCATTCGAGGATGGCGTCGGGGTCGATGTCGCCGCGATCGCCGGTGATCACCGGCGCGCCGGGGTTCAGCGCCGCGATCCGCGCCAGTAGCGCCGCGGGCGGCGTGGCGATGTCGGTCTTGCTCAGCACGATCCGGTCGGCCATCGCCACCTGGCGCACCGCCTCCTCGTGCGCGTCCAGCGACGCCAGGCCATGCACCGCGTCGACCATGGTGACGATGCCGTCCATGCGGAAATGCCGGGCCAGCATCACGTCGGACAGCAGCGTCTGCACCACCGGCGCAGGGTCGGCGAGCCCGGTCGTCTCCACCATCACGCGGCGCACCTCGCCGGCCTGGATTCGCGGCACCAGGTCGCGCAGCGCGCGCGCCATGTCCCCGCGCACCGAACAGCACAGGCAGCCCGACGGCAGCAGCATCGTGGTGTCGTCCAGCTTCTCCACCAGCAGGTGGTCGATGCCGATCTCGCCGAACTCGTTGACCAGCACCGCCGTCCCGGCCATTGCCGGCTTGGGCAGCAACCGGTTCAGCAGCGTCGTCTTGCCCGCGCCGAGAAAGCCCGTCAGGACCGTGACGGGAACGGCGCTAGTGGGAATGGCCATGGCCGTACAGCTGCTCCGGCGAGACCAGCGGGCTCGCGATTTCAACCAGTTCCCCGTCGCGCGCCGCCCGGAAGAAGCAGTCGCGCCGGCCGGTGTGGCAGGCCACGCCGAGCTGGTCGACCAGCAACAACACCGTGTCCCCGTCGCAATCCAGCCGCAATTCTACCAGCCGCTGTTGCTGCCCGGAGCTCTCGCCCTTGCGCCACAGCGCGTTGCGGCTGCGGCTGAAGTAACAGACCCGGCCGGTCGCCAGCGTCTCGGCCACCGAGTCGCGGCTCATCCACGCCATCATCAGCACCTCGCCGGTGTCGTGCTGCTGGGCGATGGCGGGCACCAGCCCGTTGGCATCAAAGGAAATGGCGGAAAGGATTTGCGTGCTGTCCATGGTTCTCGACCCCTCGGGCCTGCTACATTGCACTTATGCCGCCGGAATTCACCCCCGCGACCCTCGCCAAGCTCGACCACGCCGGCGCCCTGTGCGATCGGCGCGGCACAAAGCTGACCGAACTGCGCCGCTTGGTGCTGGGCCTGATCCTCGACGCCGAGGCGCCAACCGGCGCCTACGACCTGCTGGAGCGCCTGCGCAGCCACCGCGGCGCCGCGGCCCCGCCGACGGTTTATCGTGCGCTTGATTTCCTGCAAGAACAGGGCTTTGTCCACCGCATCGAACGCCTCTCGGCCTTCGTCGGCTGCATCGATGCCGGCGCGCATGACAGCCACGACCACCACCATGCCGCCCAGTTCCTGATCTGCCGCAGCTGCGGCCAGGCCACCGAGCTCGATGACCACGCGCTCGCCCACGCCTTGGTTCATGCCGCCGAGGCGGTCGGGTTCAAGGTCACGGGCGCCACCATCGAGGCCGAGGGCACCTGCGCCAAGTGCCGCGGCAAGCCGGCCTAGAAGTATCGCGCGAGGTTGCCCCGCACCCGGTCCAGTACCGGCACCGCCGGATCCGGGAGTGCGAACGTCTCGCCGGTGATCGCCTCGAATACGCTCACATAGATGCGCGCCGCCTCCAGCACGATCTCGGCCGGGATTTCTGGGATCGCGTCCTTGTAGGGGTCGCAGCGCGCCACCACCCAGCTGCGCACGAAGTCCTTGTCGAAGCTCTGCGGCGCCGCGTCGGCCGCGAACCGTTCGGGATAGCTTCCGGCGAACCAGTAGCGCGAGGAATCTGGGGTGTGGATCTCATCGGCCAGCACGATCGACCCGTCCGGCGCGAAGCCGAACTCGTATTTCGTGTCGACCAGGATCAGACCGCGCGCGGCCGCGATCTCCCTCCCGCGCGCGAACAGCGCCAGCGCGCGGGCCGACACCTCATCCCACTGCGCCTGCGTCAGCAGCCCGCCGTCGACGATCTGCGCCGGCGTCAGCTCCTCATCGTGCCCGGCATCAAACGCCTTGCTGGTCGGCGTGATGATCGTCGCCGGCAGCTTCTGGTTCGCCCGCATCCCGTCGGGGAAGCGGTGCCCATACATCTCCCGCCGCCCCGCCTTGTACATCGACAGGATGGAGGTCGAGGTGCTGCCCGCCAGGTAGTCCCGCACCACCACTTCCACCGGCATGATCCGCAGGCTGCGGCACACCAGCACGTTCGGGTCGGGATACTCGATCACATGGTTCGGGCAGAGATCGCCGGTCCGGTCGAACCAGAACCGGGCGATCTGCGTCAGCACCTGCCCCTTGAGCGGCACGGCGGTCAGAATGCGGTCGAACGCCGACAGCCGGTCGGTGGCGATGATGATCCGCCGCCCGTCGCCCAGGTCGTAGTTCTCCCGCACCTTGCCCCGGTAGTGGCCCGGCAACTCCGGGATCGCGGCATCGCGCAGCGCGTAGTCCGCATACGGGGCAAGGTCCGCGGCCACGGCCTAGCGCCGCGCGTTCAGGACCGTAAGGCCCTGTTCCAGATCGGCCTTCAGGTCGTCCACATCCTCCAGCCCGACATGCAGCCGCAGCATCTCGCCGCCGAAATTGCCGCTGCCGGCGGTGCGGGTGATGCTGCCGGTCGGCAGCGCCAGGCTCTCGAACCCGCCCCACGACGCGCCCTTGCCGAACAGCTGCAACGCCTCGGCCATCGCATGCACGCTCTCGCGGCTGACGTCCTCGCGGAACACCACGCCGAACAGGCTGCACGCCCCGGTGAAATCGCGCTTCCAGATCTCGTGGCCAGGCGCGCCGGGCAGGGCAGGGTGCAGCACCGCCTTCACCTCCGGCCGCGTCCGCAGCCATGAAGCCACCTCAACGGCCGACTTCTCCTGCCGGTCCATCCGCACGCCCATCGTCCGCGCCCCGCGCAGCGCCAGCCAGCAATCGTCGGGGCTGGCATACTGGCCGAGGATGTTCGACGTCCCCTTCACCCGCTCCCAGTCCTCGCGCGAATTCACGGTGATCGAGCCCAGCAGCACGTCGGAATGCCCGACCACATACTTGGTCAGCGCCTGGATCGACACGTCCACGCCATGCTTGAACGGCTGGAAGTGGTGGATGCCCCAGGTGTTGTCCATCAGCACCTTCGCACCCTTCCGTTTCGCAACGGCGGAAAGCGCCGGCACGTCCTGCACCTCGAAGGTGTGGCTGCCGGGGCTCTCCAGGTAGAGCACCGTGGTGTTGGCCTGGAACAGCGCCTCGATCGCCTCGGCGGTGATGCAGGGATCGTAGTAGGTGGTCGAAATCCCCATCCGGCTCAGGAAGTTGTCGCAGAAGCTTCGCGCGGGGCCGTAGCAGCTGTCGGGCATCAGCACATGCTCGCCCGCCTTCAGGTACGCCAGCAGCGGCACCGTCACGGCGGCCAGCCCGGTCGAGACGATCTGGCAGCGCGTGCCGCCCTCGATCTCCGCGACCATGTTCTCCAGCGCCCAGTGCGTGGCGCTCCCGCCGGTCCCATAATGCGCCTTCTGCTCGAAGCGCTCGTTGGCCGCGTTGGTCCGCTCCGACATGCTGGCGTAGAGCATGGTGGAGCCGCGATGCACCGGCACGTTGACGAAGCCGCGCACGTTGGTCCCGGCCCGGCCGGCATGGGACAGGCGCGTGAAAAAGCCCTGGCCGTCAGTCTTGTCGTTCATCTCAGTTCGTCTCCACAGGCGTATCGGGGCGCCCGCCCCATTCGGTCCAGGACCCGTCATACACGGCACCTGCCGGCAACCCGGCCAGCGTCAGCCCCAGTGTCAGGATGCACGCGGTCACGCCACTGCCGCACGACGTCACCACCGGCCGCGATCCATCGGCACCGGCCGCGAGGAACCGCGCGCGCAACGCCGCCGGCGGCAGCAGCGTCTGGTCGGAAGCCAGCAACTCGGTATAGGGCACGTTCGCAGCCCCCGGCATGTGGCCGGACCGCATCCCCGCCCGCGGCTCCGGCACCGCCCCGGTGAACCGGCCCGCCGCGCGCGCATCGATCACCAGTTCGGCCCCGCTCGCCACGTTGCCCAGGATGTCGCCCACCCCGCGCAGCCGCGTCGCGCGATAGTCCGGCCGGAATGCCCCGGCCGTGGGCACCACCGGATCGCCCGCCTCGACCGGGCGCCGTTCGGAAACCCATTTCGGCAGCCCGCCATCCAGCACCGCCGCCCGGTCGTGCCCGAACAATCCCATCATCCACCAGCCACGCGCCGCCGAGGCGAGGCCCTTCTGGTCGTAGAACACCACCATCGTGTCGTTCGAAACGCCGAGCGCTTCCATCTTCTGCGCGAACCGCCCGGGCGTCGGCACCATGTGCGGCAATGCCGTGTCGGGGTCGGCGATGTCGTCGATGTCGAAGAACCGCGCGCCCGGGATGTGGGCAAGCTTGAACTCCGCCTTGCCGTCCTTCGGTTCGTTCGGCAGGTATTTGGTGGTGTCGAACACCACGATCCCCGGTCGGCCAAGCCGCTCGGCAAGCCAATTGGTCGAGACCAGCGGATGCTGTGCCACGGTGAGTCCCCTCAAGAAAGGAAGGAAGATTCTTCTTTTTCTGTAGAAAAAGAAGCAAAAAGACTTTCATCCATTTGCTGCATAGATAGCCACGATGCAAAGGGGAGAAAAGTTTTTTGGTTCTTTTTTTCAAAAAAGAACATGCTTGCTGTCTTGCCTAGCCCGGCGCGATCACGATCCGCCGGTTCTGCTTGCCCTTGTTCTCGATCTTCTGCACCACCACGCGCCCGATCTCCCCGGTGCGCGCGACATGCGTGCCGCCGCAGGGCTGCAGGTCCACCGGCACCTCGCCCGCCCCGATCCGCACCAGCCGCAGCCGCCCGGTGCCGCGCGGCGGCTGCACCGACAGCGTGCGCACCAGCGTCGGATTGGTGTCCAGCACCGACTCCTCCACCCATTCGTGGCTCACCGGATGGTCCGCCTCGATCAGCGCGTTCAGCGCCGCCTCGATCGCCGCCTTGTCCGGCGCCTCCGGCAGGTTGAAATCCAGCCGCGACCGGTCCCCGCCCACCGACCCGCCGGTCACCGCGATGCCCGGCAACACCGCGCACATCAGGTGCATCGCCGTGTGCATCCGCATCAGCGCCTGGCGCGGCGCCCAGTCGATCTCGGCCGAAACCTCCGCGCCGACCGGGGGCAGGGCGCTGCCCCCGGCAGGCACATGCAGGATCGCCTCGCCCTCGCCCTTGATCGCCTCGCCGACGCGGCACTCGCCGCCATCCCAGCGCAGCACGCCGCTATCCCCCGGCTGCCCGCCGGAGCGTGCATAGAATACGGTACGATCGAGCACGATCCCGCCGCCATCGGCGGCGACCACGCGCGCTGCCGCTTGCGTACGATAGGAATCCTCGAGGAACAGGCGTTCGGTCATGGTCACCCCGCGATGGCGGGCGGACAATAGGCGCACGTGCCCGCTTTGCCCACCCGCCCCACGGAATGAAGCGCAGATCGCAGGCTCAGCGCGGCCGCCCGGCCTCGACGAGGCGCCGCACTTCGGCCGCAGCCGTGGCCCCCTTCGTCGCTTCGCGCCAGAGCGATTCGGCGACGCGCTGGTGGGCGGCGATCGCCTCGTCCGCCGCGGTGATCATCGCCACGCCGGGTCCGCCGAACGGGCTCGAATCGGCATGGAACGGGTTCATCGCCAGCGTCGCCCGGTCACGCGCACGCAGGATCTCGAACCCGCCATTCAGGTCGGCAGCCTGCACCAGCCCGAACTGCAGGCCCATCGGCTCCGCTTCCATCATGGTGGCGATGTTGCCGACCTCGGTGGCCGCCACCTCGCGGCACATGCGGCGCGTGCGGTCCGACACCACCAGCCCCGGCGCGATGCCATGCTCCAGCGCCGCGCGCACCCGTGCCGCCGGCACCATCGCGATGATCCCCGGTCGGCGCATGGAATACATCCGCTTGCGCGCCGACAGGATGCCCAGCACCTGCTCCGCCGCCGCGCGCGCCGAGCTGCGATCCACCCCGGCAACCTCCGCCGCCTCCTCGAACACCGCCGCCAGCGCCTGGTCGTAGCTGTCCGAGGTGGTGAGGTAGCACAGCGGCCCGTTCACCATCAGGATCTGGTCGGCGGTCTCCTCCACCTGGCGGATGCGCTCCAGGTAGCCGACGGGCCGGTTGTAGTATTCCACCCCGATCCCGAGCAGCGACAGCGGCGATATCTTCAGCAGCTCTGCCAACCGCTTGATCGTGTCGAGCTTGATCACCTCGCCCTTCTCGTACCGGTACAACGCGGCGCGCGACACGCCGAGACGCGCGGCGATCTCCTCCGCGCGCAGGCCGGATTCAAGACGATAGGCGCGGAGTTGCTGGCCGATTTCCGTAAAACGCATCGGGACGGGCCTCCTGATCCATGTGCATGCCGTTTCCGATTCGCGATACGCCGCAAACAGAAACGGTCGGCGTCTCATGCTGAGCCGCCGACCGTTGATATTCTTGCCTAGGGGTTAATTCAAGACCAGATCACGCAAACCGAGACAATGTCCCGTGACGCGTTACACCGCCATTGCAGCGGGCGTTACAATCGCGTTTATCCGGCCCTTCCTACCCTGCCGACCGCCATGGAATCGTCGGGTTCGACGTCAGTCCTTCATCCCCGACATGATCTCGATCGCCTGCACCATCGCGGAATGGTCCAGTTCCTCGCCGCCAGCCGCGGCCACCACCGAGAACATCTGCTGCGCGATCGCGGTGTTCGGCAGCGCCATGCCCATTTCCTTCGCCGAAGACAGCGCCAGGTTCAGGTCCTTCTGGTGCAGCCGGATGCGGAAGCCCGGCGCGAAGGTGCGGTTGATCATCCGCTCGGCATGCACCTCCAGGATGCGCGAGGAGGCGAAGCCGCCCATCAGCGCCTGGCGCACCTTGGCCGGGTCCGCACCCGCCTTCTTCGCGAAGGTCAGCGCCTCGCTCACCGCCTGGATGTTCAGCGCCACGATGATCTGGTTGCACACCTTGCAGGTCTGCCCGGCCCCGTTCTCCACGCCGACATGGGTGATGTTCTTGCCCATCGCCTCGAACAGCGGCAGCGCACGGGCGAACGCCGATTCCGGCCCGCCGACCATGATCGTCAGCGCCGCGTTCTTGGCGCCCACCTCGCCGCCCGAGACCGGCGCGTCGAGATACTCGCAGCCCAGGGCATTGATCCGCGCCGCATAGTCCTTGGTGGCGATCGGCGAGATCGACGACATGTCGATCACCAGCTTGCCCTTCGTCAGCCCCTCGGCCACGCCGTGATGGCCGAACAGCACGCCCTCCACATCCGGCGTGTCCGGCACCATGATGATGATGACATCGGCCTGTTCCGCCACATGCGCCCCGTCGCCCACCACGGTGGCGGCCGCGCGCACCTCCTGCGTCAGGCTCCGGCGCTCTGGCACCACCAGTTCATGCCCGGCGGCGCGCAGGTTCAGCGCCATCGGGCGGCCCATGATCCCCAGGCCGATGAATCCGATCTTCATCCGTCTCTCCTCTGTCGCGTGCCGCGGTTCAATCCGCCGTCCGAAGCGTCATAGTTTGCCCGCCCGACCAGCGCCAGCCTTCGGGCGCCCGGCGAAACACCGCCAGGGCGCGCATCCGCCCGTCGAACCGCCCCGCTTCCGACTCATACACATCATGCACCGTCATCGTCGCCACCGCGAAGCCGCCATGGTCGGCTACCGCGAGGTCGCTGACCTCCTGGCTCAGGAACGTCACGCCCCCGGGTGCGGTGAACGCCCCGATGTAGTCCGCCCGACTCATGACCCGGCCACTGGCATTCACATAGGTGAACGGCTCGTCGAGCAGCGACTCCAGCACGTCCGCCGACCGCGCCACCAACGCCGCGGCCTTGGCCCGCAGCACCGTCGCCACGGCAGCCCGGATATCGCCGCTCACACGCCGAAGCGCGACCGCCAGGCGAGCCCGGCCACCGTGTCCCCCGCCGGACGATACTCGCAGCCAACCCAGCCCTGGTAGCCCAGCTCGTCGATGCGGCGGAAGATGAACTCCCAGCCGAGCTCCCCGGTCCCCGGCTCGTTGCGCGCCGGCACGTCGGCGATCTGCATGTGCACGATGCGCCCGAACAGCGCCTCCATCCGCTTCGTCACGTCGCCCTGGGTGATCTGGCAGTGGTAGATGTCGAACTGCAGCCCGACCTTGTCGAGGCCGATCGCATCCACCACCGCCGCCCCCTGTTCCACCGTGTTCAGGTGGAAGCCCGGCATGTCGCGATGGTTGATCGGCTCCAGCGCCAGCCGCCGCCCGGCCTTCCTCACCTCTTCCCCCGCCCAGGCGAGGTTGGCGGCATACAGCGACGCCGCCGTCACCGGATGGGTCCCGGCGGGCGGAATTCCCGCCATGCAATGGATCAGCTTGCAATCAAGGATATTAGCGTATTCGAGCGCCTTCTTCACGCTGTCGCGGAACTCCTGCTGCCGGCCGGGCAGGGAGGCCATGCCGCGCTCGCCCCCGGCCCAATCCCCCGGCGGCATGTTGAACAGCGCCTGCGTCAGCCCGTTGGCTTCCAGCCGCCGCTTCAGCTCCACGGCCGGGAAATCGTACGGGAACAGGAACTCCACGCCCTTGAACCCCGCCTTGGCTGCCGCGTCGAAGCGGTCGAGGAACGGCACCTCGTTGAACATCATCGACAGGTTGGCGGCCAGTTTCGGCATGGCGGTTCCTCCGGAGGCACGGTCACGCTAGCTTGCGCCATCGCGTCGGTCCATACGGACGGCGAAACGGGGGACCCATGCTCGCCGAACGCATCCTGATGGGCCTGCTGATGGGCGCCGTGGCGCTCGGCTGCTTCGTCGTCCTGGCCCCGTTCCTCTCCGCCATCCTCTGGGCCTCGATCCTCACCTTCACCACCTGGCCCGCCTACGCGCTGCTGCGCGAGAAGCTGCGCCTGGGACCAGGGGGCGCCGCGGCGCTGATGGTCGCCATCACCACCATCGTCGTCGTGGTGCCCCTCGCCCTCGCCGCCCCAGGCTCCGCGGGCGAGGTGCAGCAGATGGAACGCTGGCTGACCGAGGCCCTCACCGCCGGTCTCCCCCCCGCACCCGGCTGGATCTTCGACATTCCCCTGGCCGGCCCGACAATCTCCGATCTGTGGAACCGCTGGGCGCACGACCTGTCGGCCATGGTCGCCTTCTTCCGCCCCTATTTCGGCATCGGCGTGCAGTTCGGCCTCGGCCTGCTGCTGGGCCTGGCCAATGGCGTGCTGCAGTTCGTGCTTGCCCTGTTCGTGGCCTTCTTCCTCTACATCTCCGGCGAGACCATCGCCGGGCGCCTCGTCGTCATCATCCGCCGCATCGCCGGCGAACGCGCCGACTCCCTGATCGCCGTCACCGGCGAGACGGTGCGCGGCGTCGTCTACGGCATCCTCGGCACCGCGGTGATCCAGGGCATGCTGACCACGTTCGGCCTGTGGGTTTCCGGCGTGCCGAGCGCGGTGCTGCTGGGGGTGGTCGCCGGCGCCATGTCGGTGCTGCCGATCGGCGCCCCCGTCGTCTGGATCCCTGCCGCCATCTGGCTGCTCGCCAGCGGCGAGACCGGCTGGGGCCTGTTCCTGATCGCCTGGGGGGCCGTGGTGATCGGCTCGGCGGACAACATCATCCGCCCCTACTTCATCGCCCGCGGCGCCAAGCTGCCCTTCCTGCTGACCACGCTCGGCGTGCTCGGCGGCGCCCTCGCCTTCGGCCTGCTCGGCGTGTTCCTCGGTCCCGTGCTGCTCGCCGTCGCCTATACGCTGATCCAGGAATGGAGCGGCCGCGCCGAGGCAACGCCGGACGGAATGCCCTGACAATGGACATCTACCACATCTACTGCGACATCAAGCCCGGCGTGTCCGACATGGCGTTCGTCGCCGCGATTGACCGCTACCTCGGCCACCTGCGCGACCAGGGCATGATCGCCGCCTGGCGCATCACCCGCGCCAAGCTCGGCTTCGGTCTCAAGGGCATGGGCGACTGGCACCTGATGATCGAGGTGCGCGACCTCGCCCAGCTCGAGGCCGCCTTCCAGCACGTCGCCACCCGCGCCGACCCCGTCGAGGGCCACCACCACGGCGTGAACTCACTGGTGGCCAACCCCACCTTCGCCCTCACCCGCGATTTCCCCGATCCGGTGCGCCGCACCGGCGAGGAACGTTTCTGAAAATCCTTGCCCACCAGACCGATCTGCGCTGAAACCCGCGGCCCTGCAGAACGGAACCGCACCATGACCCTCGTGCCCAACCCGGTGCTGGGTATCGATTTCGGCACGACGAACACCGTGCTCGCCCTGCTGAACCCCGACGGCACCACCACCACCGCCCGCTTCGGCAGCCAGGACGTGTTCCGCTCCGTGCTCTGCTTCTGGTCGGAGAACTACGGCCTCGGCACCGCCCAGGGCAGCCGCCTACGCCAGGAGGCCGGGCCCGCCGCCATCGAGGCCTATCTCGACGATCCGCTCGACAGCCGGCTGATCATGTCGATGAAAACCTACCTCGCCCAGCGCAGCTTCGTTGAAACCCGCATCTTCGGCCGCCGCTTCACGCTGGAGGCGCTGATCGCCACCTTCCTGGGCCGCTTCCTCACCGCCGCCGGTGTCGACCCCGCCGGGCTGCGCGTCATCGCCGGCCGCCCGGTCCGCTTCGCCGGCGAGCGCACCGACGACGCGTTCGGCGAATCCCGCCTGCGCGCCGCCTTCGCCGAGGCCGGCATGGCCGGCATTGACGTGGCCTACGAGCCGGAAGGGGCCGGCTACCGCTTCGCCCGCACGCTGACCGCGCCTGCTACCGTGCTGATCGGCGATTTCGGCGGCGGCACCAGCGACTTCTCCCTGCTGCGCTTCGTCCCGGGCAAGGGCGTCGAACCCCTCGGCCATTCCGGCGTCGGCATTGCCGGCGACGTGTTCGACTACCGGATCATCGACCACGTCATCTCGCCGCGCCTCGGCAAGGGTGCCACCTACCGCGTCATGGGCGGCGCGGACCTGCCGGTGCCGCCCGAATGGTATTCGTCCTTCGCCCGCTGGCACCGCCTGTCGCTGATGAAGAACCCGCGCACCCTGCGCGAAATGCGCGAGGTGATGGCCGGCACGCGCGACCCGCACCGCCTCGCCAACCTGATCGCCCTGGTCGAGGACGAGATGGGCTACCGCCTCTACCAGACCGTCTCCGCCGCGAAGGCCGCGCTTTCAACGGCCAACGAAACGCGGCTTTCCTTCCATCACAAAGACCTGGCGCTGGATGTCGCCATCAAGCGCGAGCAGTTCGAGGGCTGGATCGCCGCCGACATCGCCCAGTTCGCCGCCGCCGTCGATCGTGTCCTGGACGAGGCCGGCCGGCCGAAGGTCGACCATGTCTTCCTCACCGGTGGCACCAGCTTCGTCCCCGCCGTCCGCCGCCTGTTCGACGACCGCTTCGGCGCCGGGCGCGTCAGCACCGGCGGCGAGTTCGTCTCGGTCGCCGAGGGCCTCGCCCTGATCGGCCGCGACCGTGCCGCCTGAGCAGCGCCGCATCCGCGGCCGGTCCAACCAGGCCGGGGGCATCGCCGCCGAAGCCGCCGCCGCCGCCGCGCTGGAGGCCGACGGCTGGGCGGTGCTCGGCCGCCGCCTGCGCACCCCGGCCGGCGAGATCGACCTTGTCGCCCAGCGCGACGGTCTGCTCGCCATCGTCGAGGTGAAGCGCCGCGTCCGCCTCGCCGATGCGGCCCTGGCCCTCGGCCCGCGCCAGCGCGCCCGCCTGCTCGCCGCCGCCGAGATCCTGCTGGCCGGCAATCCCGCCTGGGGCACCGCCGGCGTGCGCTTCGACGTGCTGCTGGTCGACGCCGCCGGCACCGTCCGCCGCATTGCCGATGCTTTCAGGCAGGAGGCTTGAGCCGGCGCATGGCGTTGGCGCCCCCGCGCCCCCACATCTGAAGCGCCGAACTCGGAGGACCGCCAATGCGCCCCGTCGCCCTGATGCTCGCCCTGCTGCTCGCAGTCCCCGCCGCCGCGCAGGTCCGCCTGCCCATCCCGCCGGTGGCCGACGAGGCACCGCCCAGCGCCTTCGTCGCCGCCGCCCGCACCGCGATCGCCGCCGGGCGCAACGGCGAGGCGATGGAGGCGATCGAGCGCGCCGAAAGCCGCGTGCTGATCCGTTCCGTGCGCCCCTCGCGCGCCTCTGCGCCCAGCGAGCAGGCCCTGGTCGGCCTGCTGGCCGACGCGCGCGGCGCCCTGGCGCGCGGCGACCGCGCGGCCGCGCTGGATCGCCTCGCGGACGTCATGGCGAACCCGGCGCTGGACGCCCAGGTGGAGTAGCAGCGGCTACTCCCCTCCGCCGTCGCTGCCGCCGCTGTCGCCGCCGCTATCACTCCCGCCGTCGCCGTCGCCGTCGCTGCCCGATTCCGCATCCGACAGCGCGCCGTCCAGGCTGTCCCCGAACTCTGACGCCGCGTCGTCCAGCGCCGTCCAGTCGGTGTCGCTCCAGGACATGTCCTCGGCGCCCCCGCTGTCGCCCAGCCCGCTCGCCGGGGCGGCGGCCATGGCGTTTCCGATCTGGCCGAGGAACGGCAGCAACGCCGGCACCAGCACCAGCAGCGTTCCCAGCGCCGCGGCCATCACGGCGGCCCGCGCCGGGTTGCTGTCCAGCGCCGCGCGGATCTCCGGCGCCGTGTCCAGCATCCCGCGCAGCCGCGCCTGCTCGCGCGCGCCGGCTTCGGTCGGGTGATAGGTGTGCACGGTCACGGTGCGCTTGAAAAACAACAGCGCCCGCCGCTGCTCCTGGTGGCTGCGCTGCATCAGCAACCCGCGCTGGATCAGCCGCGGACGGACCAGCGTGGGGATGAAGCCGGCGAAGCGATGCGTCGCCTTGGCCAGCCGCTTGACCACGTCGGGGATGGTGCCGGACCGGCTGTAGCGCACCGCGTCGAGCACGACCGCCACATGCGGCGGCGATTCGGCGGGCTGCCGCGCCAGGCGCAACCGGGTGGTTCCGCCCATCAGCCGCCCGGTCTCCTTCTCCAGCCGCAA
>CAMDGX010000092.1 GCA_945897825.1 Asaia bogorensis | reverse complement strand
AGCCCGTCCACCCGCACCGTCGCCCCATCCGCAATCCGCCGCGTCGCCTCCCGCGTCCCAACCACGCCCGGAATCCCGTATTCCCGGCTGACGATCGCCGCATGCGACAGCAGCCCCCCGGTGTCGGTCACGATCGCGCCCAGCATCGGCAGCACGATGTTGAACGACTCCGTCGTCGTCGCCGTCACCAGCACGTCCCCCGGCCGCAACCGCCCGAACTCCGCCGGGCTGCCGATCACCCGCGCCGTCCCGGTGAACACCCCCGGGCTCGCCCCTATCCCCCGCAGCCGCGCCGGTTCGTTCGCCCGCGTCGACGGCGCGAACATCGCCTCGCCCGACGCCCCCATCGCCCGCATCAGCCGCACCGCCGCCGCCGGCACCCCCTCCAGGGACATCGGCGGCTTCGGCGCATCGCCCAGCACCGGCGGCGCATCCCCCGCCTTGTGCCTCTCCCGATGAAGCCGCCGCGCCGCCAATTCCTCCGCCCCGGGCCCGCCATCCCCGCCCAACAGCGCCTGCAACTCCTCCCACCCGGCCTCCACCGCGTGCGAGAAATCCACCACCCGCCCCCGCGCCGCCAGCCGCCGCCCCGCCTCCAGGATCACCCGCCGCAAGATCCCTGCGGCCCACACATCGCTGTACAGCCCCCGCTCGTCCCGCAGCCGGGAATTGTGCCGCGCCTCCGCCAGCAGCGCGTCGAACTGCGCCCGATGCCCCGCCGGCACCTGCTCGCGCACCCGCGCCTCCTCCTCCTCCGAAACCCGGCTCGCCACCGGCGCCGCGGTCTCCACCGCCAGCCGGATCGCGTTCACCAGCACCTCCGGCACCTCCAGCCCGGTCGGATCGCCCACATCCAGGCTGTCCAGCAGCCGGTGCCCCACCAGGTCGAGATACGCCGCCGCACTCTCCCCCACATCGCCCCCAGCCGCCCGCAACCCCTCCAGAACCGCGCCCGGATCATCGCCGCGCAACACCGCCTGCGCCGAAGCCGTCGCCCGGATCGCCCCCACCAGCCGCGTCAGCTCCGCATAGGCCCCCGCCGACTCCGGCGCATGCCCGCGCACCAGCGCCAGCAGCCCGCCCAACGGCTGGTCCGTCCACTGCCGCAGATGCGCGATCAAATCCCCGATCGGCAGCGTCGCCCCGAGGTTGAACCGATGATGCTGCTGGATCATCCGCGCCTGGTTCTCCCGGCACGCCCCCAGATGCGCCAGCAACGCCTCATCCGACAGCCCCGCCGGATCCACCGCCTGCAACGCCAGCTGCGCCCGAATGGTCGCCGGCTTCACCTCATCCAGCCACCACGCCAGGTCCGCCCGCCACCGCCGCGTCGCGAACGTCTCCTCCGCCGCCGCGAACCGCGCCTGAAACTCCGCCGGGTCCAGCACCCCCGGCGACGAATAGCCGAACCCGTTCACCAGCACGAACTGCCCGCGCCCGATCAGCGCCCCATACCGCGCCGCGCACTCCGCCATCCCCAGCCGGACATTCGGCCCGAAGATCTCCCCCTGCCACTTCGTCCACGGCCGCGGCACATGCAGCGTATCGAGCTTCCACGAACCAGGCCCGGGCGGCGTGAACACCAGGCCCGTCGTGTCCAGCATGTCGCCCATCGCGAACCCTCTCCCCGCACTCAGCGGCGAAGGCTCTACACCCAAGGCTGCACTATGACAATTTCATGACACCCGATCGTGACGGACCAACCACCCCGCCCCAAACGCAATCAAGCCGCCCGGAACCGACCCAAGGTCGATCCCGAACGGCTTGAAATCAGCCACGCACGCAAGCCCGAGGGCCGAAGCCCCCAAAAATCAGCGCGAGTAGAACTCGACCACCAGATTGGGCTCCATCTGAACCGGATACGGCACGTCCGAAAGCTTCGGCGCCCGCGTGAACCGGCCCTTCATCGCGCGATGGTCCACCTCGATGTATTCCGGAACGTCCCGCTCGGCGGTCTGCGACGCATCCAGCACCATCGCCAGCTGCTTGGACTTCTCGCGCACCTCGATGACGTCGTTGTCCTTCACCTGGTAGCTCGGGATGTTCAGCTTCTTGCCGTTCACCAGCACATGCCCATGGTTCACGAACTGCCGCGCCGCGAACGGCGTGATCGCGAACTTCATGCGGTAGATGACGGCGTCAAGCCGGCGCTCCAGCAGCTCGATCAGGTTCTCTGAGGTGTCGCCCTTGCGGCGCACCGCCTCGAAATAATACTTGCGGAAGGCCTTCTCGCCGATATTCCCGTAATAGCCCTTCAGCTTCTGCTTCGCCATCAGCTGAATGCCGAAATCGGTCGGCTTGCCCTTGCGCCGCTGCCCGTGCTGGCCGGGACCGTAGTCGCGCTTGCTCAGCGGGCTCTTCGGCCGCCCCCACAGGTTCACACCCAGGCGACGGTTGATCTTGTACTTGCTTTCGGCGCGCTTGGTCATGCGCTACCCTTTCTTATTCCAGGCGCCGTTGTGCCCTGAAGGGCATCATTCGGCTTGTTGCACCGGTAGGCCCTTTCCAACGCAGAAAGGACGGGCGCAGCCCCCGAAGGACCGTCCACGTTCCCGGCAATGCCCGGCGATATACGGGCCACCCCCCGCCGAGTCAAATCCACCAAGCCCCCAACCCGTCATTGCGAGCGAAGCGAAGCAATCCAGGGCCGCGCGCCCAGCCTTCATCGTCCAAAGGCAAGCGCGTTCTTTTTGTGAACAAAAAGAACCAAAAAAACCTCATCCATTCACGCGCGGAACCGCCCGTGCTTGCCAACCCCGCCGCCGCATCCTACCTCGAAACCATGATCACGCGCTCGGACATCATCTGGCTCGGCCTCTCCGCCGCCGTCGCCGGCTCCATCACCGGCGGCCTCCTCCTCGGCATCGGCCTCGGCCTCGCCGTCCAGGGCGCCAACATCGGCTGGCTCCTCATCCTCCCCGCCGCCCCCCTCAGCGGCCTGATCGGCTGGATCCTGGCCCGCAAGCTGGCGAAGCAACTCTAGACAGTCAGATTTTGTAGAGGTTTTCATCGCGGCCTGCCCGAACTGCCAACGCCGCTGCCGCCGCCAAGCCGGCGGCTACCATGGCCGAAACGAGCAAAAAACCTCGAGTATCCGATATCCAGTAGCTCGGGATCGCCGGAGCGAACGCCACGATCGACTGCCCCCCAAGCACCATCAGCGCTACCAACCAGGGATTGGAGTCCGGCAGAAACGTGCGTGCGGCCACAATGCCAAGAAAACCGCCAATAGCAGCTGCCAAGCCACATGCGCCGCCAAAGGCCAGGAGAAACCAGAGCGGCGGCGGTGGTCCGACGATCGGCCCCCACGCACCGGGCAATGCCGGATCGAACGCCTCGGGACCTTCAAGCGCCAATCCGATCTGAAACAGCAACATGAAGACCACGACATTTGCGAGCCACGCGGCAACGATACCAGCCAGCACCGCTGCGCATCGCCCCAGCCATATCCCGATCACCGTCGAAGCCCCGTCCATCCCCGCCGGGCAGCCACGGCGCCTAGCCCCGCGGCAGGCAGGCTCGCAACCGCAGCCATTGCCGCCACCGCCTCCCCGCCAGGCCCATACTCCCCCAACACCAGCAGAACCGCGACCGGCGGAAGACAGGACAGCACGGCCACCAATCCCGGCCGAACGCCCTCCGTCGCCGCCGCCACCGCCCCGCCTGCGAAAGCGCCCGCAACCGCCGGAACCACGCCGAGAAGCAGCAGCGCCACCAGCCCCCCCAGCGCCGGCGCCGGCGCCGCCTCGTTCGGCAACACGAGATAGAGACCCGGCCCAGCCCCTGCCGCCGCCCCCCACGCCCCCACTCCGTCCGCCACCACCTCCGCAACGAACCCGACAATCGCGGCCACGAACAGGTTCGCGAGCAGCCCCGCAAACACGGCACCAAGCGTCTTCATCGCTCCCCGCACGTCCGCAACGACACCGCCCCCTACCCGGCCCGCGCGTCCCGCGCCTGCGCCGCGAACAGCCCGCCCGCCACCGCCACCATCGGGCTCACGATCGCGGCCAGCCACGCCAGCCCCTCCCCCGCCGGCGCATAGTCCCCCAGCACCAGCAACACCCCCACCGCCGGAATGCAGGTCAGCGCCGCCACCGGCCCCGGCCGCAACCGTCCCACCTCCGCCGAAACCGCGCCCCCCACGAAGGCCCCCGCCACCACCGGAACCAGCCAGACCAGCAGAACCGCCGCCAGCACGCCCGGCTCCCCGCCATCCGCCGGCCCCGGCACGAGGATGCCGATCCGCACCCACTGCCCCTCCCCAACCGGCTGCGGAAAAATCCATGCCGAAGCCGGCCCTAGCAGGAACGCCAGGAACCCCGTCGCCCCGAAATTCGCGACGATGCCCGCCAATACCGCTGCGACCGTCCGCACCCCGTCCCCCCGCCTCGCACCGGCCACTGAAACATCCCGCTCCCGTCACGTCCACACGCATCCGCGCCGTCAGAATTTATTCCTTATATGGCATTTTTCCCTTCCCTGCGACGCCTATCTCTACTAACTTATCGTCATGAAAATTCACCCGGCAATCCAGGAGACGCGCCCAGCCCGCCGGCGTCCCGCCCGGATTCCGCCCGCCGCCACCCCGGTCCTGCTGAACCTTCTCCTTGCCCTGCTCGCCGCCCTGCTCGGCCGCCCCGCGCGCACCCGGCGCACCTCCTGGCACTACGCCGCCACCCCGGCCCAAGCAGAGGGCACGCGCGCCGTCGCCGGCCCCATCCCCCGCCCCCTGCGCCGCGGCTCGCCCGACATCATCATCGCCCAAGCCCACGCCGGCCCGCGCCGCTACACCCGCGCCCGCCCGGCCCCACCCCACGCCCCAGCCACGACCGCCCGTGCTCCGCCGCGCGCACTCCACGTACGAAAACGCCCCCAAGCCGGGGGGCGCCTGCGCTCAGCCTATTTGTTACGATATCGTATCTAACTCTGTTTCTTGTCATACGGCGCATAAGGCGGAAACGCCCCGATCGCCGTCATGTCCACTTCCACCAGCGTCGGCCCAGGCACCGCCAAGGCCTGCGCCACCGTCGCCCCGAACGTGTCCCCATCGGAAACCTTGAACGAAGGCACCCCCGCCAGCGCCGCCAATTGCTGCAAGTCCGGCGTCAGCAAATCCCCATAGAACCGCCGCCCGCCATAGAGCGAATCCTGGATGTGCTTGATCACCCCGTAGCCCCGGTCGTTCATCACCACCATCACGATATCCGGCCGCTCCTGCGCCGCCGTCCAAAGCTCGGTCATGTTGAGGAAGAACCCGCCGTCGCCCGACATCATCACCGTCTTCCGCCCGCCAGCCCCCAGCGCCGCGCCGATGCCGAGATGCAACCCGACCCCGATCCCCGCCCCCACCGGATAGATGTTGGTCTTCGGGTCCAGGATCGGAAACACCCGGTTCCCCCAGGTCGAGTTGTTCAGCGTGATGTCGCGCACGAAAATCGCATCCGCCGGCATCACCGCCCGCAACTGGTCGGCGAACGTCGCATACGGCCCCAGGGTCGCCTTGAACGCCGCCTGCGCCTCCGCCTTCATCGCCCCGAATTCGTCCCGATACCCCGCCCCGGCCTGCCACTTGCCCTTCAACCGCGACGCCAGCCCCGCAAGCGTCGGCCCGGCATCGCCCACCATGAACCAGGCGCTCGGATAGGTCCGCCCATTGGCCTCGGGATCGATATCCACCTGGATCAGGTTCTTCGGCAGCCGCACCGAAAACTCGCTCGTCTCATGCGCCCGCACCCGCGACCCGACCACCAGCATCAGGTCGCACTGGTCATAGAATGCCTGCACCGCAGGCGCCCCGTTGCCGTTGAGCCCCCCGATCGTCATCGGATGGTCCTCCGGCACCGTCCCGCGCCCGTTCCACGACGAAACCGCCCCGAACCCGAGATCCAACAACGCCAGCGCCCCCGCCCGCGCCCCCTTCGCCCCGTTGCCGAGCCACAGCATCGGCCGCTTCGCCTTCGAAACCCGCTCCGCCAGCTCGTCCAGATCGGCAGCACTCGGCTGGATCGCGCCAGGCACCGGCAACGCGAACCGGTCGAACATCGCCGGCCGCTCGATCGGCGTCCGCTGGATGTCGATCGGCACCTCCACCGTCACCGGCCCCCGCGGCGCCGTCAGCGCCAGCGAAGCCGCCTTCATCAGCGTCCCCAACGCCTGCGAAGCCGACCGCACCCGAAACGCCGCCTTCCCCGCCGAGGCCATCGTCCCCAGCTGGTCCTTGACATCGTGCACCGACCCCGTCGCCCGGTCGACGAACTTCGTCGGCGTCTGCCCGGTGATATGCAGCACCGCCGAACCCGCGAACTCCGCCTCCACCAGCCCCGCCACCGCATTCGCCGACCCCGGCCCCGTCGAGGTGATCATCACCCCCAGCCCATCCGTCGCCCGCGCATAGCCATCGGCCATATGGGAAGCCCCCAGCTCCCCCCGCGTCATCACGAACCGGATCGCATTGCGCCGCCCGATCCCGTCCAAGGTCGGGATGTTGTGCACCGAGACAATGCCGAACGCCGTCGTCACCCCGCACAGGGACAGGAACTCCGCGACCAGGTCGCCCACGTTGTACTGGCTGCTCATTCTCGCCTCCTCCGGTGTTGCCGCGATGGTTGCCGCTCCCCACCACCCGCGCAAGCCCCGCCCCACGGCGCCGCCGTGCGGGTACAAACGTATTCGATCAGCATACAGAATCGTGAAGCGACTCATGTAGAATACGAAATGTAAAATGCGGTAATTTTTCACCAATGCCATGGAGGTTCGTATGAACAACGACATGCCGCGCCGCGCCGCCGCCGAGTTCTTCGGCACGTTCTGGCTCACCTTCGGCGGCTGCGGCTCCGCCGTCCTGGCCGCCGCCTATCCGGGCCTCGGCATCGGCTTCCTCGGCGTCTCGCTCGCCTTCGGCCTGACGGTGCTCACCATGGCCTACGCCGTCGGCCACATCTCGGGCGGCCATTTCAACCCGGCCGTGACGGTCGGCCTATGGGCCGCCGGCCGCTTCCGTGCCCCGAACATCCTGCCCTACATCGCAGCCCAGCTCGCCGGCGCCATCGTCGCCGCCGCCGCCCTGTGGTTCATCGCCTCCGGCCAACCCGGCTGGACCCCCGGCGGCTTCGCCTCCAACGGCTACGGCGAGCTCAGCCCCGGCAAGTTCGGCGCCACCGCCGCCTTCACCACCGAGCTGCTGCTGACCGGCCTGTTCCTGTTCATCATCGTCGGCACCACCTCGAAAGGCGCCGCGGCGGGCTTCGCCGGCATCCCGATCGGCCTGGCGCTCACCATCATCCACCTGGTCTCGATCCCGGTCACCAACACCTCGGTCAACCCCGCCCGCAGCACCGGCCCCGCCCTGTTCGCCGGCGGCGAGTACATCGCCCAGCTCTGGCTGTTCTGGCTCGCCCCCATGCTCGGCGCCGCCATCGGCGGCCTGATCGCCCGCTGGCTGAACGACCCCTTCGACTCGGTGGAGACCACGATCATCGAAAAGCGCGTCGCCTAAACGATATTCCGCTCGACCAGGGGTTCGCCGCGCAGGATGCGCCCGAACCCCAACGGCGACAGGTCGAGCGTCGTGAAACGCCCATGCGCCACCAGCTCCGCCACCCCGCGCCCCGTCGCCGGCGAGTGCTGGATGCCGTGGCCCGAGAACCCCGCCGCATGGATCAGGTTCGGGCAATCGGGATGCGCCCCCACCACCCCGTTCTGGTCGAAAGTATTGTACTCGTAATATCCCGCCCACTCCCCCGTCCGCCGCAACTCGGCAAACGCCGGCACCCGCCGCGCCAGCACCGGCCACACGCGATCGAGGAACATCTCCTCCTCCACCTCCAATGGCGGCTCGTCCGGATCGGGCTCCCCCTCGCCCGGCGAACGCCCGCAGATGAACCCCGCCCCCTCTGGCCGGAAGAAGATGCCCTCGGGATCGATCACCAGCCCGCTATCCGCGATTGGCGCGGCGCAGCGGAACACGTAGATCATCCGCTTGCGTGCCCGCACCGGCAGCTCGATCCCCGCGAACCCCGCCACCCGCGCACTCCACGGCCCGCCGGCATTCACCGCCACGTCGCACGCAAGCTCGCTGCCATCGGCCAGCCGCACCGAAGCCACCCGCCCGCCGCGCAGCACCAGCCCGCACGCATCTTGCGCGACATACGAAACCCCCAGCGCCCGCGCCTTGCGCCGCAACGCCGCCAGCAGCGCCGGCCCGTCGAACCAGCCCTCGCCCGAATTCCCCCACGCCCCCAGCGCCACCCCCTCGGCGGACATCCACGGCCACCGCGCCACGATCTCGGCCGGCGTCAGCAGCGACACATCCGCCCCTTCCGCGCACTGCGCCGCATGGTTCTCGCGCAGCACATCGACACCCGCCTCGCTCGCCAGGAACAGGTAGCCGCGCTCCCGATACCCCAGCGCCGGCCGGTCGCCATCCACCGCCAGAAGCTCCGCCCCCTGCTCCAGGAACGCCCGCCCATACTGCGACATGCGGATGCACACCGGCGTCGAAAACTGCTGCCGGATCGAACTCGCCGACAGCGACGACGACGCGATCCGATAGGTCGGATCGCGTTCCACCACCGTGATGCTCCCCTTGAACGCCGGATCGCGCGCCAGGTGATAGGCCGCCGAACTGCCGACCGCGCCGCCGCCGATGATGACGACCCTCACTGCTTGTCCTCAGGCCAGCGCGCCACGGTGTTCGCCAAAATCTGCGCCAGCTGCGGCGAGATCGAATAGATGCGCGCGTTGTGGTCGATCCTGACCCCGTCCTTCGGGTTCCGTTCGCTCGCCGCCTTCCAGTCGCAGAACATCTCCACCAGGTCGAACAGGTCCATCCCGGCGATGCCGTCCGGGTAATGCTCGGGATGGTGCGTGTTGTGCCGGTAGTGGTGCTGCAGCCCCGGCCACGCCTCGCGCACCAGCGCCATGTATTCCGGCGAGCCGTAGGTCAGGCCGCGCAGGCGCGGATAGATGCTGTCGAGCACCGGCTTCTCCACCTCGGAGAACTTCGAGGCATCATGCACCCGCCCGCGCTCCATCAGCACGGCGATCACCGTGTTCAGGTGATCGCGCACCCGATGGATGTGCCGCAGCGTCTCCGCCGTACTGTCGTAATCCGCCATCGCAACCTCAGTAGGACTTGGGCAACCCGAGCACCCGCTCGGCGATGTAGCACAGCACCAGCTGCGGGCTGATCGGCGCGATGCGCGGGATCAGGCTTTCGCGCAGCAGCCGCTCGACATGGTACTCCTTGGCATAGCCCATGCCGCCATGCGTCATCACCGCCTGGGTGCAGGCCTTGAACCCGGCCTCGCCTGCGAGATACTTCGCCGCATTGGCCGCCGCCCCCGCGTTCTCGCCGCGGTCGTAGAGCCAGGCGGCGTTCATGGTCATCAGCCGGGCGGCCTCCAGCTCCATCCAGTTCTCCGCGAGCGGATGCTGGATGCCCTGGTTCATGCCGATCGGCCGGCCGAACACCCGCCTCTCCTTCGCATACGCCGTCGCCCGCGCCAACGCCGACAGCCCCACGCCGACCGCCTCCGCGGCGATCAGGATCCGCTCGGGGTTCATGCCGTGCAGGATGTATTCGAAGCCGCGCCCCTCCTCGCCGATGCGGTCCTCGACCGGAATTTCCAGACCGTCGAAGAACACCTGGTTCGAATCGACCGCCTTGCGCCCCATCTTGGCGATCCGCCGCACCTCCACCTTGCTGCGGTCCAGCGCCGTGTAGAACAGGCTCAGCCCCTCGGTTTTCTTGCGCACGCTCTCCAGCGGCGTGGTGCGCGCCAGTAGCAGGATCCGGTCCGCCACCTGCGCCGTCGAGGTCCAGATCTTCTGGCCGTTCACCACGTAGCGGTCGCCGCGGCGCTCCGCCCGCGTCTTGAGCTTCGTCGTATCCAGCCCGGTATCCGGCTCCGTCACCCCGAAGCAGCTCTTCTCGCGCCCGGCGATCAGCGGCGGCAGCATGCGGCTTTTCTGCTCATGGGTGCCGAACACCACCACTGGATTGAGCCCGAAGATGTTCATGTGCACCGCGGACGCACCCGACATCGCAGCCCCCGACTGCGCGATCGCCTGCATCATGATCGCCGCCTCGGTGATGCCGAGCCCCGCGCCGCCGTATTCCTGCGGGATGCACATGCCGAGGAACCCCTCCGCCGCCAGCGCCTGGTGCAGGTCGTGCGGGAACGCGCCATCCTCGTCGCGCGCCAGCCAATACGCATCGTCGAACCGCTCGCACAGCCTGGCGACGGCATCGCGGATGGTCTCCTGTTCCGGGCTCAGCGCGAAATCCATTTGTCTCCCCAACCGTCCAGTGGCATGCCGGTCATCCTGCCGCCAAACGACGGAGCCCGCCATGCCCCACCCGACCGGACCGATAACCGTCGACCAGGCGACCACACGCGCAGCACTGCCGTTTCCCCGGCTGATCCAGGCCCTGCGCGCGGCCTTCATCGCCGGCGCCGAGGTGCCGCTGCGCCACCGCCACGCGGTCGCCGGCGGCGACGGCACGCTGCTGCTGATGCCGAGCTGGCAGGGCCGTTCGGCCATGGGCGTCAAGCTCGTCACCGTGTTCCCGAACAACGGGGCGCTTGGACTGAACTCGGTGTTCTCCACCTACCTGCTCTGCGACGGCGCCACCGGGCAGCACCTCGCCATCATCGACGGCAACGAGATCACCGGCCGCCGCACCGCCGCCGCCTCCGCCCTGGCCGGCGACTTCCTCGCCCGCCGCGACGCCGGCCACCTGCTGATCGCCGGCGCCGGCCACATCGCCGGCATGATGGCGCAGGCCTGGTCCGCGGTGCGGCCGATCCGCCAGGTGACCATCTGGAACCCCCGCCCCGCCCGCGCCGAGGCGCTCGCCGCCACGCTGCGTGACGAGGGCTACGACGCCGACGCCACCACCGACCTCGAAGGCGCGACCCGCGCGGCGGACATCGTCTCCTGCGCCACGCTCGCCACCCAGCCGATCATCAAGGGCGCCTGGCTGCGCCCAGGCACGCACCTGGACCTCATCGGCGGCTACCGGCCGGACATGCGCGAATCCGACGACACCGCCGCCCGCCGCAGCCGCATCTTCATCGACACCGACGCCGCCCTGGCCGAAGCCGGCGACCTCACCCAGCCGCTCGCCGCCGGCATCATCACGCGCAACGACATCCTCGGCGATCTCGCAGCACTGTGCCGCGGCACGCTGCCGGGGCGGACCGCTTCCGAGGAGATCACGCTGTTCAAGTCGGTGGGCAGCGCGATTGAGGATCTCGCGGCGGCGGCGCTGGTGTGGGAGGAAGTGAAGTAAGGATTCTTCTTTTTGTGAACAAAAAGAAGCAAAAAAACTTTATCCATGGCGCGGGGTACAGCCAGGCTCATGTATGAAAGTTTTTTGGTTCTTTTTTTCAAAAAAGAACCGCTTGCTTACTTCCTCCAGCGGAACATCTGCTCGCGCACCCGCGTCCCCCAGCTCTCCGCCTCCGCCTCGCTTTCCAGCACGAACCCCGCCTCGTCATACAGGCGCCGCGCCGCGTCCAGCCCGGCGAACGTCGTCAGGTAGCAACTGGCGAACCCCGCCTCGCGCAGGAACCCCATCCCGGCCGCCATCAGCTGCCGCCCGATCCCCCGCCCGCGCGCCGCGTCCGCCATGATGAACCACCGCAGATGCGCCTCGCCCGCCGCCAGCGCCGGGTCGCCGCCGTCGATGGTCAGCGCGCCGAGGAATGCATCGCCGTCCCAGGCCGAGAGCAGCGCGTCCCGCGCCCCGCAGCGCCCGACGAACGCGCCCATCTCGGCGGCCACCTTGGCCTCGAAGAACGCCCCGAACTTCCATTCGCGCGCGTAATACTCGCCATGCGCCCGCACCACCGCGCCCACCAGCCCCGGCCGCCAGCCCCGCTCGATCATCTTGTGCTCCGAACAAAAAAAGGGGAGGCCGAAGCCTCCCCCATCCGAACCCGAAAGCCGATCAGGCGCGCTTCACGCCCCAGAACACCGGCGTCACCGTCTTGGCGATGCCGGACAGCGTGTCGCGGAACGCCTGCGGGTAGAACCAGTGGCCCATCGGCAGGAACGGCACGGTTTCCAGCGCATGGAGCTGGATCTCCTCGCAGATCGCCTTCTCCTCCGCGGGCGAGGCGGCCTCGAACCAGCGCTCGCGCAACGCTTCCATCTTCGGGTCGGTCGGCCAGCCGAACCAGCCGCCGGGGCCGTTGCCGCGCAGCGGCGGGTGGTTGCCCGGGTTGATGAAGTTGATGCCGGTCCAGGTGGTGGTGAAGGCATTCCAGCCGCCCTTCTCCGGCGGCTCCCGGTTCGCGCGGCGGGTGACCAGCGTGCCCCAGTCCATCGAGGTGTATTCGACATTCAGGCCGATCGACTTGAACATCGCATCCGTCACCTGCGCGATCGCCTGCAGCGAGGCGAGGTCGGATGGCGACATCAGAATGATCTTCTCGCCCTTGTAGCCGCTGTCGGCCACCGCCTTTTTCGCGGCCGCGATGTTGCGCGGCCCCATGATCTTCTCCATGCCGGCATTCGTGGCGTTCGGCGTGCCCATGGTGAAGATCCCCGCCCCCACCTTGCCGAACTCCGTCACCTCGCCCAGCACCGCGTCGATCACGTCCTGCTGGTTGATCGCCATCAGCAGCGCCTGGCGCAGCTTCTGGTTGTTGAACGGCGGATACAGGTGGTTCATGCCGACGACGGCAATGACGCCGAGCGTGTCGAACACCTCGACCTTCACGCCATTGGCCTTGCGCAGCTGCGGCACCAGGTCGAACAGCGGGTTGTCCACCCAGTCCACCTCGCCGGTCTGGAGCGCCGAGGCCTTGGTCGAGGGGTCGGGCATCACCTTCCACTCGACGCGCTCGAAATGCGCGACCTTGCCGCCGGCATAGCTGTCGATCGGCTCGTTGCGCGGCTGATACTTGTCGAACCTGGCGTAGCCCGAGGACGAGCCCGAGACCCATTCGTTGGAAAGAAACCGGTAGGGCCCGGAGCCGATGAACTCCGAGATCGACTTGAACGCGTCCGTCGAGGCCGAGCGCTCCGGCATGATGAAGCTCGACCCCAGCGCCAGGGCGAAGCGCATGTGCGGGAACGGCTTCTTCAGCCGCATCTGGATCGTCTTGTCGTCCGGCGCCGTCATCTCGTCGAGCTGCGACGCCAGCCGCTGGCCGAACCCGTCGCGCTTGGACCAGCGGCCCAGCGAGGCCACCACGTCCTTCGCCAGAACGCGCTCGCCGTCATGGAACAGCAGCCCGTCGCGCAGCGTCATCTTCCAGGTCAGCCCGTCGGACGAGACCTCGTCCCCGGCCACCATCTGCGGCTTGCCCTCGAGCTTCTCGTTCAGGCCGTACAGCTTGTCCCACACCATGTTGGCGTGGATGTTGGTGACCGACGCGGTCGTCCACACCGGATCGAGGCTGGTGAGGTTGGCATGCGGCACGAACTTCAGCACCTTCGCCGGCTGCGCCACCGCCGGCTTCGCGAGCCCGCCCGCCATCGCCACGGCCCCGGCCGCCACCCCCGCCTTCAGAACATTCCTGCGACGCATCACCACCTCTTCCCGTCAAAGGATTGCGAAACCTCCGCAATCCGACTGCAATATGCCGCACTCTGCACACGAACCCGCCCTGCCGCAACGCAAAAAGGGGAGGCCGAAGCCCCCCCTTTCCCAGCCGGCCAGGCCGGATCAGACGCGCTTGACGCCCCAGAAGATCGGCAGCGGCCCGCGCGGGAAATCCGTCAGGTTGCTGCGGAACGCCGTCGGGTAGTACCAGTGCCCGACCGGATAGAACGGCACGTTCTCGAAGGCCAGCACCTGCATCTGCTCGCAGATCGCCTTCTCCTCCGCCGCATCCTTGGCCAGGAACCACTTGTCGCGCAGCGCCTCCATCTCCGGGTCCACCGGCCAGCCGAACCACCCGCCGCCCTTGGGCCCCGCGCCGCGCATCGGGAAATGGTTGCCCGGGTTGAGGAAGGTCTGGCCGGTCCAGGTGGTGCAGAACGTGCTCCAGCCGCCCTTGTCCGGGGCCTCCTGGTTCGACCGCCGCGTCACCAGCGTGCCCCAGTCGTTGCTGACGAACTCCACGTTCAGCCCCACCGAGCGGAACACGCTCTCCGTCACCTGTGCCATCGTCTGCAGCACCTGCAGGTCCGACGGGCCCATCAGCACCACCTTCTCGCCCTTGTAGCCGCTCTCGGCGATCAGCTGCTTGGCCCGCGCGATGTCGCGCTTGCCCATCATCGCCTCGAGCCCCTTCTTGCTCTCGTTCGGCGTCTTGGGCGTGAAGAACCCGGCGCCGGCGCTGCCGTATTCCTTCAGCTCACCCAGCACCGCGTCTACGTAGTCCTGCTGGTTGATCGCCAGCAGCAGCGCCTGGCGCAGCTTCTTGTTGTTGAACGGCGCATGCAGGTGGTTCGGCTGCACGATGCCGATCCAGCCCAGCGGATCGAACACCTCGACCTTCACCCCCTGCGTGCGCCGCAGCTGCGGGATCAGGTCGAACAGCGGCAGGTCGACCCAATCCACCTCGCCGCTCTGCAGAGCGGCCGCCTGGGTCGCGCTGTCCGGCACGATCTTCCACTCGACACGGTCGAAATGCGCGACCTTCCCGCCCGCCCAGCTGTCCGGCGCCTCCTGGCGCGGCACATACTTGTCGAACTTCGCATAGGCCGCCGACGAGCCGGACACCCACTGGTCGCGCAGGAACCGGAACGGGCCGGAGCCGACATACTCGGTGATCTGCTGGAACGCGTCCGTCTTGGCCATCCGCTCCGGCATGATGAAGCTCGAGCCCTGGGCGATCGCGAAGCGCATCACCGGATACGGCGTCTTGAGCTTGATCTCGAAGGTCTTGTCATCGACGACCTTCATCTCCTCCAGCTGCGACATCATCCGCTGCCCGAACCCGTCGCGCTTGGCCCAGCGGTTCAGCGAGGCGATGCAGTCCACGCTGCGCACCGGCTCCCCGTCATGGAACACCAGCCCGTCGCGCAGCCGGATGCGCCAGGTCAGCCCGTCGGGGGAAACCTCGTCCTGCCCGACCATCTGCGGCCGCGTGTCGAGCTTCTCGGTCAGCGCGTACAGCCGGTCCCACACCAGGTTGCCGTGGTTGAACGCCACCGCCGACGTCGTCCACACCGGGTCCGGATTGGCCAGGTTCGCATGCGGGATGAACTTCAGCACCTTGGCCGGCTGCGCCACGGACGGCCGCGACAGCGCGCCGCCCACCAGGCCCGCGCCGGCCGCCAGCGCGCCCGCCTTCAGAACACTCCTGCGACGCATGTCATACTCCCTGTCGTGCGTTTGGTTTGGACCGATACTGCGACATCCGCGTGCCTCCCGCCAGACGGAACCGCATGCCAAGGCAGGCATTCCCCGTGCACCGCGCCCGGAGCCCCGCCATGCGCCTGGAGCTGGTCGCCCTGCCGACCCAGATCTGACTGCTCTGTTTCACGGCAAGGCAAGGAAGAATCTTCTTTTTTCTGAAGAAAAAAGAAGCAAAAAAGACTTCATCCATTTGCGCTGAGGCCGCGCCATCAGGCACGGTGCAAATGGATGGAAAGTTTTTTGGTTCTTTTTTTCAAAAAAGAACGTCTTCCTTTCTAAACCCAGGGCATCCCCGCGCGATACGCCTGCTCGAACGCCCCGATCTCCCCCTCATGCCCCAGCGTGAACCCCACGTCGTCCTGTCCCGCCAGCAGCAGCATCTTCCTGAACGGATCGATCGCGAACGAATCCACCCCGAACCCGTCATTCACCCCCACCGGCCCCGTCACCGTCTGCGCCGCCAGGTCCACCACCATCCGCGCGCCGGGATTGCGCGCCAGCGCCGCGCGCAATTCCGCGCAGCGCGCCTCGGGCAACACCACCGGCAGCAACCCCTGCTTCAGGCAGTTCTCCCGAAAGATATCCCCGAAGCTCGGCGCGATCACCACGCGGAACCCCGCATCCATCAGCGTCCACACCGCCGCCTCGCGCGACGACCCGCAGCCGAAATTCTCCGCCGCCACCAGCACCCCCGCGCCGGCATAGGCGGGCCGCTCCAGCACGAAATCCCCGCCCTCGCGCAAATCGTGGAACAGCAGGTGCCCGTAGCCGTCCGCCCGCGCCCGCCAGATGAACCGCGCCGGGATGATCTGGTCGGTATCCGTGTTCGCCGCCTCCCACGGCACCGCCACCGCGTCGACCGTCGACACCGCCTTCACGACACCAGCCTCCGCACATCCGCCAGCGTCCCGGTCACCGCCGCCGCCGCCGCCATCGCCGGCCCCAGCAGATGCGTCCGCGCCCCGCGCCCCTGCCGGCCCACGAAATTGCGGTTCGACGTCGAGGCGCACCTTTCCCCCGGCGCCACCAGATCCCCGTTCATCCCGACGCACATCGAGCAGCCAGGCTCACGCCACTCGAAGCCGGCCTCGCGAAATACCCTGTCCAGCCCTTCGGCTTCCGCCTGCGCCTTCACCAGGCCGGAGCCCGGCACCACCATCGCCGGCACCACCGCGCTGCGCCCGCGCGCCACCTTCGCCGCCTCGCGCAGATCCTCGATGCGCGCATTGGTGCAGGAGCCGATGAACACCCGGTCCACCGCCACGTCCTCCATCCGCGTTCCCGGCGAAAGCCCCATATAGGCCAGCGCCGCGGCCATCGCCTCGCGCCGCTCCGCCGTCGCCCCCGTCGCCGGATCGGGCACCGCGCCCGTCACCGGCACCGCGTCCTGCGGGCTCGTCCCCCACGTCACCATCGGCGCGATCGCCCCGCCATCCAGCGTCACCTCGCGGTCGAACTCCGCCCCCGCATCGCTCGGCAGCGACCGCCAGAAGGCAACCGCCCGCTCCCACATCGCCCCCGTCGGCGCCAGCGGCCGCCCCGAGATATAGGCCAGCGTCGCATCGTCCGGCGCCACCATCCCCGCCCGCGCCCCCGCCTCGATCGACATGTTGCACACCGTCAGCCGCCCCTCGACCGACATGCTGCGCATCACCGCGCCGGCATACTCGATCACATGCCCCGTCCCGCCCCCGGCCCCGATCGCCGCGATCACAGCCAGGATCACATCCTTCGCCGAAACCCCGAACCCGAGGCTTCCCTCCACCGATACCCGCATCGCCTTCGGCCGCATCTGCCACAGCGTCTGCGTCGCTAGCACATGCGTCACCTCGGACGCCCCGATTCCGAACGCCAACGCCCCCAGCGCCCCGTGCGTCGCCGTATGGCTGTCGCCGCACACCATCAGCAGCCCCGGCAGCGTGATCCCCTGCTCCGGCCCGATCACATGCACGATCCCCTGCCGCCGGTCGCCCAGCCCGTAGATGCGAATGCCGTGCGCCGCCGCGTTCTCGCCCAGCGCCACCACCATCTCGCGCCGGTTGGGCTCCGGGATGTCCTCCACCCGTTGGCTGGCGGTCGAAACATAATGATCGGGCGTCGCGAATGTCCTCTCGGGATGCCGCACCTTCAGCCCCCGCTCCGCCAGCGATCGGAACCCCGCCCGCGAGCCCTCATGCACCAAATGTCGCCCCACATGCAGCAAGGTCGCCCCATCCGGCCGGGCAACCACCGTGTGCGCGTCCCAGATCTTCTCGAACATCGTCCGCGGCCGAGCACCCATGGCATCGCCCCCCTGTTCGCGAAAGCATAGCCACGGGTTCACGCCCGCCGCCAGACCATGCCATGCTCCCGGCATACCAAAGGGAGACCGACCACCATGCGCGTGCTGATTGCGATGATGTCGCACGAGACCAACACCTTCTCGCCCGTGCCCACCAAGATCGAGCGCTTCATGCGCAACGGCACCACCCTGCTCAAGGGCGAGGAAGCCGCCAATTTCTACCGTAACACCGGCACCTGCATGGGCGGCTACCTCGCCGTCGCCGCCGAGAACAACGCCGAAGTGGTCATCCCGGTCTGCGCCGGCGCGCCCCCCTCCGGCCGCGTCGACGCCGAGGCCTACGAAACCTTCTGCAATCTGATCACCGATGAAGTGAAGAAGGGCGGCTTTGACGCCATCTGGCTCGACCTCCACGGCGCCATGGCCGCCGAAGGCTTCGAGGACGGCGAGGGCGAACTCCTCCGCCGCATCCGCGCCATCGACCCCAAGACCCCGATGTGCGTCGCCTACGACATGCACGCCAACATGTTCGACAACATGGTCAGCAACGCCCAGATGGTGAGCGGCTATCACACCTACCCGCACATCGACATGCGCCCCACCGCCGAACGCGCCGCCCGCCAGCTGGTCCGCGCCATGAAGGGCGAAACGAAGCCCACCGGCGCCTGGGGGGCCGCCCCCATGCTCCCCCATGTCATGGCCCAAGGCACCCACCGCTTCCCCAACAAGGACCTGCAGCAGATGTGCGAGGACTGGGAGAAATCCGGCCGCGCCCTCTCCGCCTCGCTCTTCGTCGGCTTCCCCCACGCCGACGTCACCATGGCCGGCCTCTCCGCCGTCGTCTTCACCGACAACAACCCCGAAGACGCGCAGAAGATGGTCGACGAACTGATCAGCTTCGCCTGGAAAGCCCGCCGGGAATTCATGTTCGAGATCGAGCCCCTCGAGAAGTCGGTGGCGCGCGCCAAGGAAATGGGCGACCCCGCCAAGGGCCCGATCATGCTGCTCGACCACTACGACAACTGCGCCTCGGGCGGCACGATGGACACCACCGACACCCTGCGCGAGATCATCCGCCAGGACCTCGACAACGTCGTGTTCTTCGGCATCTACGACCCGATCGCCGTCCAGGAAGCGATCAACGCCGGCATCGGCAAGGAAGTGACGCTGACCATCGGCGCCAAGCTCCCGATGCCGCTGATGCCCGTCCAGTCCTCCCCGCTCACCGTCACTGGCACGGTGCAAACCATCTCCAACGGCACCTTCACCCTGCGCGGCGGCCTCACCCCGGGCCTCAAGGTCTTCATGGGCCCCACCGTCGTGCTCAACACCGGCAAGATCGAGCTGATCCTGCTGTCCCGCCACATCGAGCCCACCGCCCAGGAAATGCTGACCAACCTCGGCATCACCCCCAGCGCCAAGAAGTTCATCGCGATCAAAAGCCGCGTCCACTTCCGCGCCGACATGGGCAAGGCGGCCCGCGAAATCGTCGAATGCGCCGGCGTCGGCGCCTGCACGTCCGATTATTCGCAGCTCAAGTTCCACAACGTCCGCCGCCCCATCTTTCCGCTGAACATGGAGCTGCAGTGGAACCATCCGGCCTAGAACACAAAACCTCCCGGCTGGGCTGCGCAAGCAGTCCAGCCAAGGAAGGGAGGGCCTTCTTTTTGTGAACAAAAAGAAGCAAAAAAACTTTTCCCTTTCCGCGCGACCAACGCCGTGCCTCTCGGCGACCGCCCCGAAAGCAA
Source organism: Asaia bogorensis (assembly GCA_945897825.1). Classification (GTDB taxonomy): domain Bacteria; phylum Pseudomonadota; class Alphaproteobacteria; order Acetobacterales; family Acetobacteraceae; genus CAMDGX01. The sequence goes on along the minus strand of CAMDGX010000092.1, from coordinate 57 downwards.
CCCACCCCTCCGCCTCAAATGGATGTAGTTTTTTTGCTTCTTTTTGTTCACAAAAAG
>CAMDGX010000091.1 GCA_945897825.1 Asaia bogorensis | reverse complement strand
GGCCCCCTGGCGGGTCCAGGGCGGAGCCCTGGCCTTCCTTTCCCCCACTCCGAACCCATCACTTCGGCCGGCGCAGGAGGAGGCGGACGCTGCCGGGGTTGGCGGCGTGGGGGTGGGTTGCGGCGAGGACGAGGGGGCGCAGGGCGGGGAGGTTGAGCCAGAGGGGGAGTTCGCGGCGGATGACGCCGCCGGTTTCGCCGCTGCCGCGGCCGGTGATGATTTCGACGACGCGGACGCGGTCGGCGTGGGCGGCGTGGAGGAAGGTGTGCAGGGCGTGGAAGGCGCGTTGGGCGGTTCGGCCGTGGAGGTCGAGCGTGCGGACGGGGGCGAGCTTGCCGGAGCGGAAGCGGTTCCAGGAGGAGTTGTCGAGCCCGCCGGGCTGGGTGCCGACGCCCAGGGTGAGGGCGGGGCGGGTGGGGGCGCGGTGGGGTTGGACGGGGTGGGCGGGGTGGAGGATGGGCTGGGGGAGGGCGAGGGGCTCGGGCGGCGGGGGCAGGGTTCGGCCGGGCATGGGGGTGAGGCGCTGGGCGTAGGCCGCCCATTCGGCCTGGTCGAGGTCGGTGAGGGTGCGGGGGCGGCGGCTCACGCGAGGGCAGAGGGGTCGTCATCCACGAGGACCACGTGCAGGCGACGGGGGCCGTGGGCGCCGAGTTCGAGGGTGGATTCGATGTCGGCGGAGCGGGAGGGGCCGGTGACCCACATGATGTTGCGGGGCATGAAGCCGCCGGTGGTTTCGTCGTGGTTTTCGGCGCGGATGAGGTCCCAGGCGGCTTCCATGAAGCCGACAATGCGGCTGGCGCGCAGGACGACGATGGCGGTGTCGCCCAGGAGGTTCAGGGTGGTGGGGCGGTGGGGGGAGGCGGGGAGCATCAGGGTGCCGGTTTCGGCGACGGCGGCGTAGCCGTGGGTGAGGCAGACCGCGTCGCTGGCCTGGGCGCGGCCGGGGCGCAGGGTGAGGAGGGGGCGCTGGGTCCAGTCGATGGAGTCCAGTTCGGGGTGGGGGGCGATGGCGAAGTCGGTGGGGAGGTTGTTGGCGGCGAGGTAGTCGGCGATGGCGGCGGGGACATCGGCGAGGCCGGGAATGCGGGCGGTGGTGCCGAATTCCTTCTCGACGTTGCGCAGGAAAAGCGCGACCTGCTCGGGGCGAGGGAGCTGGCCGCGGGCGGGGATGAGGTGGCGGGGGTGGGCGGACAGGCGGGCGCGCAGGGCAAGCTGTTGGTCGTCCGGCAGGGGGCCGCGCTTGAGGCCGCGGCGGATGGCGCCGAGGATCGCCTCTTTGGTCACGACTGGTTCTCCCGCTGCTGGCGGGCGTAGCGGGCGAAGAAGGTGTCGCCTTCGGGGGCTGGGAGGTCGCGGCCGTCGGTCCAGCCGCTGGCGAAGGGCAGGGTGTGGAAGCGGCCCTTCTTGCGGCCCATGAGTCCCAGGGTCCAGGCGGCGACGCGGGTGGCCAGGCGGTAGGCGGCGGGGCGCTTGGCGAACCACGCCCAGAGGGAGAGGTTGGTGCGCATGGTCTGGGGCGTCAGGTGGCGTTCGAACTCGCGTTCGCGCCAGTGGCGCATCAGCTTGGGCAGCGGGATCTTGACCGGGCAGACGCTTTCGCACTTGCCGCAGAAGGTGCTGGCGTTGGGCAGGTGGCCGGCCTTGTCGACGCCGATGAGGCTGGGGGTGAGCACGCTGCCCATCGGGCCGGGATAGACCCAGCCGTAGGAATGGCCGCCGACGGTAAAATAGACCGGGCAGTGGTTCATGCAGGCCGCGCAGCGGATGCAGCGCAGCATTTCCTGGAACTCGGTGCCGATCATGCCGGTGCGGCCGTTGTCGATCAGGACGACGTGGTATTCCTCCGGCCCGTCGAGGTCGGCGGGGCGGCGGGCGCCGGTGGAGAACGTGGTGTAGACGCTCATGTCCTGGCCGGTGGCGGAGCGGGCGAGCAGGCGCAGGAAGGTGCAGGCGTCCTCCAGGGTGGGGACGACCTTCTCGATGCTGGCCAGGACGATGTGGACGCGCGGGAGGGTTTGCGTGAGGTCGCCGTTGCCCTCGTTGGTGACGATGACGCTGCTGCCGGTTTCGGCGATGAGGAAATTGGCGCCGGTGATGCCCACGTCGGCGGCGAGGAATTTCTCGCGCAGCTTCTTGCGCGCCTCGGTAAGGATGTCGCGGCGTTCGCCGAAGACGCGATCGTCCGGCAGGTCGGTGTGTGATTCGCGAAAGCTCTCTTCCCAGTCCTCGCGGTTGAGGTGGAAGGCGGGCGCGATGATGTGGCTCGGGGGTTCTTTGCGGAGCTGCAGGATGTATTCGCCGAGGTCGGTCTCGACCGGCTCGATGCCATGTTTCTCCAGGTGGTCGTTGATGCCGAGTTCCTCGGAGATCATCGACTTGCCCTTGGTGACGGTGCGCGCACCGGCCTTCTGGCAGATCGCCAGCACGGCGGCGCGGGCGTCGTCCGCGGTGCTGCACCAATGCACGGTGCCGCCGGATTTCTCGACGTTGCCGGCCCAGGTCTCCAGATAGAAGTCGAGGTTGGCCAGGACGTGGTTCTTGATGTCGCGGCCGACGTCGCGCAGCTGCTCGAACTCCGGCAGGTTGGCGACCGCGGCGGTGCGCTTGCCGGCAAAGCTGGGGCGGGTGAACGCCAAGGCCTTCTGCAACCCGGCATCGGCCAGGGCGCCCTTGACGTTCTGCTTGAAGGCAGGACTGGTGGCCAACATCGTCGCCTCCGTTCAGCGGATGGGTGCGGTGGGGTGCAAGGCGGGGAAGGGAAGGCCAGGGGCTTTGCCCCTGGACCCCACCAGAGGCAGAGCCTCTGGACTCCCGGACCTTTTCCGCCTTCGGCAGGAGGGGCCGTCACGACGAGCGACCCAGACCAAGCCGGTCCCTCCCGCCGAAGGCGGAACAAAGATGTGAGGGTGCAGGGGGCTCGGCCCCCTGCCGGGTCCAGGGCGGAGCCCTGGCCTAACTTCTCGCCCTTTCATCCTACCCGCGCCCTTCGCCGATCGGGGGGACGTCGTTGGTCATTCCGGCCAGCACTTCGGCGACGTGGCGGACCTTGATGGGGCTGCCTTCGCGTTTCAGGCGGCCGGCCATGTTCAGCAGGCATCCCATGTCGCCGGCGAGCAGGGTGTCGGCGCCGGTGGTGGCGATGTCCTTGGTTTTGTCGCCGACCATGCGGGTGGAGATGTCGGGATATTTCACGCAGAAGGTGCCGCCGAAGCCGCAGCAGGTTTCGGGCTCGGCCATTTCCTTGAGCGTGAGGCCCGAGACGGTGGCGAGCAGGGCGCGGGGCTGGGCCTTGATGCCGAGTTCGCGCAGGCCGGAGCAGCTGTCGTGGTAGGTGGCGGTGCCCTGGTAGACGCCGGGGACGGTGGCGATTTTCAGCACGTCGGACAGGAAGGCGATGAGTTCGAAGGTTTTCGCCTGGAGGGCTTCGGCGCGGGCGCGTTGCTGGGGGTCGTTGTCGAACAGGCCGGCGAAGTGGTGGCTGATCATGCCGCCGCAGGAGCCGGAGGGGACGACGACGTAGTCGTAGCCGCCGAAGGCATCGAGGATGTTGGCGGCGATGTCGCGGGCGGTGGCGCGGTCGCCGGCGTTATAGGCGGGTTGGCCGCAGCAGGTTTGCGCGCGCGGGACTTCCACTTGGCAGCCGGCTTGCTCCAGCAGGCGGATCGCTGCGAATCCGACGGTCGGCCGGTGCAGGTCCACCAGGCAGGTGACGAACAGGGCGACGCGGGGGCGGCGGGCGGTGTGGGGCATGGCCCTTGTTATAGGGATTCGGTCCGGTTTGGCGAGGGATGCGCGCGCGCGGACGTCATGACGCGCCTTCGGCCGCCAGGCGTGCGGCGGCGATGGCGACGTAGTCGGGGTCGATGTCGATGCCGATCCCGGTGCCGCCCTCGCGATGTGCGGCGACCAGGGTGGTGCCGGTGCCCATGAACGGGTCCAGCACCACCGGGGCGGGGGCGCCGTGCAGGCGGATGCACCATTGCGGGAGTTCGACCGGGAAGGTGCCGGGGTGGTGGAATTTCTGCGCCCGGCTGTTCACGGTGCGGTACGGGATGAACCAGGTGTTGCCGCGGCAGTGGAGGTCTTGCGCGTGGCCGCGGCGCGCGATGTTCGACTTGTCCTTGAACGGGACGCCGATCGCCAGCCGGTCGAGCGGCACGCGGCCGCCGCGGGTGAGGTGGAAGACGTGCTCGTGGGCGTGGTTGAGGAAGCGGGTGCCGCCGACCGGCTTGTAGTGGCCGGAGCTGTCCTGGCCGATGGCGATGGATTTCACCCAGGTGATGTGGTTCTGCAGCTCGAACAGCGCGCGCAGGCGCACGATCAGTTCGAAGGGCAGCCAGGGGCGGCTGGAGGAGCCGGAGATGTTGAGGAAGAAGCTGCCCTGCGGCTTCAGCACGCGCCGCAGCTCGGCGCAGACGGCGACCATCCAGTCGAGATAGTCCGCCTCCTCCCGCCGATCGCGGTAGGCGCGGTAGCGCAGGTCGATGTTGTAGGGGGGGGAGGTGACAACGACGTCGATGCTGTCGGCCGGCAAGGCGGACAGGGCAGCGAGGCAGTCGCCGGTGATCAGGCGGTGCGGGTGCAGGCCGGGATCGAGCGCCTCGGTGTCAGCGGGGCAGCAGGACATACAGCGATCCCGGCTGGCGCATCCGCCCGGCGCGCGCCGCGGCGTCGGGGCCCCAGCCGTAGAACAGGTCGGCGCGGGTGGGGCCGCGAATGGCGCCGCCGACATCCTGCGCCATGAGCAGGCGGCGAAACGGCGTGGTGGGCGCGAGGGCGTCGTTGGTGTCGATCCACACCGGCGTGCCGAGCGGGATATGGGCGCGATCGACCGCCACGGAGCGGAGCGGGGTCAGCGGCACGCCCATGTTGCCCGGCGGGCCCTGGTCCGGCGCGACGTCGCGGACCTCGCGGAAGAACACGAAGGACGGGTTCTGCTCCATCACCGCCGCGGCCTCGTTGGGATGGGCGGTGAGCCAGGTGCGGATGGACTGCATCGAGACGTCTTCCAGCCGCATCTCGCCGCGGTCGACCAGTACGCGGCCGATCGGCACATAGGGTTGCTCGTTCTTGCCGTCGTAGGAGACGCGCAGCACGGACCCGTCGGGCAGGCGGGCGCGGCCGGAGCCCTGGATTTGCAGGAAGAAGGCATCGACCGGATCGGCCACCCACAGCATCTCCAGCCGCTGCCGGGCCAGGGCGCCGCGGTTGATCTGGGCGCGGGTGGGCAGCATCTGGCCGGCCACGTGCCCGCGCGGGCGGCGGAGCAACGGCGTTTGGTATTCGCCGCCGCGGGTGCGGGAGGCGCGGAACTCCGGCTCGAAATACCCGGTCACCAGCCCCTGCGGCGTGCCGTCGGTGGAGGCGAGGTGGGGCTGGAAGGATTGCTCGAAGAAGGCGCGGGCGGCGACATCGTCGCCAGGTGGCAGGGCCCGGGCCTGGGCGCACAGCGCGGGCAGGCGTGGATCGGCCGTGCCGTCCAGGCGCGCGCATCCGGCGACGAAGGCGGGGATCGCTTCGGCCGCACGGTCGGCTTGCCAGCCCGGCAGCTGGTCGAAGCGCACTGGAGTCAATGCGGGACCCGGGGCGGAGGGCACCGTGACACCGGCCGGGGCGCGTCCGGCGGTGGTTTGCGGCGCGCAGGCGGCAAGCAGCGCCAGGACGCTGGCGGCAGCGAGGGCGGGAAGGCGGCGCCGGAGCCGTCCCGTCGCAGGGGGCATCAGGCGCTGCGGGCGGCGACCAGGCGCCAGCTTGGGTCGGGAGAGCCGAGGTCGCGCTCGAAGGTCCAGATGTCGCGGATCTCGGTGACGGCGTCGGTGCCGGCGACTTCCTTGCCGGCCTGGTCGAGCGTGAGGTTCACCTGGTCGCTGGTGAAAGCCACGGTGATGCTCGCCATGCCGCCGTGCAGTTCCGCGGCCTCGATCGCGGCACCGTGCACGTCGTGGATCTCGGTGCGCTGGGTTTCACCGGCCTGCTCGCGCGCGGTGATGGCGCCCTCGAAGGCGGTGTAGGTTTCGTCGGACAGCAGCGGGCGCAGCGCCGCGCGGTCGCCGGCGGCGAAGGCGGCCACGATCATGCGGAACGCGGCCTCGGCGCCGTCGAGGAAGCCGGCGGGGGAGAAGTTGGAGTCCACCGAATGCATCGCCACCAGCGTGCGCCCGACCGGGCTCGCGGGGTCGGGCAGGGTGCGGCTGGAGGCCGCCGTGGCGGGCGGCGGGGGTGGGGGCATGCCATCGTCCACGACGCGCAGCTCAGGCCGCGCCATTGGCTCCGGCGGGCGCTCGAAGCCCTGCCGCTTGCCCAGGATGCTGCGCAGCCGCAGCACCAGGAAGGCCGCGATCATGCCGAACAGGATCAGGTCGATCGGGAATCCGCCGCCGGTCGCGCCCATGCACCACTCTCCATTCCCGCCGCGGCGGGTTGCATCCCCAGACATAGGCAAACCAAGGTCGGTTCACAACCGAAGCTGCGGACGAAGGGGCCGAAACGGGCATTGCAACCGCGCAATCCGGCCTGTATCCGGCATGAATGATCCTGTTGCGGCACGCCCAGAGCGAATTCAATCTCCATTTTACGGTCACGCGCCGCGATCCCGGCATCATCGACCCCAAGCTGACGCCGCTTGGCCATCGCCAGGCGCGCGAGGCGGCCACGCGATTGGCGGGAGCGCCGATCCGCCGCATCATCGCCTCGCCCTACACGCGCGCGCTGCAAACCGCCGCCCCGATCGCCCGCGCGCTGGGCGGCGTGTCGGTGATCGTGAACCCGATCGTGCGCGAACGCTACGCCTTCGCCTGCGATGTCGGCTCGCCGCGCACGGAGTTGGCGCGCGCGTGGCCGGAGCTGGATTTCTCCCACATCGACGAGATCTGGTGGCCGCCGGTGGAGGAGCCCGCCGAGGGCATCGCCGGGCGCGCCGCGCTGTTCCGGGCCGAGATGGCAGCCCTGGCCGACTGGTCCGACACGCTGGTGATCACCCACTGGGGCTTCATCCTGGCGATGACGGGCGAGAAGATCACCAACTGCGAGCAACGCAACTGCGACCCGACCGCGCCGGCGCCCGAAGGGGTGAACTGGAAGCATTGAGGTCAGGCAAGGCCTTCTTTTTCTGAAGAAAAAGAAGCAAAAAGACTTTCATTCATTAACTTGAACGAACCGCCGCGGCCTCTGAATGGAATGCGGTGCGCTTCGGAGCGCAAGCGAATGAAAGTTTTTTGGTTCTTTTTTTCAAAAAAGAACAAATCTTGCTTGCCTCACGAAGCGTGCAGCCTGAGCGGCAAGGAGCGCAGCCCGCGCAGGGTGTTGTTGTAGCGGCGGACGGGTGGTCCGGTGATTTCCAGCCGGGCGACGCGCTGCGCCAGGGCGGCCAGCATCACCTCGCCTTCCAACCGGGCCAATATCTGGCCCACGCACATGTGGATGCCGGCGCCGAAGCCGACATGGCCGCTGGCGGCGCGGGTGATGTCGAAGCGGTCGGGATCGGCGAAGCGGCGCGGGTCGCGGTTGGCGGCGGCGAGGAACATCAGCACCTTGGTGCTTTCCGGGATGGCCGTGCCGCCCAGTTCGAGGTCGCAGCCGGTGGTGCGGAAGAAGGTTTGCACCGGGGATTCGTGGCGGATGGCCTCCTCGAAGGCGCCGCGGGCGAGGCTTGGGTCGGCGTGCAGGCGGGCCCATTGCTCCGGGGCGGCGGCGAGGCAGGCCAGGGCGGCGCCGAGGCCGTTCACCGTGGTATCGACCCCGGCGGAGAGCAGGGCGCGGACCAGCAGCGGCGCCTCGGTGTGGGTTATCTCGCCGGCATCGGCGGCCTGGTGGATCAGCGCGCCGATGCCGTCCGGCGCCAGGCGGTCGCGCTGGGACTGGCGGGTGGCCCATTCGGCCAGCGGCGGCAACTCGGCCAGCGAGGCGGCCAGCAGGTCGTTGTCCGGGCCCATGGAGTTGAACACGAAGTTGCCGAACGGCAGCAGGTTCTCGCGCCCTTCCGGTTCCATGCCCAGCGCGTCGGGGAACACCGTCAGCGGATAGGCTTCGGCGATGTCGGCGATGGCGTCGATGTCCCGCAGGGCGAGCAGCCGTTCCACCAGCGCCTCGGCCGCCAGGGTGAAGCGGGGGCGCAGGGCGCGAACGATGGCAGGGGACAGCGCGCGGTTCAGCACGGCGCGGCGCTGGCCGTGCAGCGGGGGGTCGATCTCCAGGATCATGCCGGGGCCGCGCAGGGGCGGGTGGGCCAGGTAGTCGCGCAGCCCGACGCCGCGGCCGGAGGGGAAGCGCTGGTGGTCCATCAGCACGGACTGGACCTCGGCATGGCGGCCGATGCCGACCACCGGGCGCCCGCCGGTGAGGTTGTGGGCCTCCAGCACCGGCAGGCGCACCACGGGGGCGGTTTCGCGCACCAGGGCGTGGCCGGGGTAGGGATCGTCGAAGAAGGCGCGGCTGAACGGGTCGATATCGACCGGTGGCACGCCGGCGAGGCTGGTCATCGGGGGTCCTCCCGCCCGGCATTCAAGCCGCGCGGGGCCATGGCGGCAAGCTCAGGCGGCGAGGGCGCGGGGGAGGGCCGAGGCGGCGAGGCGGACCATTATCGGGTGATGGTCGGAGGAGGCGCGGCCGAGCACGGCGGTGGACAGGCAGTCCAGCCCGCGCACCAGGCAGCGGTCGATGCGCAGCGGCAGCACGTCGCCGCAGCGATGGGTGGGGGCGCGGGGTCCCACGTCGCGGAAGCCTGGCACCAGGCAGGGGCCGACCAGGTTGAAATCGCCGAGCACGGCGGCGCGGTCCGGCAGGGCGGCGGTGACGCGGCGCAACTGGCGGCGGTTCAGCACCTGGCCGTGCGAGAGGTGGACATTGGCCACGGCGAAATCGCCGAGGTCCACCACCAGGCCAATGCGGCGGAACATCGCGCCTTGCGGCAGCGGGACCACGGCCGGGGCGGCCACCGGCTTGCGGCGCGACCAGACGGCGAGGCCATGGACGCGGCCGGGCTGCAGCCGGCGGATATAGTGGCCGCCGACCAGGGATGGCAGGCGGTCGATCGCCGGCGTCGCCTCCTGCATCAGCACGGCATCGGGCGATTCGCGCTCGATCAGGGCGGCGACCTCGTCGGGCGAGGCGCCGATGAGGCGAAGCAGGTTCCAGCTGATGATCTTCATGGGTCCGTCACATAGGGTGGTCCGAAGCTCGCCGCCATCGCCATCATCCCGCAGCGCAGCAGAAGCGCAATGCGCAAACCGCACGACTGGTGCCATGACATCGGCGCGGGACGCAGCACGCTTGCGCGGCCCTGGCTTGCGCAGGGTGCGGTTGCGATCCAGTTAAGGCGCCATCCGGTGAAGGGGTGTCCCCATGCAGGCAGGCTCGGTCGATGCGGCGGAGGTGGCGCGGTTCAACGCGCTGGCGGCCGACTGGTGGAACCCGGATGGGCCGATGCGGCCGCTGCATCGGATGAACCCGGCACGGATCGCCTGGATCGACGCGCGGCTGCGGCAGCGATTCGCGGGCGGGGCGCGGGTGCTGGATGTTGGCTGCGGCGCCGGGCTGGCTGCCGAGGCGCTGGCGCGGTTGGGGCACAACGTGCTGGGCCTCGACGCGGCCGGGGACGCGGTGGCGGCCGCCCGCACCCATGCCGAGGGGGCGGGGCTGGCGGTGGACTATCGGCAGGGCGCGGCGGAGGAGTTGCTGGCGGAGGGCGCGCGGTTCGATGCGGTGACGGCGCTGGAGGTGATCGAGCATGTGACCGACCCGGCGGCGTTCCTGGCCACGCTGGCCAGGCTGCTGGTGCCGGGCGGGCTGCTGTTCGTCTCGACGCTGAACCGCACGCGGCGGTCCTGGCTGGTGGCGATCCTGGGCGCGGAATACGTGATGCGGCTGCTGCCGGTTGGCACGCATGACTGGGCGCGGTTCGTGACGCCGGCGGAGCTGGATGCGGGGCTGCGGGCGGCGGGATTGCGGCTGGCCGACATCACCGGGCTGGCGCCCGATCCTCTGCGCGGCGGCTGGCGGCCGACGGGAAATTTGGGGGTCAACTACCTGGCGATGGCGCACGGATGAGCCCGGCGCGGAACGCCTCCTGGGTTTCATGTGAAACCGGTCTGCTGGCGTGCTATTTATCCGGGAGTTGCAAGGTCGGTTATCGCCATGCCTGCTGAGATCGTTAGTCCCCCTCTGCCGCCACCGGGTGACGCACTGGCTACGCTGATGGCCTCGCCGGACTTCCAGGCGCAGATGGCCGCGTTGGTGCAGCAGGCTGCCGCGCAGCTCCAGGCGCTGGTGGAAATGCTGCGCGCGCTGGAGGGCCAGTTGTCGCCGTCGCCGCCTTTCGCACCGCCGCCATCCGAGTTTGGCGACGGGGACGACACGCTTGTCGGCATCTGGTTGCCGCCGCCGGAACCCGTGTTGCTCCCGCCCGAGAAGAAGCCTGTGGTGCAGGAGGGCGTCGACGTGATCTTGCCCTCCGAGATGTTTCCGGTGGCGGTGATGCCCGCCATCCCGCCGCTGGCGCCGCGGGGCAGCGCCGCCGACGAGGTGGCGGTCGACATGCTGGCGGTGTTGCCGGTGGTCTTGGCGCATGTGCCGGACCAGGCCGGCGCCGCGGGCTCGGCGCCCGATGCCCCTGGGTTCGTGGACTGGTGCTGGTCGAACGCGGGCGAAGGCGAGGTGTTCTGAGCCGCTGACGCCTGTCGGGGGGCCGCCCTGCGGGCCGCGAGGTTGCCGCCGCCGCCCGGGGTGGGTATGTCTGCCGCCCTTTCCTTAACCAACGGCAGCGCGCATCCCCCATGGCCCGCATCGTGATGAAGTTCGGCGGCACGTCCGTCGCCGACCTCGACCGCATCCGCAACGTGGCCGCGCGCGTCAAGCGCGAGGTCGACGCCGGCAACGAGGTGGCCGTCGTGGTTTCCGCCATGTCCGGCGTGACCAACGCGCTGGTGAAATACTGCCAGGACCTCTCGCCGCTGCACGACGCGCGGGAATACGACGCCGTGGTGGCCACCGGGGAGAACGTGACCAGTGGGCTGACCGCGATCGCCCTGCAGACGATCGGCGTGGAGGCGCGCAGCTTCGCCGGCTGGCAGATCCCGCTGGTGACGGACGACGCCCATGGCAAGGCGCGCATCGACAGCATCGATGGTGCTGCGCTGATCGCGCGCATGCAGGCCGGCCAGGTGCCGGTGGTGGCGGGGTTCCAGGGCATCGGGCCGGACCGACGCATTACGACGCTGGGCCGCGGCGGGTCGGACACCTCCGCCGTGGCACTTGCCGCCGCGCTGAAGGCCGATCGCTGTGACATCTATACCGATGTCGATGGCGTCTATACGACCGACCCGCGCATCGTGCCGAAGGCGCGCAAGCTGGCCAAGATTGCCTATGAGGAGATGCTGGAGCTGGCCTCGGTGGGGGCCAAGGTGCTGCAGACCCGCTCCGTCGAGCTCGCGATGAAGGAGCGGGTGCGGGTTCAGGTGCTGTCGAGCTTCGGCGAGGAGACGGGTGCGAACCTGCCGGGCACATTGGTGGTGGACGAGGAAGAGATCATGGAAAAGGCCCTGGTGGCGGGCATCGCCTATTCGCGCGACGAAGCCAAGATCACGGTGCGCCGCGTGCCCGACCGGCCGGGCATCGCGGCGGCGATCTTCGGGCCGCTGTCGGACGCCAACGTGAACGTGGACATGATCGTCCAGAACGTCTCGGCCGACGGCACCACGGACCTGACCTTCACCATCGGGCGCACCGACCTGCCGCGCGCTCAGGCGACGCTGGAGGCGAACCGCGGCGACATCGGCTATGCCGAGCTGCTGTCGGACCCCGACGTGGCCAAGATCAGCGTCGTCGGCGTGGGCATGCGCAGCCATGCCGGCGTGGCGCGGACCATGTTCTCGGCGCTGGCGGCCAAGGGGATCAACATCCAGGTGATCTCGACCAGCGAGATCAAGGTGTCGGTGCTGATCGGCGCGGAATACACGGAGCTTGCCGTGCGCGCGCTGCACACGGCCTATGGGCTTGATGCCGCCTGAACGATCCGCCGGCGCGTTGCGGTGGCGTAAGCGGAACGTTACTATGACGTTTCTTCCTCCACGCGTCCTGGAGGGGGCAGGATGGAGGAGTGCCTGCGCATGACCAATCTTCAGGGCGAAGCGGGCATTGCGGCCGAGGCGGCCGTTGCGCTGCCGGCGCGGATTGCGGCGCGCGCGCGGCTGGACCGGCTTTGGGCGCGCGGGCGGGATTTCCTCGGCACCGAGTTCGCCATCCTGGCCGGCGCGATGAGCTGGGTGAGCGAACGCAACCTGGTCTCCGCCATTTCCAACGCCGGCGGCTTCGGCGTGATTGCCTGCGGCTCCATGGGCCCCGACCTGCTGGCGCGCGAGATCGCCGCCACCCAGGCGCTGACCACGAAGCCCTTCGGCGTCAACCTGATCACCATGCATCCGCAGCTCGACGACCTCGTGCGCGTCTGCCTGGAGGCGAAGGTGAGCCATGTGGTGCTCGCCGGCGGCATTCCGCCCGGCGGCGCGGTGCGTGCGGTGAAGGAGGGCGGCGCGAAGCTGATCGCCTTCGCCCCGGCGCTGGTGCTGGCCAAGCGCCTCGTGCGCTCCGGGGCGGATGCCATCATCATCGAGGGCAGCGAGGCGGGCGGGCATATCGGCCCGGTGTCGCTGACCGTGCTGGCGCAGGAGATCCTGCCGCATCTGCGCGACGTGCCGGTGTTTGTGGCCGGCGGCATCGGCCGGGGCGAGGCGATCCTGTCGTACCTGGAGATGGGGGCGTCCGGTGCCCAGCTTGGCACCCGCTTCGCCGCGTCGGTCGAGAGCATCGCGCATGAGAATTTCAAGCGCGCCTTCGTGCGCGCCAATGCGCGCGACGCCCTGCCGAGCGTGCAGCTCGACGAGCGCTTCCCGGTGATTCCGGTGCGCGGCCTGGCCAATGCCGGCACGAAGCAGTTCCTGGAGCACCAGGCCGCGACGCTCAAGCGCTTCCAGTCCGGCGAGCTGACCAAGGAGGCCGCCCAGCTGGCGATCGAGCATTTCTGGGCCGGCGCCCTGCGCCGCGCGGTGGTGGATGGCGACGTCGAGACCGGCTCGGTCATGGCCGGCCAGTCGGTCGGCATGGTCGCCTCCATCCAGACCACCGCCGAGATCATTGCCGAGCTGGTGGACCAGGCGGTGGCGGCGTTGGCGGCGCGCGAGGCGGCGTGAAGTTCGCTTCATCTTCGCGATAACCCGCAAGATTCACGCTGCGCGGTGATTCCCCCGCGTCGCACTTTGCTCTAAGCCCGAACCATGTCCACGCCGCGCCGCCTCCTGGCCCGGCTGCGCGACCTCATGGCGCGCGGTGCGGCCCCGATGCCGGAGCTCGTTCGCCTGGTGGCGGCCGAACTGGTCAGCGAGGTGTGCTCGATCTACGTGATGCGCCCCGGCGACATGCTGGAGCTGACCGCGACGGAGGGCTTGCGGCCGGAGGCGGTGGGCGTCACCCGGCTGCGGGTCGGCGAAGGCATCGTCGGCCTCGCCGCCGCCACCCATTCGCCGCAGAACCTGGCCGACGCGCAGAATCACCCCGCTTTCGCCTGGCGGCCCGAGACGGGGGAGGACGCCTACGCCTCGATGCTCGCCGTGCCGGTGCGCCGCGCCGGGCGCACGCTGGGGGTGCTGGCGGTGCAGAACCGCACGCCGCGCAACTACGACGCCGACGAGGTGGAGGTGGTGGAGACGGTGGCGATGCTGCTGGCCGAGCTGCTGGCCGCCCATGGCGCCGAATCCAGCGAGCAGGCGCTTGTCGACACCCTGCCGCGCCGCTTCGGCGCCGTGCCACTGGCCCCGGGCGTGGCGATCGGCCCGGTGCAGGTCAGCGGCCCCGCCGCCGCGCCACGCCGGCTGATCGCCGACGACCCCGCGCAGGAGCTGGTGCGGCTCGACGCCGCGGTGATCCGGATGCAGCAGGGGCTGGACGACCTGATCGCCGCCGGTCTGCCGCCGCAGGACGGGCCCGCGCCGGAAGCGGCGGCCTCGCGCGAGATCCTGGACGCCTATCGCCTGGTCGCCGCCGACACCGGCTGGCTGCGCCGGGTTTCCGAGGCGGTGCGCGGCGGGCTGTCGGCCGAGGCGGCGGTGCACCGCGTGGCCGCCGACCTGCGCGACCGCATGCGCCGCGTGACCGACCCCTACCTGCGCGAACGCCTGGCCGATATCGAGGACATGGTCGGCCGCCTGCTGGCGGCCCTTGACGGGGCGGATCGCGCCGGCCCGGTCACCCCCGGCACGCTGCTGCTGGCGCGGCGGCTGGGCCCGGCGGAATTGCTGGACTGGCATGCCCGCGGCATCGCCGGCGTGGTGATCGAGGAAGCCAGCCCCTCCGGCCATGCCGCCATCCTTGCCCGCGCGCTGGGCTTGCCGGCCGTCGCCGGGGCCCGCGGCCTGCTGGAGGCCGCCGAGAACGGCGACGAAGCGGTGATCGATGCGGATGACGGCCAGCTGATCCTGCGCCCGGAGCAGGAGGTGCTGCGCGCCTATCGCCGGGCGCAGGAGGCGCGCGACGCGCGGGCGGCCAACTGGGCGGCGCTGCGCGACCGGCCGGCGGCCACCGCCGACGGCACCCGGGTCCGGCTGATGCTCAACGTCGGGCTCGCGCTCGAGCTGGGCCAGCTCGACGCCACCGGCGCGGACGGGATCGGGCTGTTCCGCAGCGAGATCGCGATGTTGGCGCGCGGCGCGGTCGTCGATACCGCCGAGCAGGCGACTGTCTATGCTCGGGTGCTGGATGCCGCCGCCGGCCGCCCCGTGCTGTTCCGCACGCTCGACCTGGGCGCGGACAAGCTGATGCCCGGCAGCGCCCCGGTGGAGGAGAACCCGGCGATGGGCTGGCGCAGCCTGCGCATCGGGCTGGACCGCCCGGCCCTGATGCGCCGCCAGCTGCGCGCCCTGCTGCTGGCCGCTGGCGGGCGCGACCTGTCGGTGATGTTCCCGATGGTGGCCACCGTGGCGGAGTTCCGCGCCGCCCGCGCCCTGCTGCGCGCCGAGGCCGCCCGGGTGCGCCCGGCGCCGGCGAAGCTTGCGGTGGGCACGATGCTGGAGGTGCCGGCGCTGATGTGGCAGCTCGACGCGCTGCTGGCGGAGGTGGATTTCATCTCGGTCGGCACCAACGACCTGCTGCAGTTCCTGTTCGCCGCCGACCGCGGCTCCCCGGGGCTCGCGGCGCGCTACGACATGCTGTCGCCGCCGGTGCTGGACCTGCTGGCGCAGCTGGTGGCGGCCTGCGCCAAGGCCGGGGTGCCGCTGTCGGTGTGCGGCGAGCATGCCGGGCGGCCGCTGGAGGCGATGACGCTGGTGGGGCTGGGCATCACCTCCCTGTCGATGCCGGCCTCGGGGGTCCTGCCGGTCAAGGCCATGCTGGCGGCCCTCGACCTGCCAGCGTTCCGCGACCTGCTGGCCGCGGTGCGGCGCACCGGCGATGGCGCCCACAGCGTGCGCGAGCCGATCGCCGCCTGGGCGCGCGAGCACGGGCTGCCGATCTGAGCGCGTATGCCCGCCACGGGCGACAGGGAACGAAGACTGGAGTTTTAATCCTTTGAGCTCTTTTCTGCGACTCATGTCGCAAGAAAACGGACGCATCGCAGTGTAACGTTGAAGGCGGCCATTCGGATTTTTCCGTCTCGCGGAGCCATCGCCCGCGCAAGGCGGTTGTTAAGGTGCCGCCGGCGGTCTAGAAGCCTCATGCGGGGTCCGGCGCCGGATCGGGGACATTTCCGGCAGCGAAACTGGTTGCGTGGGGTCGTGCTGTTCAATCGCGGAACAAAACGGGGCGAACGGCAGGCCCTGGCGGCGCAGGGAACTGACGGGCTGGATGAAGCCCGCCTGGTGGGCGCGGAACTGGCTGCGGCGCGCGAGCGCCTGGGCTGGTCGCTGCCCGACATCGCCGCCCATCTGCGGATCCGCCTGCCGTTCCTGGAAGCGATGGAGCAGGGCCGGCTGGACCAGCTTCCCGGCAATGCCTATGCGATGGGCTTCGTGCGCGCCTACGCCAAGTCGCTGGGCCTGGAGCCCGACGACATTGCCCGCCGCTTCCGCCCCGAGGTGAAGCAGGCGGCCCGGAAGCCCGAATTGGCTTTCCCCGCCCCGGTTCCCGAGCGCGGCGTTCCGGCTGGTGCCGTCGTGCTGCTGGGCGCCACGCTGGCGATCGGGGCCTATATTGGATGGTACCGCGCCAGCGGCGAGAAACCGGGCGCCGAGCCGGTGCGCCCAGTGCCGGAGCGCCTAGCCGAACTCGTCGCCCCGCCCCCGCTGCCGCCCGCCAGTGTGCAGCCGGCACCCGCGCCCGGCGCGCCGATGCAGATGCCCGGCCTGCCCCCCGTCCCCGGGGCGCCGATCACCGTCGCGCCAACCCTCACCCCGATGCCGGCCGTGCCGCCGAGTTCTGCCGCCGCCGCGGTGGTCCCGGGGCCGTGGCGCCGGCACAGCCTGTCGCCGCGCCGACGGCGGGCGCGGCCCAGGGTGCCCTGCCCGAGGGCACACGGATCGTGCTGCGCGCCCGCGCCGAGGCCTGGATCCAGGTGCGCGACCGCCAGGGCCAGGTTCTGCTGAACCGCGTGCTGCGCCAGGGCGAAACCTGGCCGGTGCCGCCGAAGCTGTCCCTGCTGCTGACCACCGGCAATGCCGGCGGGACCGAACTGGTGGTCGACGGCGCGGCGACCGCCAGCCTGGGTGCCGATGGTGCGGTTCGCCGCGACTTGGCGCTCGATGCCGACGCGATCCGCGACGGCAAGCTTGCCACCCCGGTGGCCGTGGCCCCCCGCCCCGCGGCGCCCGCCACCCGCTCGCCCTAGCTGCGCGTTTGCGCGGCGCACCCGGGCGCGGCATGGTGCGCGCCCGGATCAGGCCCGAGAACGGAGCACGCCCGCCCCATGAGCTACCGTCCGTACCAGCACATCGAGCGGCGCAAGTCGCGCCAGATCTTCGTGGGCCGCGTCCCCGTCGGGGGCGGCGCACCGATCACCGTGCAGACCATGACCAACACGCCCACTACCGACGTCGCCGCCACCGTCGAACAGATCCGACGTGCCGAGCGGGCCGGGGTGGACATCGTGCGCGTCTCCTGCCCCGACCAGGAAAGTGCGCTGGCGTTGAAGGACATCGTCCGCCAGGTGGAGGTGCCTGTCGTTGCCGACATCCACTTCCACTACAAGCGCGCCATCGAGGCGGCCCAGTCCGGCGCCGCCTGCCTGCGCATCAACCCCGGCAACATCGGCTCGCCGGAGCGGGTGCGCGAGGTCATCAAGGCCGCGCGCGACCACAACTGCTCCATGCGCATCGGGGTGAATGCCGGTTCGCTCGAGCGCCACCTGCTGGAGAAATACGGCGAGCCGAACCCCGAGGCCCTGGTGGAATCCGCGCTCGAACACGCCAAGATCCTGCAGGACAACGACTTCCACGAGTTCAAGATCAGCGTGAAGGCGTCCGACGTGTTCCTCGCCGTCGCCGCCTACCAGCAACTCGCCGAGGTGTGCGACCATCCGCTGCACATCGGCATCACCGAGGCCGGCGGCAAGCGCACCGGCACGGTGAAGTCGGCCATCGGCCTGGGCAACCTGCTCTGGGCCGGCATCGGCGACACGCTGCGCGTCTCGCTGTCCGCCGAGCCGGAGGAGGAGGTGCATGTCGGCTGGGAGATGCTGAAATCCCTTGGCCTGCGCCATCGCGGCGTGAAGATCATCTCCTGCCCGTCCTGCGCGCGGCAGGGCTTCAACGTCATCGAGACGGTGGCCACGCTGGAGGAACGTCTCGCCCATATCGAGACGCCGCTGTCGCTCTCGATCATCGGCTGCGTGGTGAACGGGCCCGGCGAGGCGCTGATGACCGATATCGGCGTCACCGGCGGCGGCAACCACCGGCACATGGTCTACAACGCCGGCAAGACGGACCACACGGTCGACGGCCAGAGCATGGTCGAGCATATCGTCGAGCTGGTCGAGACTAAGGCCAAGGCCATTCAGGCCGAGCTAGACGCCCAGAAGGCCGCTGCGCGCGCGGCGGCCGAGTAAAGCAAGGAAGGCCTTCTTTTTCTGAAGAAAAAGAAGCACAAAGACTTTTTTCCTTAAGGGAAGAAAGTTTTTTGGTTCTTTTTTTCAAAAAAGAACATCTTTCCTCCTATTCAAGGACATCAACAAACGTGACCGAAACCCAGCCCCGGAAGCAAGCCCCCACCAAGGTCCAGCCCGTCCGCGGCACCCACGACCTGATCGGCGAGGCGGCGCGGCGGCATTTCCATGTGGTCGACACGGCCCGGCGCGTCGCCGCCACCTACGGGTTCGACGAGTGGTCCACGCCGATCTTCGAGGAAACCGCCGTCTTTGCGCGCGGGTTGGGCGACACGTCGGACGTGGTGATGAAGGAGATGTATTCCTTCACCGACCGCGGCGGCGAATCCCTCACCCTGCGCCCCGAAGCCACCGCCGGCGTCTGCCGCGCGCTGGTCACCAACGGGCTCACCCAGTCCCTGCCGCAGAAGGTGTTCTACACCGGGCCGATGTTCCGCTACGAACGCCCGCAGAAGGGCCGCTACCGCCAGTTCCACCAGATCGACGTGGAAGTGCTGGGCAGCGCCGAGCCGCTGGCCGACGCCGAGGTGATCGCCTGCGGCTGGGCCATCCTGCAGGCCCTCGGCGTGGCGAAGGACGTCGTGCTGGAATTGAACACGCTGGGCGACCGCGACAGCCGCATGGCCTACCGCGCGGCCCTGATCGAGTATTTCTCCGCGCACAAGGAGAAGCTGTCCGAGGACAGCCGCGCCCGCCTCGAGCGCAACCCGCTGCGCGTCGTGGACAGCAAGGACCCCGGCGACAAGGCGCTGGTTGCCGACGCGCCGACCATCCATCCCTACCTGAACGAGCACTCGGCCACATTTTACGCCAAGCTGCGCGAGCACCTGGCCCGCATCGGCGTTCCGGTGGTGGAAAACCCGCGCATCGTCCGCGGCCTCGACTACTACAGCCACACCGCCTTCGAGTTCGTCACCTCCCAACTGGGCGCCCAGGGCACCGTGCTCGGCGGCGGCCGCTACGACGGGCTGGTGGAGGAGATGGGCGGCCCCCACACCCCCTGCGTCGGCTGGGCCGCCGGCGTCGAGCGCCTGTCCATGCTGCTCGCCCAGCCCCCCGCCGCGCCGGCAGGCATCGCCGTCATCCCCGCCGGTGACGCCCAGGAAGGCGCCGCGCTGGATGTCGTCCAATCCTTGCGCAGCGCCGGCATCCGCGCCGAGATGGCTTATCGCGGCAATCTGAAGCGCCGCATGGAACGCGCCAACAAGACCGGCGCCCACACGGCGGTCATCATCGGCGAAGCTGAACTTGCGAAGGGCGTCGCCCAGGTGAAGAACCTCGGCACGGGCGACCAGCAGGAAGTGCCGATCGCCGACCTTGCGGCGAGGTTGGGTTAGGAAGTAAGGCCAGGGGCCTTGCCCCTGGACCCCACCAAGGGCGGAGCCCTTGGAACCCATCACT
>CAMDGX010000090.1 GCA_945897825.1 Asaia bogorensis | reverse complement strand
AGACGGATGCCGGGGACAGCTACGTGATCTTCGGCCAGGACTTCCTATCCACCGTCACCCATGCCGGCACATCGGCGGGCGAGACGCTGACCGGAACCAGCGCCGCCGACATCATGGTGGGCGGACTTGGCGACGACATCCTGCTCGGCAACGGCGGCGCCGACGTGCTGATCGGCGGCGCCGGCAACGACACGATCCACATCTCCGACCCCGGCTTTCTGCGCGTCATGGGCGGCAGCGGCACCGACACGCTGGCGCTGGCCGGGAGCGGGCTGACCCTCGACCTCGCCGCCATCGCCAATACGAAGCTGCAGGACATCGAGCGCATCGACTTAACCGGCACCGGCGACAACACGCTGCGGTTGACGAAGCTGGAGGTGCTGAACCTCTCCTCCACGTCGAACACCCTGCGCGTGCTCGGCAATACCGGCGACAGCGTGGATTTCGACGATGCCGGCTGGGTGGAGGGGGCCAACGCCGCCGGCTTCACGACCTGGAGCAACAACGAGGCGAAGCTGGAGATCGCCGACGCCGTCTCGGTCGCCTGCTTCGCCACCGGCACGCGCATCTGCACCACGCGCGGCGAGGTGCCGGTCGAGGCGCTCACCGACACCGACCACGTGCTCACCCGGGGCGACACCACGCGCCGCGTGCGCTGGATCGGCCACCGCACCCTCGCGCCGTCGCGCCATCCGCGGCCGCACGATGTGCAGCCGATCCGCATCGCCCCCGATGCCTTCGGCCCCGGCCTGCCTGTCCGCCCCCTGCGCCTCAGCCCCGACCACGCGGTGTTCGCCGGCGGCGCGCTGATCCCGGTCCGCTATTTGCTCAACGGCGCCACCATCGTGCAGGACGATGTGGACAGCGTGACCTACTTTCACGTCGAACTGGCGGACGAAACCGGGGCCGCCTCGCACGACGTGCTGCTGGCCGAGGCCCTGCCGTGCGAAAGCTACCTCGACACCGGCAACCGCGACGCCTTCGCCAACGGCGGCGTGACGATGGTGCTGCATCCCGATTTCGCGCGGCAGGTGTGGGAGATGCAGGGCTGCGCGCCGCTGGTGCGGGAGGGCCGAACCCTGGCCGCGGTGCGCGCGGCCCTGCTGTCCCGTGCCACGGCCATGGGCCATGCCACCACCTCCGACCCGGGGCTGTGCCTGATGGTGGACGGCGACGAACACCCCGCCCTATGGGATGGCGACGTGGCGCATTTCGAGGTTCCGTTGCGCGCGCGCGCGGTGCGCCTGGTGTCGCGCCGCACAGTGCCGGCGCAGCTGCGCGTGTCCTGCGACGACCATCGCACCCTAGGTGTGGCGGTCACCGCAGTGGAGATCGACGGCTGCACCGTTCCACTGGACGACCCGATGCTGTCGGATGGTTGGCACGCGCCGGAGCCGGATCTGCGCTGGACCGACGGCAACGCCGAGGTGCCGTGCGGCAGTGGTGCGACCGTCACTGTCACGATCGCATCGCTGGAGCACTACTGGATCGAGCCCGACGAGATGCGCCACCGCACAGTCGCTTGAACGCCGCGCCACCGGAAACTGACGCGCGTCTCGCCAGAGCGCCATAAAGATGTCCCTCGGCAGGTAAAGATTAGCCCGTCCGGTAAACCAGGGTCCAGGGGCATGGATACCGCTTTGGCGAACGCGAGTCGGAGCGGTATCAATGCGGTAGCTCCCCTAATGGTCGCCGGGGCAAAACCCCGGGCGGCTTGTTGTGATTTTGATTCCCCCGACACGGCTGGACCTGATTCAACGTTGGCGTGGCAGCACCTGTTGAGATTGCAAATCTATCGCCTGACGAGTTGCGGTCCCTGGTGGAGCGGCTGCTGGGCGAGGTGTCTTCGCTGAAGGCGGTTGTGGCCGAGCAACGCGACGAGATCGCGCGGCTGAAAGGCCTGAAGGGGCGTCCTTCGATCAAGCCGAGCGGCATGGAACAAGCTACGGCGCCGAAGCCGGTCATGTCGTCGGGCAAGCAGCGCGCACGGGGGAAGTCGGCGCCACGGATGGTCCTCGAGGACCGAGTGATCAAAGCGCAGGTGCCCGCCGGCTCGCGCTTCAAAGGCTATGCGGACTTCGTGGTACAGGACTTTGTGCTGCACGCCGAGGCGATCCGCTATCGTCGGGAGCGCTGGCTGACGCCGGATGGTCAGACGGTGATCGCGGCTCTGCCGCAGGGTATCGCCGGGCATTTCGGGCCGAACCTGCGCCGCTTCGTGCTGCAGCAGCATCACCAGGGCCAGGTGACGGTGGAGCGCATCACCACGCAGTTGCAGGCGCTGGGCCTGGCCATCTCCAAGCGCCAGGTGATGCGCCTGCTGATCGGGCGCCAGCATGGCTTCCTCGCCGAGAGCCGCGAGGTGCTGCGCGCCGGCCTGCGGAGTGCTGCCTGGATCAGCGCCGGGTCGCGTCCCACCGCGTGGTGTAGGAGCGATGATGCTGGTCGGGCTGGGCCGCCGTTTCAGGCGGGCATAGCAGGCAAGCTGACGGGCGCAGTGCCGCTGACGACGCCTATGGTTTCCAGTTTCATGTAGCGGGTGCGCTGCGTCGCCCATTCGTCGGACTGTTCGAGGGGGAAGGCGCCGACGAGACGCAAGGCGGCGGCATCGTTGGGCAATATGCCGACGACGTCGGTGCGGCGCTTGATCTCGCCGTTGAGCAGTTCGATGAGACTGGCGGGGTGCAGCTTGGTGCGGTGTGCGGCGGGAAAGCGCATGTGGGCGATCACATCCTCCTTGGCGGCATCCATCAGGGCGGTGAGCTTGGACACCTGCGGGTGGAATGGGCCGACGACAATGCACCACTGGGTATGCGCGGCCGCCGCGTCCTGCTGGGCGCAGGCGCTGCCGATCTGCGCCGAGACAATGCGGCGCTGAGCCTTGCCGGCATGTGCCAGCGCATCGTAGACGAAATGGCCGCGGGGGTTGCGATGCGCGCAACGGCGATCGGCAGGCTTCGCGCTCGGCTGCTATCAGCGCATCCTGGTCCAGATCCTGCCGGCGGTCCGCCAGGGCAACCATGCGACGCTGCGCAGCCCACACTTGCCGCCGCTTGCCGCAATGCTCTTCACGGCCGCAACGGCAATGGATGGTCTAGAATACAAGAGCGAGCAGCACCGCCGGCATGGTGCGGTTCAGCAGACCGTTGAAGTTCGCGATCAGGCGCGAAACCCGTTTCATGGCTCGCAGATCCAGTTCCGCGAGGTCGTTTCGTACCTTCGGACCCTCGGCGCGGCTGAGTTCCCAGCCTTGCCGCTCGTTCTGGACCACCCAACCCCGCTTTTCCAGACCGGCCAGCTTGCGGCGCACGGTCTGGCGGGGAATGCCGGTCACGTCCGCGAGGCGCGACGATGTCGTCCACCCGAGGTCCACCCCTGCCGGCGCCTCGTCCGGAGCGGTAGGATCGAGTGCGCGTCTGGCCCGATCGAGATGGACCTGGCCCAACGTTGCCAGTATGAGCATGGTTTGCAGATCGCCGCGAAACGACCGGGATACATCCGCGAGGTGCTCGGCGAAGAACTGGACGAACACGTATTGCGCAGCGATGTAGTTATGCCGGTAGAATTCCTCGATCACCGCCGGGTCGGTGGCGGGCGCGGTCTGCCGCGGGGCGTTCGCGCCACGCTTTGCCGTCGCGCCCGCCGGACCATCACTTTGCATGATCACCTGCCACTTCCCCCCTGCATCCTGCACCGGAACGAGCCCCCGTGTCATCTGCGCATGGACGGCCTGGGAGTGCCGGCACCATGACGGGCGCAATCGAGCTGGTGATGCGTCCGGTGGTCTGGGTCGCGCAGTGGAGCCCGGACATCTTCACCGTCTTCACCTTCGTCCTGATGGTGGCGGCAAGCGAGATTGGCTATCGGCGCGGCCGGCGCGCGGCCGAGCGGCAAGGCGACGCGCCGGCGCTGCGAGCCTCGGTGGGCTTCATCACCGGCGGCATGCACGCGCTGTTCGCCTTCCTGCTGAGCACCACCTTCTCCCTGTCGGCCGACCGTTTCGAGTTGCGCGCCCAGTCCGTCCTGGCCGAGGCGAACGCGATCGGCACGCTCTGGATGCGTGCGGCCGCCATGGACGCGGATGTCGCTGCAACGGTGCGCGCGGCGCTGCGCTCCTATGTCGGAGTGCGGATCGCCGCCGTGTCGGAGATCCGCAGCGACGAGGACATCGCGCGATCCGAGGAACGCAGCCAGGCGCTTCAGGCGCAGATCGAGGTGGAAGTGCTGCGCCTCGTCCAGGCCGCTCCCAGCGCCGTCGCCTCCTCGGTGATGGCGGCGCACAACGACGTGGTGGACCGCGCGGCCCTCACCGACTGGAACCTCGCCTCAGGCGTGCCGCGCCACGTGCTGCGGCTGCTGCTCGTGGTCGCGGTTCTGGCGGTGGGCGCGATGGGCTACCAGTTCGGCCTCGGCCGCAACAGGCAGTTCTTCGTCACCACCCTGCTGCTGGTGACATGGACCGTGACGCTGCTGCTGGTGCTCGACATCAATGCCGCCCACTGGGGCGGGCTCCGCGGCGACGTATCGCCGCTGCGGAAGCTCCTCGCCGGGTGGCCCGCGGATCCCTGACACCGGCAGATGCTCGAAATCCACCTGCCGGACGGTCCGTGGCGCCCGGGCCGGGATGCCTATCTCCGGCGGCGCCCTTCGTTGTAGCCGCGGCGATAGGCGGCGTCCTCGTTCTTCTTGGTGCGATCGTATAGATACCCGCCAGCCGCGCCCGCCCCGGCGCCGATCAATGCACCCCAGCCGGCATCGCCCGTGATCGAGCCAATCAGCGCGCCGCCGGCTGCGCCAATCCCGGCGCCGGACAGCGTGCGCTGCTGGGTTGCGCTCATGTCGCCGCAGGCGCCGAGTGCCAGCGCGGCAACGAGGACCAGCGGGCCGAGGAAACCGCCGCGGCGGCCAGGGTCAGCGGGATGGGCATGCATAGGTTTCGTCCATGAACCGGAGGAAGGCATTGGGCGGGAAGGACGCCATCTCGGCTGGGCGCGCCTGGGCCCAGGCGACAAACCGGTCAATCGGCTCCTGCCGGCTCTGCGGCAGGCCGCAATGCATCGGCGCGGCACCGGCGGGTTGCATCGCCAGCACCGTGGAGTACAGCCCGGTCAGGTAGCCGTGGCAGAAGGCACGGGCCTCGGCGTGGGTCGACGCGCCTGGACCGACCGCACAGACCGAAACGAGCTCCCGGGTCTCGCGACCGACGAAGCCGCCGCCGTGCTGGGCTGTCGCGGGCATCGCGACGGCCAGGGCCATGCCGGCCATCATCCCGAGATGGCGCAATCGGTGTCGCATGTGTTGGGTCCTCCTTGGCAAAAAGGCAAAGCGGCGATCAGGTTCGTTCTGCCTCGGTGGGGGGAGTGGAAACCCATGCGGAGCCGTCCGCCATGCGGCGTGCGCCGTAGGCAAAAAGGGCGCGCATGTAGGGCAGGTCGAAAGGCTCGGCGAAGGGAACCTCGAACTCGGCGCCAATCTGGGCGAGCCGGAACTCGATCCCTGACCGCTCGGCGCGCAACCAGATACTGCGGACGTCGTTGGCCGCACCGGCGCGGATCATGGCTCCCACGGCAGCCGCGGCGACCGACACGGTTCGACGCTTCACCGGTTCGTACTTGGGCGCGATGCTCCCGTTGTGGATCACCCAGGCGCGCGGCGGCCGGGCCTGTGCGCCTGCATCGCGCGCAGCTGCGGCGGCACGCCACGGAAACAGGAACACCTGAGATACGGCGCCACCATCCACATGCATCTCCTGGTAGCGCTGGCCGCCCGCCTCCACGTCCACCATCACGGGCGGGAACGCACCCGGCACGGAGGCTGACGCAAGCAGCACCCGACGCGCGAGGTCGAGCGCGCCGGGGGCACCACTGCGCGCAATGGCACCGATGTTCCAGATCGCGGCACGACGTGCGTCGAGGTCAGTGGTCCCGACCAGCAACAGCCTCCCGCCTTCGTAGGCGTCGGCGATCTCGGCCAACATGGCGTGATCCAGAATGCCTGCGATCACGTCGAGCAGCGGGCGGCTGTCCATCATTCCGTCATCGAACAGTGCAGCGGTATAGGAGCGCCAGTGGAAGATCCTGCTCGGGCCCAGCGTCGTATAGACCGCCTCCAGCTGCGCATCGCGCGACGGGCCGAGGAAGGCGAGTGGAGCGGTGAGCGCGCCGGTGGAAACGCCCGTCACCACGCGGAACTCCGGGCGGTCGCCCCGGCGGGTCCAGGCGGTCAGCAATCCCGCCCCGAAGGCGCCGTCCTCGCCACCGCCGGAGATGCTGAGCACATCGGCGCGCGCCGGCGCACGGCCGCGTTCCAACGCCTGGGTCGCCAGGATCCAGCGCGTCAGTTCGGCATCGGGCTGATCGATGTAGAAACGGGCGCCGGGCATCCCAGGCACTATTGCGGACAGGCGGAGCGTCTCCGGAACGCCAGGACCACGCTGGGGAACGCCACAGCCTGCCAGGCCGGCGAGCCCGGCCAATGCCATGCGCCGGCCAAATCGAGCCCCCGGGAGCGGCGCGATGCCTGCTGATGCGTCAGCGGACAATGCGGATTTCAACCCTCCGGCTCTCCTGGTCATCGGCAACCGAGCTGACAATGCCCCGGCCGGTGACGCGCAGCCTCTCGGCCGGCACTCCCAACTCACGCAGTGTATGCGCAATGAACTCCGCGCGGGCCAGCGACAAGGCGCGGTTGTAGGGCATACCGCCCTCAGGGTCAGCGTAGCCTCGAACCTCGATCATGCCGCCGTGGCTGCGCAGGTCGTCAGCGACAAGAGACAGTTGCTTGTAGGCCTCGTCGTCAATGGCGGCACTGTGAGGTTGAAAGAAGACAAGCGCCGCCAACTGTTGCGCCGACGCGATCCCGCCCGCGAACACGGCGTACAGCCCGAGAATCAGGATCAGCCGCCTCGACATGCAGCAGGGCTCCGCGAGTAACAAGTCCACACTATCGGGTGCCGGGTCCTGCCAGAACGAGGAACCTGCTCAAATTGAGCATCGCCGCAGCGCCTGGGTTCAGCCCCACACGCCCGCGCGGGCAAATCCGTTCAGCAGCATCTGGATGCCGAGCGCCACCTGGAGGATGCTGAGAACCGCTCCCAGAATGATCAGCGGAACCACCCCCACCCAGGCCATGATGCGACGCGCAGCCAGCATCGCTGCCAAGTTGATCGCCATCACCGCCAGTGCCACGCTCAGTATGCCCAGCTTGTGTTCCGTTGCCGGAAAATAGGCGACGAAGATGATCAGCACCCCCACGCCGTACGGCTGCACCATCGTCGGAAAGGCCAGTGGCTGCAAAGCGGCAGCCAGCGAGAGCGGCGGCGGGGCTGCGGCAGGCGCCGCCGGGGCACCGATCGCCAGCACGTTCCGCAGCGAGACAAGCGTGAGCACCAATCCGGCGGCGATGATGAGCGCCTCCGGCCGCGTGCCCGACGAGGCCAGGATCGAGGCGCCCACCAGCGTCGCCAGCGCCAGCGCCGCGCAGGCCAGCGCGAAGGCGGCCAGCGCGACGCGCCGGCGCAGCGCCCGCTCCGCCCCGCCCGCCACGCGCGCGAAGACGGGGATCAGCCCGACGGGTCCCATCATGGTGAACAGCAGCTGGCCCAGCGTGGCGTAGGGAACGGAGGTGGTTTCCATCGGGGTGCCGGTTCAGTACGCGGTCGCGCCGCAATCGGCGATCACCATCGCCCCGGTCATGGCCGAGGCGGCGTCGGACAGCAGGAAGCAGGCGACTTCGGCCTCTTCCTCCGCCGTCTGGTTGCGGTCGAGCGGCCCCTTGATCTTGCCGGGCATCGAGGTTGCAGCCTGCGTCGCGCGGTATGCCATCACGTCCTGCACCGACTGCTCGTACATCGGGGTCTCGGTCGCGCCGGGGCCGTGGAAGTTGAAGCGGATGCCATGGTGGCCGTAGGCGACAGCCAGCGACTTCACCAGGCCGGCGATGGCGTGCTTGCTGGTGGAATAGGGCGCCATCGTCCCGACGCCGGCGATGCCGGCCATCGAGCCGGTCACCACGATGGAGCCGCCGCGCCCCTGCGCGACCATCACCTTCAGTTCCTCGCGGCAGCACCAGAACGTGCCGCTGACATTGACCTCGACGGTGCGGCGCCACACCTCGTCCGGCACATCGTGCGGCATCATCGGCGGGTGCGAGATGCCGGCGTTGTTGTAGGCCAGGTCCAGCGATCCGTAGGTGTCCACCACGGCGCGCACCATTGCCGTCACCTGGGTGGGGTCGGTGATGTCGCACGGCACCCAGGCGCAGATGCCGCCCGCAGCGCCGATCTCCTCGCTGACCGCGGCGAGCTTGTCGGCGTCGGGCGAGGCGATCATCACGCGCGCGCCGCGGCGGGCGGCCAGCCGCGCGGTGGCCGCCCCGATGCCCTGGCTGCCGCCGGTGATCAGCAGCGACCGGCCACCGAAATCCAGCCTGTCCGTCCCGGCCATGATGCCCGCACCTTTCGCTAGAGAAACCAGAACAGCTGAGCCTGCAGCGATGTCCATGGCTTCGCGGAGCCGCCGGCGGCATCCCGCAGCGCGGCACCCGGCAGGGCGACGGACGCAACGCCCACGAAGTAGAAATTCTTCGACAGTGCCGACCGCAGGATCAGCTGCCATTCCTGGCCCAGGTCGGCCGAGCGCAATGTGGCGAGCGACGGATTGCCGCCGCGGTTGTTGGTGGAGGACGCACGATGCAGGAACCAGTCGAGCGTGATGTGCGTGCCTTCGAGCGGGGTGACGTTGAGGCGGACGCGGTGCGTGGTGCGGTTCGCCTGGGACAGCACCTTGTTGATGGTGATGCCCTGCAGCCACTCGTTGAGGCCGCCGGACCACAGCGGGTCGTAGCGCTCGTAGCGCGCCGTCGTCGGGTCGTCGCCGCTGAAGGCCGCGTAGCGATACGAGAGGCTGGGCGTCCAGGGCAGGTCGCGGGCGTGATAGCCGGCAAGCCCGTATCCGGCCCAGGCCGACATCGGGAAGCGCGCATGCGTCTGGTGCGCCAGCTCGGCTTCCAGCCACACCCCCGGCAACACCGCGCGATTGGACCACCGCACGTGCCCGGCATAGGTGGTGAGCCCCTCCCGCCGCAGCGAAGGCCCGGCGGGCACGGCGTAGCGCGTGTCGGAGTTGGGCACGTGCATCACCGTGCCATCGACCTGGAAACCGCTGGCAAAGTTGTAGCGCAGGTTCGCGCCGACCAGCCGCGTGTTCGACTCGATCGGTTCGTACTCGTTCGGGTCGAGGTAGAAGCCTTTCAGCACCCAGTTGCCCCATTTCGCGGTCACCAGCGCCGCCATGTCGTGCGTGGTGCGCGGCGCCAGGCCGATGCCGGGGCGCGGCCCGGCATTGGATTGCGAGCCGTACTGGCTGACCAGGAAGCCGTCGTTGAGGGTGAAGTTCTGTCGCCCGATCGACGCATTGATGCGCAGGTCGCTGCCGGACGGGGCGTAGATCACGCCGCCATACAGCTTCTCCACATCGGTGCTGGCGCGCGTGTTGGCGCGGAAGATGTCCTGGCCAGCGGTGATGATGCTGATGCCCGAGACCGCGCCATAGACATAGAATGGGCTGTCCGCCACGCGGGTCGCGCCGCCGATGCCGTATTCCACATAGGTCTCGACCCAGGTGGCCCGCGCGCCGGTGCCGGCGCCGCGCGCCGGGTCGGCCACCAGCGGATTGCGCCGGGTGAAGGTGCCGGGCCGTCCGAACCACGGCTGCCCCTCCGAGAACAGCCCCACGCCGCCGTTGAGCGTGAACCGCAGCAACGACCGGTCGTCCTTGTGGATGATCGGAAAGTCGCGCAGCCCGCCGCCCGGCGCCAGCATGCCGGTCGCGGCCGCGCGGGCAGGCCCGGCGTCGATGCGCAGCTCCACCGCCACCGCCTCGCCGTCGGTGCCGCGCAGCAGCCGCCACGAGGCGTCCCGCACCCCTTCCAGCGCGCGCACGCGGCCGAGCCCGATCTCGGCCAGCAGGGCGTTGAACGGCGTCCCGGGAGCGAAACCGAACGCGCGCCGCGCCTGCTCCGCCAGGAGCGTCGCCTCGCCTTCGGGCGCGCCGCGCGCAAGGACGCGGACCTCCCCAACCGGCTGGCCTTCCACCAGCGCGGGCGTTTCCACCACCCCCGGCCCACCGATGCCGACGCCACCGGTCTGCGCCGCCGCTGGCCCAGCCAGCGCCAGGGCGACGAGGGCGCCGGCGACAGCGACGGCGCGATTGCGCGGAAAGGTGCCGGCGGACGGGGCGTGGCGCACGCCCGCCTCAGGGCAGCTTGACGGTGCGTGCCGGGTCGGGCCGGCCGGCGGCGAAGTCGGTGGCGTTGCCCAGCGTGATCGCCGCGATGTCGGCCAGCGACTCCCGCGTGAGCCACGCGGTGTGCGGCGTGATCAGGCAGTTCTTCAGCGTGGTCAGCAGCAACAGCGTGTCGTCCTGCACCAGCTCGGCCGACATGTTCTCGAAGAACAGCCCCGCTTCATCCTCGTACACGTCGATCCCGGCGAACCACAGTCTATCGGCGGATTTCAGCGCCTGGTACAGCGCCTTGGCATCCACCAGCGGCCCGCGCCCGGTGTTGACCAGCACCGAACCCTTGCGGAAGCGCTTCAGCGTCTCGGCGTTCACCATGTGCCGCGTGTCGGGCGTGAGCGGCGCGCACAGGATGACGATGTCGGACTCGGCGAACAGCGTGTCGCGGTCGACGTATTCCATGCCCAGCGCCACGCACTCCGGATTCGGCCGCGGATCGCTGCCCAGCAGCCGGCAGCCGAACCCCTTCAGGATGCGCGCAGTGGCCAGCCCGATATTGCCGGTGCCGACGATGCCCGCGGTGCGGTCGTGCAGCGTGAAGCCCACGATGTTGTCCATCGAGAAATTGCCGACGCGCACCCGGTTGTGCTGGTGATGCAGGTTGCGCACCAGGGACAGCACCATGCCCACCGTGTGCTCGGCGATCGACTCCGGCGAATAGGCGGGCACGCGCATCACCGTCATCCCGTGCGCCTTGGCGGCGGCGAGATCCACCTGGTTGAAGCCGGCGGAACGGCACAGGATGAGCTGCACCCCGCCGGCGGCAAGCGTGGCGATGGTGGCCGCGTCGCAGGTGTCGTTGACGAAGATGCACACCGCGTCGAACCCGTTCGCCAGCGGCGCGGTGCGGGCGTTCAGCGCCTCCTCGAACCAGGTGATCTCGTGCCCCAGCTTTTCATTGGCCGTCACGTATCCCGGCTTCTCGTAGGCCTTGCCGTAGAACATCGCGATCTTCATGGAATGCTCCTCAGGAGGTGGCGGGCGCGCGGCGGCGGCGCTCCGTTCCGATGACGACCCAGGCCCGGATGCCGAGCACGGTCAGGAAGCCCCACAGCAGCGCCCAGGGCCCAGGCACGCCGCCCAGGCGCAGCAGCGCCAGCAGCAGGCAGCCGATGAACAGCGCCTCCAGCAGCCACATGCCGGGCCGCAACACGCCAGGGAACTCGTTGATCACCACGTCGCGCAGGATGCCGCCGAACGCCGCACTCATCGCCCCCAGCGAGGCGCACAGGATCAGCACATAGGCCGACGCCAGCGCAGACCCGTCGCCCGGGCCCAGGATCGCGAAAGTCTTCGCGGCACCCAGCGTGCCCAGCGAGGCCAGCGCCACCGCCTCCGCCGTCTCCTTGATCAGCACGTCGCGCTTGCCGATCAGGTCGCGCAGGATCTGCAAATGGGCGTACGCCATCGACAGCGCGAAGATCGCGACGATGTAGAATGGAAACGCCGCCCAGAAGAACGGCAGCGCCTGCGGACCCAGCAGCAGGTCGCGCACCGTGCCGCCGCCCAGCGCGGTCAGCGCGGCGCACAGGAACAGGCCAAGCGCCGACAGCCCCTTCCCCTTGGCCACGATCAGCGCATTGACCGCGAAGGAGACGATCCCGAGCGTCTCGATCGCGATGAACCATTCGGGTCCCGGGCGCATGGTGCGTTCCTCAGTCCAGTTCCTGGCTGCCGCCGCCGGTCACCGTCAGCACCTGGCCGCTGATCCAGGCGGCGGCGGGCGAGGCGAGGAAGACGACGGCGTTGGCGATGTCCCGCGGCTCGCCCAGGCGGCCGAGCGGGGTATGGCGCAGCATCCGCTGCTCGATCTCCGGTGTGAGCACGCGGGCCAGGGCGGCGGTGCGAATGGCGCCGGGTGCTACGGCATTGACACGAATGCCCATCGGCCCGAGGTCGAAGGCCATGTTGCGCGTCAGGTGGTTCATCGCGGCCTTGGACGAACCGTACGAGGCCATGTTGCGGTTGCGGTTCTCGCCGGCCATCGAGCTGATGTTGACAATCGCGCCGCCACCCGCCGCCTCCATGTGCGGCGCGCAGAGCTGGCACAGGCGGAAGCCCGCGAACACGTTCAGGCGGTAGGCCCATTCGAAATCCGCCATCGACATGGCGAACGGCTTGGGCCCGCCACCGCCGGCGTTGTTCACCAGCACGGTGAGCCGACCGAACTCGGCCAGGGTCGCCTCGACCAGCGCGGCCAGGCTGTCCTCCTGCGTCACGTCGCAGGCGCGCGCGGCGGCGCGTCCCCCCGCGTCGCGGATCGCGGCGGCGACCGCCGCGGCGGCACCGCTATCGCGGTCGCTGACCATCACCGCGGCGCCCGCGGCCGCCAGGGCCTCGGCCGACGCCTGCCCGATGCCCGCCCCGGCGCCAGTCACGATGGCGACATCCTCTGCCATGGAGAGATGCATTGACCTGTCCAACCACGAACGTTGCGACGCCCGACGTCGCACTGGCGATCAGTTGGAACAAGGCAACAGGTGCTCAGTTTGAGCACGGGGTCGCCGCACGTCACGTCGAGCCGCCGGGCCCGATCCGCGCGTGCCGTCTCACACATGATCGCCGCCAACGCCGCCTTCGCCTCGAAACCCGCGCTTTGCGTTTGCCGCGGCCGGTTCGGCATGCTCGCTCCACGTCCGCGGCCGCATCGGTCGGCAGGACGGCATCCTGCGCAACTCCATCTGCGACAGCCGGCTGGTCTGGAACCGCCGCCGGCCGCGCCACCTGCTCAGCGGCAAGGTCTTCTGCGGCACCTGCGGCAAGCCCTCCACCACCCTCGGAAAGGGCGACCTGCGCCGCCTGCGGGCCCGCAACGGACACTGCACCAACACCGCCTCGCTGCACCGCACGCGCCTGGAACGCCTCGTGTTGAGCACGATGGGCGAGCGGTTGATGGCGCCAACGTTGCTGGCTGCCTTCGTCGAGACGCTGAAGCAGGAGCATGCCCGCCTGGCGGCGGAGGCCCTGGCCATCGGCGCCGCCGCGAGCCGCGCCAGGGCCACACTGAAGCGCCGCATCGACAACATCGTCGACGCCCTGGCCGAGGGCGACCGCAGCCCCAGCCTGCGCAGCCGACTGGCCGAACTCGACGCCAGCTCGAGCAGCTCAACCACGACCAGGCGCCCCCGACATCGGCGATCGCGCCCGTTCCCGCCGATCCCGCCGCCCTCTATCGTTCAGCGATCGCCGACCTCGACGCCGCCCTGGCCGACGACACGACTCCCGACCTGCGCGAGCATGCCCGCGCCTGCGTCCGCCGCCTTGAGGTCCATCCGCCCGGCATGCCAGGCGACCCTCCTGGCATCACCCTGGAAGGCCACCTCCCCGCCATGCTCTCCCTCGCAGGCATCGGCACCCGGCCAAAGACCGAGACCAGCAGTGGCATCGCCTTCGAACAGTTGATCGCGTGTTCGATGTCGCGCGATCCAGGGGCTTGGCCCCTGGCGGGGTCCAGAGGCAGAGCCCCTGGCCTTCCCCTACCGACACGCCGTATCCGCCACCCCGAACGCCGCCACGAACTCCGCCGTCCGCAAGCACCCGTTGACGAAAATCCCCCGGAACACCCGCCCGGTCACCGCCCCGTATCCCACGCCCGGCCCGTTCGGCAGCCCGTTGCGCCAAGCGCCTTCGTAGCGGCTGCCATTGGCGAACACCTGGGTGCCTTGCCCCTCCTGCCGGCCGTTCAGGAACCCGCCCGTGTAGCGCGTTCCGTCGCGCATGCTGAACACGCCCTGCCCGGTCCGCTGCCCGTCCTTCCAATCGCCTTCGTAGCGCAGCCCGGTCGAGGTGGTCAGCGTCCCGCGCCCATGCGGCACCTCCGCGCGCCACGCGCCCTCATAGCGATTGCCGTTGGCGAACACCTGCTCGCCCTGGCCGGACCGTTGCCCGTCCCGCCATGAACCGGTGTACAGCGAGCCATCGGGCCAGCCGATCCGCCCCTCGCCCTGCGCCTTGCCCTCGCGCAGCGTGCCCTCGAACACCAGCGAGGTGCGGCCCGTGCCCCGCCGCAACTGCCCCTTTCCACTTGCCTTGCCGCCCCCCGGGCCACCGGCGCAGCCGCCGGACCACGCCAAGGCCTCGCCGCCGCCCCAGGGATCCCATACCTGGCACCCGCCGCTCGTCCGCCCCCATCCCGCGGACTGCGCCGCCGCTGGGTTGGCGGCCACCGGCGCCAAGCCCAGCAGCAGGACGAGCACCACCGCGCCCCGCCTGCCCATTGCCCGAAAGAGAATGTCCACGTCCCGCCCCGCGCGAAGTCATTGCCCGCGCCAGACTGGAACATGCGATCGCACCCGGCAACCATCGTCCCCCGGAAGGTTCTCGCCCGCGCCCGATCCGCGCCGAACCGCCCCCTCGGCACGAACCGCGCGAGATTCCCCTTCCCGCGGCCTCGACAGTTAGATATAATTTCTATATGTCAGTAACTCCCTCCACCCCAGCGGCCGCGCCCGCCCGCCCGAGTGCCAATGGCACCCGGCGTGCGCACGCCCGGATTCTGGCGATGCTGGAGGCCCTGATCCTCTCGTTCCTGCTGCGCCTGCCCCGCCGCCACGCGCGGATCCTGGCGCGCGGCGGCGCCATCCCCCACGCCACCCTGGCCGCCTTCGCGCCCGACGCCCCGCCGCACGCGCCCTTCGTCGCCCTCGGCCTGGTCCCCGACTGGATCATGCCCGGCCATCGCAACCGCGGCATGCGCTCCACGCCCAACCTGCGCCCGCACGCCCCCGCCCGACCCGCGACGCGCGCCCCGCCCCGCCCCGCTTCGCCCTGCCCCGCTTCTCCCTGCCCCGCCTCGGGCCGCCACAACGCCCTGCGCCGAAAACCCCTCCTTCCGGAGGTCGCCCGGCCACGCCCGCTATTGTGACGATTTCGTATCAATATGCCGGGTTGCCACCTCGCGCGTCACCGCCCCGGCAGCAACATCAGCTGCAGCAGCGGATCCCGCCGTGCCTCGCGCTGTGCCCGCTCGGCGTCGCCGCGCGCCATCAGCGTCTCGAAGCCCTTCGCCGTCCGCAGCGTCTCGGTCAGCACCGCCCGCACCGGCTCGCAGGCCGCCTCCGCCCGCTCCGCCTCCCGCCGCGCCGCCGACAGCCGCGCCTCGGCACCGTCCCGCCAGGCGCCGAACATCGCACCGGCCACCCGAGGGTCCCCTGCCGCCTCCTGCGCGAACGCCCGCTCGCGCACCATCGCATCCGACAGCCGCACCGCGAGGTCGAGCCGCTCGGCATGCTCCTGCTGCGCCCCCATCAGCGCCGCCCGGTCCCGCGCCTCGCGCAGCTTCAGCGCCCGCGCCACCAGCGCCCGCGTGGCCGGCGTCACGCCCCGCCTCCCGGCGACGGCAAACCGATGGCGGGCACGCGCTGGATCATGGCATCCACCCACAGGAAACAGGGTCGCCAGCATGGCGACCCAACCCTGAAGAACCCGTGAATCGCCCCCGCCGCCGCAGCATGGTCTTGTCGCCCCCCGCCACCAGGAGAGCCCAGCCGTGCGCCCCACCGCCCCCCGCCGCGCCATCCTGCTCGCCCTCGCCGCCGCCGCCCTGCCCCGCCCCGCCCGCGCCGACCTTGTCGAAAGCTGGCACGACCCTGCCCGCCGCCGCGCCGTTCCGGTCCGCCTGCGCCTGCCGCAAGGCACCGCCCCGGCCCCGGTCGTGCTGCTCTCGCACGGCCTTGGCGGCTCGCGCGACGGCCTCGCCTATCTCGGCACCGCCCTGGCCGAGGCCGGCTTCGTCGCGATCCATGTGCAGCATGTCGGCACCGACACCGCGATCTGGCGCGGCCTCGCCGACCCCTCCGCCAGCATGGCCGCCGCCGTGCTCGATATCCGCCGCGCCGCCGACCGCCTGCACGACATCGCCTTCGTCCTCGACGCCCTGCCCCGCCAGCCCGCCCTGCGCGGCCGCATCGACCCCGCCCGCATCGCCATCGCCGGCCACTCCTACGGCGCCTGGACCGTCACCCACATGCTCGGCCAAACCCTGCCCGGCGGCGCCCTGCTCGAACAGCAGCTGGGCCTCGCCCTGCCCGACCCGCGCCTGTCCGCCGGCATCGCCCTCTCCCCGGTCCCGCCGATCGGCATCCCGCCCGACCAGGCCTATGGCCGCATCCAGGCGCCGATCCTGCACGTCACCGGCACGCTCGACCGCGGCACCATCGAGGCCGCCACCGTGGAAGACCGCCTGGTCCCCTACCGCAGCATCGCCGCTCCCGGCGTCCTCGTGGTCCTGCGCGGCGCCGGCCATGCCGCCTTCGCCGGCGAACCGGCCGCCGGCCCGCGCTGGAACGACCCCACCTTCCACGCCCGCACCGCCCGCCTCGCCGTGCTGTTCCTGCGCGCCACCCTGCTGCGCGACCCGGTCGCCGAGGCCCTGCTGGCCCGCGGCGCCGGCCTGGCACCCGGAGATCGCGTCGAAACCCGTGGCACGCTCGCCTGACCCGCAGCGCATGATGGCGCCGGGGGGGCGTCCCTGGTAAGTTGAACGTCATGCAGCCCTCCCGCCCGCTCCGGCGTTCCCTTTTCCTGCTTCTGGCCCTGCTGCCCGCGTGCGGCGCCGCCGAATCGCCCCCATCGGCCGCCTCCTCGGCATCACCCCTGGCCGACAGCATGGTCTCCACCGCCCCCACGGTGTCCGCCCCCGCCCCGATGCCCCGCCGCCGCGCCCCGGTTCCGCCCGGCTCCGCCGCCCTGCTCACCGGCCGCTTCGCCACCAGCCAGGGCGACCTGGACACCGCCGCGCTGGCCTACCAGCGGGCGCTGGCCGCCGACATGACCAACGACGAGCTGCGCCAGCAGGCCTTCCTCACCAGCCTGATGGCCGGCCGCCCCGAAGCCGAGCGCCTCGCCGGCCTGCTGGCCCGCAACCAGGCCGCCCAGCTCCTCCTGGCCGGGCGCGACGCCAAGGCCGGCGCCTGGGCCCAGGCCGAGGCCCGCTTCGCCGCCCTGCCGCGCGAGGGCGCGGCCGAGGTGATGCGCCCGATGCTGATCGCCTGGGCCCAGTACGGCCGCGGCCAGCCCGACGCCGCCCTGGCCACCCTGCAACCGCTGATCGACAACCGCAGCTTCCGCGCCTTCTACGCCCTGCACGGCGCCCTCATCGCCGACCTCGCCGACCGCCGCTCCCTTGCCGCCCGGCTCTACCGCACCGCCCGCACCGAGTTCGGCGGCACCACCCACCTCCAGCTCGGCCGCCAGATCGCCAGCTGGGAAGCCCGCCACGGCAGCGCCGAGGAGGCCGAATCCGCCCTGCGCGCCATGGTCGCCGGCAACGGCGACCTCGCCCTCGCCTTGCCGCGCCTCCTCGCCGAAGCCGCCATCCCCCCAGTGCGCAACGCGCTGGACGGCCTGGCCGAGACCTACGTCGCGATCGCCAGCGTGCTGCGCGGCCAGGACACCGGGGACTTCGCCCTCGCCCTGACCCGCCTCGCCCTGCAGCTGCGCCCCGACCACGCCGTGGCCCGCCTGCTCGCCGCCGAGATCGTCGCCAACGGCAAGCGGCCGGAAGCGGCGCTGGACCTGCTCGGCGCGATCCGCCCCGACGATCCGCTGCATCCGGTGGTGCAGATGCGCCAGGTCCGCCTGCTCCAGCGCCTGGATCGCAGCGACGAGGCGCTGCGCCAGTTGCAGGACCTCGCCCAGGCCCATCCCGACCGGCCCGAGCCCATAGGGCTGATGGGCGACATCCTGCGCATCAAGCGCCGCTTCCCCGAGGCCGTGGTGGCCTACGACAAGGCGATCGCCCTGTCCGGCGCGCCGCAGCCGGCCCACTGGCCGCTCTACTACGACCGCGGCATCGCGCTCGAACGCTCCCGCCAGTGGGACCGCGCCGAGGCCGATTTCCTCCAGGCCCTGCGCTTCGCCCCGGACCAGCCCTATGTGCTGAACTATCTCGGCTATTCCTGGGCCGAACAGGGCCGCAACCTGGACCGCGCCAAGGAGATGATCGAGCGCGCCGTCCAGCAGCGCCCGAACGACGGCGCCATGATCGACAGCCTGGGCTGGGTGGCCATGCGCATGGGCGACACCGCCACCGCCGTGCGCCTGCTCGAACGCGCAGCGGAACTGGAACCCGGCGACGCGACCATCAACGGCCATCTCGGCGATGCCTACTGGGAGGCCGGGCGTCGCCTGGAAGCGATCTTCCAATGGCGCCGCGCCCTGAACCTCAAGCCCGAGACCGACGAGAAGGAGCGCATCGAGGGTCGCCTGCGCCCGGCCGAGCGCACCCTCGGCATCGCCCCCTGACCCTGGCGCGATGCCGGATCTGCCGATGCCAACGGAGCCCGCCCGGGCCAAGGTGAACCTGTTCCTGCACGTCGTCGGGCGCCGGGCAGACGGCTACCACCTGCTCGACAGCCTCGTGGTGTTCCCCGCCATCGGCGACCGCCTGCGTGCCGCGCCCTCCGACCAACTGTCGCTGGCGATCGAGGGCCCCTTCGCGCCGGCCCTGCAAGCCGAGGCCGACAATCTCGTGCTGCGCGCCGCCCGGCGCCTCGCCGACGCATCGGGCACAACCGCCGGCGCCCGGCTGGTGCTGGAGAAGAACCTGCCGGTCGCCAGCGGCATCGGCGGCGGCAGCGCCGACGCGGCCGCGGCGCTGCGGCTGCTGGGCCGGCTTTGGAACGTCCCGGTGCCGCCCGGCCTTGCCGCGACCTTGGGCGCGGACGTTCCAGCCTGCCTGGCCCAGGCGCCGGTCCGCATGGGCGGCGTGGGCGAAGCGCTTTCCCCCGCCCCGGTCCTGCCCGATTTCGGTATCGTCCTGGCCAATCCCGGGATCGCCGTTGCAACACCTGCCGTGTTCCGCACCCGCGCGGCCGCGAGCCTTCCGTTCTCCGCCCTGGCCGACCTGCCGTCCGACTGGCCCGACCTGGCTTCCATGGCGCGCGGCCTGGCCGCCACCCGCAACGACCTGCAGGATACCGCCATCGCGCTCTGCCCCGAGATCGGCACAACGCTGGCGACGCTGGCCGCCCTGCCGGAGTGCCGCCTGGCACGCATGAGCGGCAGCGGCGCCACCTGCTTCGCGCTGTTCGATACCCCCGGCATCGCCGAGCGCGCCGCCGCCACGCTGACCCGGTCGGACTGGTGGGTGTGGGGCGGCGCGGGCGGTGCACCTTTTCACCGGGGGTGATTTCCCCGCCGGCGATATTGCATTATGACCACGCGCGAATGGGGCGTCGCCAAGCGGTAAGGCAGCGGATTTTGATTCCGCCATGCGGAGGTTCGAATCCTCCCGCCCCAGCCAGCGCCTCCACCGAAAGCGGTCT
>CAMDGX010000089.1 GCA_945897825.1 Asaia bogorensis | reverse complement strand
TAATGCGGGTTGATGCCCAGGCCGGAGAAGGCGAACTCGGTCATGTTGGTGCGGCCGATGATGACGAAGCCGGCCTCGGCGATGCGCTGCACCACCGGCGCGTTGGCCGCGGCCGGCGGCATGTCGGCCAGCACGGTGGAGCCCGCGGGTGTCGGCTGCCCGGCGATGTCGGCCAGGTCCTTCACGCTGAACGGAATGCCGGCAAACGGGCCCGGCGCGCGGCCGGCGCGGCGCAGCAGATCCATCGCGTCGGCCGCCGCCCGCGCGCCCTCGGCGTCGACCTTGATGAAGGCGCGGCTGCCTTCCCCGCCGGGATCGGCGATGCGGGCAAGGCAATCCTCCACCAGCTGGCGGGAGGTGGTCTTGCCGACGGCAAGGGCGGCGGAGAGTTCGTTCAGGGTGCGCATCCGCCAAGCGTGCCGGCAGCGGCCCGTGGGCGCAAGATGTTGACGCGGTGGGGGCGCCGATGCCCCACTGACGCCGCATCCAGGAGAACGACCATGGCGGACATTCCGGCGAAACCCGTGCTGCTGACCGGCGCGTCCGGCGCGCTCGGCCGCGTGCTGGCGCGCAGCCTCGGCGCCATGGGCTGGAAGCTGGTGCTGACCGACATCGCACCCTTTCCCGACCCGGTGCCGGCGGGGTGCCGGTTCGTGAAGGCCGACCTGAACGACGGCGTGGCGATCCTGCGCCTGGCCGAGGGCTGCGGCATGATCCTGCATTTCGGCGGCGTCTCGGTGGAGCGCCCGTTCGAGGAGGTGCTCGGCCCGAACATCCGCGGCCTCTACCACATCTACGAGGCGGCGCGGCGGGAGGGCGCGCGCGTGCTGTTCGCCAGCTCCAACCACGCGATCGGCTTCCACGAACGCACCGAGGCGCTGGACGACGACTGCCAGCTGCTGCCCGATGGCTATTACGGGTTGTCGAAGGCGTATGGCGAGCTGATGGGCCGGATGTACTGGTTCAAGCACGGCGTGGAGAACGTGAACGTGCGGATTGGGTCGTCGTTTCCGGAGCCGGTCGACGCCAGGATGCTGTCGACCTGGCTGAGCTACGATGATTTGGTCCGGCTGTGCGCGCGCGCGACGCTGGCGGAGCGGGTGGAGAGCTGCGTGATTTGGGGGGCTTCGGCGAACAGCCGGACGTATTGGCGGAAGGATGCGCGCGATACGCTGGACTGGGCGCCGACGGATAGTGCCGACGGGTTTGCCGGGCAGATGGGGGGGAAGGTGAGCGGGGATGCGGTGGTGGAGCGGTATCAGGGGGGGGCGTACACGAAGATGGACTACACCCGTGCGGCCCCACCGCCAGGAAATATGTTCAAACGCTGACACGGCGTCGTCGCTGTCACGCATGCGTGGCCTGAGCCGCCACGCAATCCGGCCGCCCATGCCAGCGACGGGCAGGTCATATAGGGTTGCATAACAAGCCACTCTGGTAGGAAGGGGTGTCGAGAGGGAAAAATTTCGCCATAGGTAATATTTCTTTGCGCCGGCCGATGTCAGCGGTGTAGACTAACTAAATGGATGCCCTCCTTTCCAGCCGGGCGCAGAGCCCCGCCGATCCCCGCGCCCAAGGCGCGGCTGGAAACGCACGCCTGCACGACATGCTGCGCGCCATCCTCCACTCCCTCCTCGCCGCCCTTCTCGGCCACCGCCGCCAGCCCTGGGGATGGCAGTACGGATCCGCCCGTCTCTACCCGGACGAAGGGTCGCTCTCCTTTCCGGATGAGTCCCCCCTGCCCTTCCGCATCCGCTCCATCCACGACGGCACCCACCTGGTCTGCGAGCACCCGATCCTGTACGTCCTCGGCCCCGGGCCCGGCAAAGGCATGCGCCCCCTCGCCCGAACCCTGCCCACGCCCCACGCCCGCATCGCCCGCGCCCCGCCAGGACTTGCGCCGCCCTCGCATCCGCATCCGCGCCACATCGCCCCCAGTCGGGGGACGATGTCGTGCGCCCTGCGTCCAACCCAGAAGCGTCCAGCAGTGTCGCGATCACACCATCAGGGCAGGTGCCGAACGATCCGCAATTCATCGTCGCGCGGATTGATCGCTACGGAAGGCTCCAACTCGACGAAGCTGCGACCAGCCCCGGGAATGATCGAGCGCAGCGATACAAGCTGCCCATCGCTCGGGCGGCGAACGGCCGACGGCACGGCCCCCGCCACGGGGCCCAGCGTCGCCTTGCAGCCCCGAAGGAAAGCAACCTCCTCCCCGGTCGGGATGGCGCCTTCGTTGGCATCGACGAACCCGGGCAAGGGATGGTGGCGTCCAAGCCGCACGCCGGGCTGGAACGACGTCTCCGTTTCGCGGGCCGGCAGATACACCTGTGTCGGGCGCTCCACGATCCAGTTTGCCGTATCCGCCATCACCGCCCTGGGCTCGGTCCAAACATACTCTCGGACAACGCCGCCAAGGCGCCATTGGAAAACGACCTTCCCGTCCTTAACGCGAGGGTCGTCATTGTCCATGACCTCCAGGCCGCATGTGACAACGTCGCCGGGCGATAGAGAAACGCCAGGCACCCACCGCGACATGAAGCCTTCAACCGAGTTGGCCCCACGCCACCATTGGCACCAAAGGCGGCTCACCCACATGCTGCCGTCCCAACCATGCTCGGTGCCGATCTGGGGCATGGAATTGGAGGACGGGCGGCTGCCACCCAGGCCGACCCAGATCGAGACCAACCCCTTGGACACGTCCCGGTGGCCAATGCGTGGAACGGTCCAGGTGCCTTCGATACGGGAAAAGCGCTCGCCTCTGTTGGCCGGCACCACTGCCCCGGCCCAGTTGCGGCTCTGGACATGGGCCTGGGCCGACTGCGTGCCGGCAGGCGGCTCCACACGCCGGGCCTGGCGGCGGGGCACAGGCGGCGCGAGCGGCGGAAGCGCGGGCGGCCCGGGCGGGCTCCGCAGGGGATCGGTTTGTTTGGGGTGGACCAGTGTCGGGCCCTGACCCATCACGCCCACCACTCTTGGCGGGCCCTGAAGATCAGCTTCGCCAGCACGCCCTCGGCGTTCTCTGATTTCTCGACATGTGTCTTGATCTTTACGGACAATTCCATCGCCAGCTTGTACCCAGCCGTGCTGTCCGAGGCAAAATGGAGGCCGGCCAGTTCGCGGTTGCGTCCCATGCGATGGGCCAGGGTGTGGAGGTAGGGCTTCCAGAAAAGGACCAAGTTCTTGTCCGGTTTACCTTCGGCATCTTTAGGGCCCTCCAACGCCAGCAGGACCAGTTCGGCCATCAGAAGCGATTGTGTCGCGTGCCCGCTTGGAAAGGCCGGATGTCCCGGCACCGGAACCGGCGGCATCAGGGCAGGTAGGTACTGCGACGGCCGGGGGCGGCGTTCGGGCTTAACCGACGCCCCTTCAGGATACGGGTGTGCCTTGAAGTGCATCACCGTCATCAACCCGATCAGCCCGGCCACATGCAGCAGGGTGCAGGTCGCCGGGTAGGCCTGTGGGCTGATCCGCAACAGGCGCAAGAAGAATACCGCAAAGCGGTCATACAGCACGTCCTGGGCAACGATCTCGCCCAGCGCATCACTACGCTCGTCCTGCATCATTCTCACAAGTTGCGCCAGTTCCCCAGGCGTATCTTCGTTCTTCCAGTTCCCAACGTCGATTTTCTTCCAATCCTCGATTTTCTCGGCGAACTCGTTCAGCGCCCGCCAGGCCGTCCATTCGGCGCCCCAGTGCTTGTCGTCCCATTTCGGCTCGGGACCGTTTGCCAGCATCTCGCCGAGGCTAGCCGCGGTCACATCCGGCTCAGCACTGAAGAGCTTGGGCGCCTCGGCCCAGTACGGAAGCCCCTGGCGGTCGGGAAGCCAAGCGCTGCCTGCATCCTGGCTGCCCATGTTACCCATGTTGCCCATATTCCCCATGTTTCCCATGTGGCTGGTCATCTTGGCCGTTCCTGTTCTTGGGTGAAGCTGTTCGTTGCGGGTGGTGTCAGTCCGGCAGCCCGGCACGGCGAAGCCGCGCCACATAGGGAGCGCGTACCGCGTCGGCCAGCGGCGTGCGCTGGGCGAATCCGCCCAGGGTGAAATCCGGCTCCAGCCGCAGCATCCGTGCCGCAACGTCCCGTGCAACATCGATGGCGCCGTGCGCCACCAGGGCTGCCGCCAGGGTGCGGAGGTTCGAGGTCAGGCGTGGATTGCTCTCCTCCACGCGCTGCCCGATGGCGATGGCTGCATCGAAGTCGCCGGCCATGTAGTGGCCCTGCGACAACATGTGCTCGGCGAAGAACGCGAACGGGTCGCGCGGCGACAGCGACAGGGCGCGCGCCGCATGCGCCACCGCGTCGGTCCCGTTGCCGGTCCAGCTATGGGTGGCA
This sequence comes from Asaia bogorensis, assembly GCA_945897825.1. Lineage (GTDB taxonomy): Bacteria > Pseudomonadota > Alphaproteobacteria > Acetobacterales > Acetobacteraceae > CAMDGX01. The sequence goes on along the minus strand of CAMDGX010000089.1, from coordinate 15,429 downwards.
CTGCTCAACGTCCAGGCCATGACGCAGCTCGGGCCGACTTCCAGCGCGCGGTCCAGGCATTTGCGGGCCAGCCGGTAGTCCCTGTTGTGGAACGAATGGACCTGCCCGCGGATCGCCAGCGCAACGGCATTGTTGCGGTCCAGGTCCAGCGCCAGGGCGGCATGTCGTTCCGCCGCCGTGGCATCGGCCGCGCGGTCGTGGCTCCAGCCCTGGCCGATCCGGAAGTTGTGCCATGTGGCCAGGTGCGCGTGCGCCGGCGCGAAGCCGGGATCGCGGCGGATCGCCTCCTCAAGGAGGGCGCCGGCATTGTCGTAAGTGGATTCCTCCAGCGCATACTGGAGGTCGACCCCCTGCAACATCAGGTCATAGGCGGTCTGCTCGGCCGGAGGCTTGCGTCGTGCTCGGGTCAGCTCGTGTTCCTTCACCGCGGGTGCCAGGGTTGCCACGAGCTGCTCGGCGATACGGTCCTGCAGCGCGAACAGATCGGACGGCGCCACCTCGTGCCGGTCGGTCCGAACCACGATGCCTGAGCGCGTGGCCACCAATTCGGTCGCCACGCGCACGCCATCCGCGGTGCGGGAGACACGCCCGGCCATCACGTATCCCACGCCAAGCTCGCGCCCCACCTCGCGCGGGTCGAAGCCGATTCCTGCGTAGCGCATGCTGGTACCGCGGGCGATGACGAACAGGTCGCCGATGCCCGACAGCACATGGATCGTGCCTTCCACCACCCCGTCGGCGAACAGGGCCAGATCCGGCGACGCCGCGACAAACGGCAATACCGCAAGCGTGGCCGGCGCGGTCGCCGGGGGAGTATCCTGCGGAGGCGCGCCGCTTCTCAGCCGGATCGACGGGACCTGCCCGGTCTTGATCGCCGCGACCAGTGCCTGGGTTTCATCTCCCGGTTCCATGGCCAGCTCGGCGTCCAGCGCGTCGTAAAGCTGGCCATAGGCCTTCAATGCAACACCGATTTCCCCGTCCTCGGCCGCCAGGCGCATGACGGTTCGGCAGGCGGCCTCATCGGTGGGGTCGATCTGCAAGGCAAGTTGCGCCAGGGCACGCCGCCGTTGCCGCGGTATCGCCGGCGCAACCATTGCCGCCCCGATGGTGCGCCGCAACTCGGCTTGGGCGCTGGCCCGGATCTCGTCGATCCAGGCCCGCACGCCTTCGCTGATATCTTCGTACCCCGCCAGGATTCGGCCGAGCGCATTCGGCTGCGCGGCCAGGATCGCCGGCACCTCGCCTGCTGCGATCGCTTCCATGGCGCGGGCCAAGTCGGTGTCCGATTGCTCCGGAAGCAGCCGTAGCGACCCGCTCTCCTCCAGTGCCGTGCAGCCGCACGCCTGCAAGACGCGGCGAAGTTCATACAGCGTGGTCCGCAACGCGCCGCGCGCCGGAGAATCGGCAGTGTCCCAAAGCAGGTCGGCTAGCTGCTCGCGCGAGACCGGCGTCCCTCGTGCCAGCGCAAGAACGGCGAGGATCACGCGTGCCTTACGATGCGGCAAAACCATCGCCCGTCCATCGCTGGACAGCGCAATGCCGCCCAGAACGCCGACACGCAACCTTGTGCCGGGCGACGCCGGTTCGGCATCGGGATGAACACGGGTCACAGTGCGCATCGGGTGGATGTCTCCATGCGGTCATTTTGCCGCGATCGGCCGGAACCGATGCCGAAACCATGACACAGCGTCGCAATCCGTCAACGTGACGCAACGGCACCGTGATACCGATGGCTCACGCCCGGCTGACAGGCAGCGGATGGGGGCATCACCAAGGTTCTTCCCAGGTCGACCGCGACGATCGCTTCGCCGACCGTCCTGCTTGTTCCAGAGGAATGTCATGAACGAGATCACCCGTACGATGCCCGTCGCCCTTCGCCCGCTGCACGAACCGGCGCTGCATGATCCCGTCGGCCTGCTCGATTCCACCCGCGACCGCATCCTGGGCGGGGGCGATGTGGCGCAGGCGGTCGATATCCTCAGCGACGGGTTGTGGTGGATGCGGTCGGGCCTGCCGGCCGAGGATTGGCAGCGCACCATCGCGCTGGTCCGCGCCCATCCGCTGATGGGGCTGATGCACGAGAACCCGTTCACCCGCCGCGCCTTCGTCAAGCCGCGCGGCTATGCTGGCGATGCGCCGCTGATTGACCTGCTCTACTACGGGGCCGCCGCGACCGAGGCCCGCGATGCCTCGCCGCTCGGCCTGTCCCTCCTGGCGCGCGATGCCGCCGCCCCGGCCGCCGCGGCGGTGCGGGAACGGCGGGACTTCATGGCGGAGCTGATTGACCATGTCGCCGACTCGCGCCCGATGCCCTCGATCCTCGCCGCGGCATGCGGCCACCTGCGGGAGGGGCTGGTGTCGGCGGCGGTGCAGCAACACCGGATCGGTCGGCTGGTGGCGCTCGACCAGGACGCGGAATCGCTGGCGGTTGTCGGAAAGTCCTTCGGCATCAAGGGCATCGAGCCGGTGAACCGCAGCATCAAGGCGGTGCTGGACGGCAGCTTCAAGGCAGGCTCGTTCGACATGATCTATGCCGCCGGGCTCTACGACTATCTCGGCCAGCGGCTGGCCAGCGCGTTGACGGCGGCATTTTTCTCGCTGCTGCGACCCGGCGGTCGCCTGGTCATCGGCAACTTCGCCACCGGCATCTACGACGCCGGCTACATGGAGGCGATCGCCGACTGGTTCCTGATCTACCGCGACGCCGCCGAAATGCTCGACCTCGCCAGCGGCATCGATGGCGCCGACCTCGCGATGAAGCGCGTCTACACGCGGCAGAGCCCGGACATCTTCTACCTGGAACTGCGCCGCCGGACCGCCCTCGCCACCTGAGCGCCCCCCGTCGTCACCGTATGGAGGCACGAATGGCCAATACGCCCCGGCCGGCCCCGCCCGCGACGCACTCGGTGCTGTCGGCCAGTACGCCGCATCCACGCGCGGCACTGGTCGGTGGCAGCGGCGCGACCGTACTGACCTGGCACAGCGCCGGGGCTGGAACACTCCTGCCCAGACCCCGGCCACGCCTGGCCGTGTCGAGCATGGCGATCGACGGTCCAACGCCGCTGCCCGCCGAGTATCGCCCGGGCACCAGCGGCTTCCGCTACTGGTGCGTGGCCGATGCAGTGGTGCGTGCAGCAGCCCCATGGCGCGAGGCCGCGGAATGGTGTTGGCAAGGAACGGGAACCTTGACGATTTGCCTGGAGCCGGCGGCGGGCCGATGCGTCTTCGATCGCGAAGGCATCCGCCTCGCTGGCCCCGACCCGTCCGAGGCCGCGTGCCGTGCAGTCGGGCATGCTGTTCTCGCGACATTGCGGCCCGCGCTGTGGAATGCGGCGGCCGACGAGGTGGCAGCGTTCCATCAGGTCTTCGCCGAGATCACCGGCATCCTCGCCGCGCTCCAGCTGGCGGAAAGTCGGACCGAAGTGCTGCGCGCCGGCGCAAGCGGCCTGGCCGGCACGTTGGCGACGCTGGTCGATGCACCGCGGCCGTCGTCCTTCATGTCGGCGATGCTCGACATGATCGCCATCCTGTTCAGCGCCGCGTCCGTTCGCGGCCGCACGCCCGATGCGGCGTTGGCACTGGCCGCCGACAAGGCAGCCCGGCTGCTCGCCACCGCCCTGCGCCGCGTGGCGGTCGTGCCGAATTTCCTGGCCCAGATGGCCTCGGAACTCGCCATCGCCGCGGCGGTCCAGGAGGCTCCCGTCGTGGCGCTACGCCTGCGCGACCTGTTCGCCCGCGCCATGCTCCTGCCGCGCAGCCCGGCCACCGACAGCTTCGATCCCTACGAGGCGGAGGATGGCACGGAGCTGCATCCGACCCACCCGGCGCTGCTGCCCTGCGTGGCGATCGATGCCGCCTTCCTGGGGCTCGACCGCCCCTTGCTGCTGCAGCCGGCGTCGCAGACCCCTGCGCTCGCCGTGGCGGGCAACGGCGCCGGCGACGAGACGCCTAGCCCCATCGTTGCGGCACGTGATTTCGTCGCGCACCTGTTCGCTCGCAACCTCGTTGAGCGGCCCTGCCCTACCCGCCGCCGGCGCGCGGTCGCAGCGCCGACCGCCACCCATCGCCTGGTCGACGATGGACGCTGCCTGCGCCTGGAGCGCCTGCGCTTGCTGTGCGACTGAACGTCAGACGTTGTCGGTCCAGCCCGCGTCGAGGTCGATCGGATAGACCGGGCGCGGCAGCCGCTTCCACGCGAAGCTCGACAGCACGGGCGAGTTGTAGCCGGGAACATCCACCTCGAAGATGCGGTCGGGGCTGAAGAACTCGTCGAAACCCGCGCGAAAATGCCCGCGCGACTTCACCACCACCACGCGCTGGGCCGCGATGTCGATGCCGTGCATCTCGAGCATCACCGGCTCGGCCAACTGCCGGCGCAGCGAACCCACCACCACCCGGATACCGGAACCAGCCAGGCGCACCAGGGCGCTCGGCCCCAGGTCGAACACGCGGCCCTCGGCAATGCCGCGCCGGCCGATGCCCTTGCCGTCGCTCAACCGCTCCACCACCACGTCGGCCTCGAAACGCTTGGAGAACTCGCTCTCGTCGCTGGCGAAGGCCGCCCGGAACGCGGCACCCGCGCCCGCAGCATGGGCCTGCGCGGCGAGCGCCGGGTCGACGAACACCCCGAGCACCACGCCCTCGCCCACCCCTGCTTCATGCAGCGCGCGCAGGATCCAGGTGGTGTTGCCGCGCCCGCCGCCGCCCGGATTGTCGGCGCAATCGGCCAGGATCACCGGCTCGCGCGCCCCGCCGCTGGCCGCGCGCGCGATCGCGACGGCATCATCCAGCGTCGTCAACTTCGGCAGGAACCGCTCCCGCCCCGCCCAGGCCGCCCGCGCGATTTGCCGCGCCACCTCACGCGCCGCCGCCGGGTCGTTGTCCGCCGTCACGGTAATGCACAGCCCGCATTTCGGCAGGTCGCTGTAGGTGAAGCCGCCGGTGACCGACACGTTCAGGATCGGCGGCCGGGACAGTTCCTGGCCGAGGTTGATGAGGTCGGCATAGGGGCCACTGGCCGTCAGCTGCATCACGTTGGGCGGCATCAACGGCATGCGGATGAACGCCTTGGCCGGCTTCAGCCCGCCGCGCAGCCGCTCGATCAGGTCCGCCGCCTCCGCCGCGCGCTCGCGCATGTCGACATGCGGGTTGGTGCGATAGGCGATTAGCGCGTCGCTCAGCTCGACCAACTTCTCCGAGACGTTGCAGTGCAGGTCGTGCGTCACCACGATTGGCACTGCCGGGCCGACGATGCCGCGCACCATCTCCACCAACGTGCCGTCGCTGTCCTCGTCCCCGGTTGCCGAGGAGGCGCCGTGGCTGGCGATGTAGACCCCGTCGAGCGGCAGCGCGGCGGCGAGGCACCGGCGCGCGCGGTCGAGGAAATCCAGGAACACATCCTGCACGATCGGCCCGCCGGGTGGCGCCGCGATCATGATGACCGGCACCGGTGTCCATGCGCCCTTCTCGTCCATCCGCGCATAGAAGCCTGGCACTTCCGAAGGCAGGTGGCTGGGCACGCGCACCAGCCGGGTGATCGCCTCGCCTTCCTCCCAGCACTGGCGCAGGAAATCCTCGCGCACCGTCGGCGGGGCGAAGGAGTTCGCCTCCAGATGGAGGCCCAGAATGGCGATGCGCGGCGCTGTCATGGAAAGGTCTCCTGGGCGGTCCGTTTGCGGGCCGGGTGAGGCAGTATAGAGTGGCGCCATGGAGAGCAAAAACGCCCCGAACGGGGTCCTGGGAGACCAGACCGCCGCACCGATGGACACCGCCGCCATGCTGGCGCGGCTGGTGGCTTTCGACACGACCAGCCGCAACCCGAACCTGGAACTGATCGGCTTCGTCCGCGCCTGGCTGGACCGGCACGGCGTGCCCTACCGCGTCAGCACCGACCCGACGGGGCAGAAGGCCAACATCCATGCCGTGATCGGGCCAAACGTGGCTGGCGGCATCGCGCTGTCGGGCCATGTCGACACGGTGCCGGTGGATGGGCAGGCCTGGAGCGCCGATCCCTTCACCCTGCGCGCAGCGGGCGGGCGGCTCTATGCGCGCGGTGCCGCCGACATGAAGGGCTTCGTCGCCTCCTGCCTGGCCGCCGTGCCGCACCTCGCCGCGCGCCGGCTGGCCCGCCCGATCCACCTCTTCATCACACATGACGAGGAAACCGACATGGCCGGCGCGCGCGAGCTGGTGGCCGATCTCACGGCCAGCGGCCTTAAGCCCGCCATGTGCATCGTGGGCGAGCCGAGCCTGATGCAGCCGATCCTGGGGCATAAGGGCCGCCTGGCGCTGCGGGTGGTGGCGCGCGGCAGGCCGGGCCATTCCAGCGAGCCGGCCAAGGGCGTGAATGCCATCGCCGCAGCCGCGGAGGCCATTGCCTGGCTGAACACCGAAGCACGCCGCTTCGCCGCCCAGGGACCGTTCGATCCCGGCTTCGACCCGCCGCACACCACCGTGCATGTCGGCACCATCCAGGGCGGCACGATACTGAACATCATCCCCGAGCGGTGCGAATTCGTCATGGAATGGCGCACCATCCCGGGCGACGATTTCTTCGCCCAGGTCGAACGCCTGCGCGGCCATGTCGCCGCGGCGATCGAGCCCGCCATGAAGTCGGTCGATCCCGCCTGCGGCATCACGCTGGAGGTGATGAACTGGATCCCCGGCCTGCGCCTGCCTGGCGAACACGCGCTGGCCGACTTGGTCAAGCAGCTGACCGGCTCCAACTCCACCGGGTATGTCAGCTACGGCACGGAGGGCGGGCTGTACGAACAGGCCGGCATCCCCACCATTGTCTGCGGCCCCGGCGCCATTGCCCAGGCGCACCAACCCGACGAATGGATCGACCAGGCGCAGCTCGACGCTTGCGATGCGTTCATCCGGCGCCTCGCAGACCGGCTGGCCGGATAGGGCGCCGCCCATGGCGGTGACACCATGACTGGGATAGATCCCTCCGTCGGTACCGCGGCGGCGGCGTTCCCGATTTTCGACGTGCGCATCGACCGCCCAGACCTTACGCCGTGGCGCGCCGGCAACACCGGCATTCCCGGCTTCACCAGCATCGCGGCGGAAGCGACCGGCCCGCATGTCCTGCTGCTGGCGCTGATGCACGGCAACGAGTTCACCGGCGCCATCGTGCTGGACCGGATGTTGCGCGCAAAGCTGCGGCCGCTGCGCGGGCGGCTGACCCTCGGCTTCGTCAATCTCGACGCATTCGACGCCTTCGACCCCGCCAACCCCACCGTCAGCCGCTACATCGACGAGGACCTCAATCGACTTTGGGACCCCGTCCTGCTCGACGGCCCGCGCCAGTCGCTGGAACTGGCGCGCGCGCGCGCCATCCGCCCCGCTGTAGAGGCCGCCGATGTGGTGCTCGATCTGCACTCCATGCTTTGGCCGTCCGATCCGCTGATCCTCAGTGGCGCCGCGCCGCGCGGCCGCGCGCTGGCCGAGGCCGTCGGCCACCCGGGCCTGGTGGTGGCCGATCGCGGCCACACGAGCGGCCCGCGACTGATCGACCATCCCCGGTTCACCGCCGATGGCGGCACGGCCCGCGCCCTCCTGGTCGAAGCCGGCCAGCACTGGGACGACGCGGCGGTCGGCATGGCGGCGGCCAGCGTCGGCGGACTGCTGCGCCATCTCGGCCTGCTGCGCGGCCATCCGGCCCTGCCGATCCCGCAGGCGCCCGCCCAGCGCACCGCCGAAGTGACCATGCCGATCACCGCCACCACCAGCAGCTTCGCCTTCGTGCGCGCCTTTCGCGGCGGCGAGGTGATCCCTCGCCGCAACACCCTGATCGCGCTCGACGGCACCACGGAGATCCGCACCCCGCACGACGATTGCCTGCTGGTGATGCCCAGCCTGCGCCCCAGCCGTGGGCATACCGCCGTGCGGCTGGCCAGGTTCATCAACTGACGCCCTGCCCGTCCCGCTCCGTGGGGAGCCTCACGGCTCACTCCATCGGGCAGTGCGCCGCACACGCAGGGCCACGGCATCACCCGACAGGGACTCGAAAGCCCGCCCAGCACCCGGCGCATTGTCAGGTGCAAAGGAGCGGACTACCTGTCGCTACCCGTGAGGCAGCCCCTTGCGCCGCTCGTCAGCGCCCCTTCCAACGCGCTGGGCGCTTCTCCATGAACGCGGTCCGGCCTTCCCGGTAATCCTCGCTGTCGAAGCAGGCCAGGATGGACGCGTCCACCGCCGCCCGATCGCGCTGGCTGGCATCCGCCATCACGGCGTTGATCGTCAGCTTGGTGGCCCTCAGCGACAGCGGCGCGTTGGCCGAGATGGTCTTGGCCATCTCGAGCACCGTATCGGTCAGGTCCTCATCCGCCACCACCCGGTTCACCAGGCCGATGCGCTGCGCCTCGGCCGCATCCAGCCGGTCACCCGTCATGATGATCATGCGCGCATGCGCCTGGCCGACCAGCGAGACCAGTCGGTCGACCATCTCGTAGCTGTAGGCGATGCCGAGCTTTGCGGCCGGGATGCCGAACTGCGCCCCCTCGCCGGCGATGCGCAGATCCGCCTGCATGGCGATCCCCAATCCACCGCCCAGGCAGAAGCCGCGGATGCAGGCGATCACCGGCTTGGGGAACGCGGCCAGGCGCGCACGCCCCGCCCCGGTCAACCGGTCGTATTCCAGCTGCGCGTTGCCATCGGCCCGCGTTTGCTCGAACTGGCTGATATCCGCACCGGAGACGAAGGCCTTGGTGCCCGCGCCCGTCATCACCACCACCCGGATGGCATCGTCGGCTTCGAACGCGTCGAGGATCTCCGACAGCCCGTGCCACATCGCCACCGACATGGCGTTGCGCTTCTCCGGCTGATTGAAGGTGATCAACCCGACGCCCTCCGACACCTCGGCGAGCATCTTCCCGTCGGCATAGGCTGTGGTCATACGATGCCCCTTTGCTGCATGTCGGCAAGCTCGGCATCGCTGTAGCCCAGGCCGCGCAGGACCTCCACCGTGTGCGCTCCGGCATCAGGCGTGGCGGTCCGTACGTCCTTGGGATGGCCGACGAGGTTGATGGGCGAGGCCACCACCTCCTTCATCCCCAGCCGCGGATGCTGCATCGGCCGCGCCATGCGCAGATGCTTCACCTGCGGGTCGGCGAACACCTTGTCGATCGTGTTGATCGGGCCGCAGGGAATGCCGGCCTCCTCGAACAGCTCGATCCAATGCTCGGCCGGCTTGGTGCACGTGATCTCGGCGATGGCCGCGTTGATGTTCTTGCGGTCGGCGCTGCGCCCCTTCTGGGTCGACCACTCCGGCTTGGTCTTCCACTCCGGATGGCCGATGGCCTCGGCGAACCGGTCCCACAGGCGGCCGGAGCTGGCGGCGATGTTGATGTAGCCGTCGGCGGCCGGGAAGGCGCCCGTGGGAATCCCGGTCGGATGGTCGTTGCCCGCCTGCCCCGCCACCTCGCCGTCGAACAGCCAGCGCGTGGCCTGGAAATCGAGCAGGAACACCTGCGTCTCCAGCAGCGAGGTGGTCACCCACCGGCCGACCCCGGTCGTCTCGCGCTCGAACAGCCCCATCATGATGCCCATGGCCAGCAGCGTGCCGGCGCATAGGTCGTCGATCGGGATGCCCACGCGCATCGGCCCGCGGCCGGGCTCACCGGTGATCGACATCAGCCCGCCCATGCCCTGGGCAATCTGGTCCACGCCGGCACGCTTGCCGTACGGCCCATCCTGGCCGAAGCCGCTGATGCTGCCGTAGACGATGCGCGGGTTCACCGCCTTCACGTCGTCGTAGCTCACCTTCAGCCGGTGCTTCACGGCCGCGCGCATGTTCTCCACCACCACGTCGGCGGTGGCGGCGAGCTTCATGAACGCCGCATGTCCCTCAGGCGACTTGAGGTCGAGGCGGATCGCCTTCTTGTTGCGGTGCAGGTTCTGGAAGTCGGGGCCATCGCGGTTGCCGGCGATGTCCTCCCCCGTCCCAGGCGGCTCGATGCGGATCACGTTCGCCCCCCAGTCGGCGAGGTGGCGCACGCAGGTAGGCCCGGCGCGGGCCAGCGTCAGGTCCAGCACGGTGATGCGTGACAGCGGCAGCGTCGCGGCCGATGTCGCTGTCGATGTCGCCTGGGGCGAGATGTCGTCGGGCATGGCGTTTCCCTTCGCGGTGTTACGCCGATGATCGGCCACAAGGCGGTTCCGCTCAAGGGTGCCAGTGGTAGGGTGGCGAGATGGATGACGCCGACCTCGCCCTCATCATCGCGCTTGACTGCTCGGCCAGCGTGTCGCTCGAGAGCTTCGGCCTGATGGCCAGCGGTTGCGCGGCGGGCCTGCGCGACGAGGCGGTGGCCGCCGGTCTGCTCGGCGGCCCGCTGGGCGCCAGCCTCTGCGCCTTGTTGATCTGGTCCGGCCCCGACGCCCAGGAGGTGATGGTGGACTGGGCCCGCCTGTCGTCGCCCGACACCCTGGCCGCCTTCGCAGAGGCGGTGGAGAACGTGCCCCGTACCGTGCGCGCCGGTGCCACCGCCATCGGCGCGGCGCTGCTGGCCTGCGAGGCGCTCCTGCTCGCCGCGCCGGCGGGGGCCACGCGGGTGGTGATCGACATGGTCGGCGACGGCAAGTCGAACCAGGGGGTCCTGCCGCACGTGGTGCGCGACCGGCTGATGGCAGGCGGCGTCACGATCAACGGCCTGTGCGTGCTGCACGACGAGCCGGACCTGCTCGCGCACTACCAGGCCGAAGTGATCGGCGGCCCCGGCGCGTTCGCCATGACCTGCCGGGACTTCGGGGAGTTTGAGGAGGCCATGCGCCAGAAACTGCGCCGCGAGATCATCGCGGCGCGGGGGCGCGGAAGGCTGGCCTAGCCGCCGGTCACGCTCATGTGCCGCGCCACCGCCGGCCGATCGTGGTTTCGGTCGATGATGAAATCATGCCCCTTCGGCTTGCGCGCGATAGCCGCGACGATCGCTGCATCCAGCTCATCGTCGGTCGCCCCGCTGCGCAGCACGCGGCGGAAATCGGCAGAGTCGTCCTGGCCCAGGCACATGTACAGCGTGCCGGTGCAGGTGAGCCGCACGCGGTTGCAGCTTTCGCAGAAATTGTGGGTCATCGGCGTTATGAACCCCACACGCCGGCCGGTTTCCGCCACAGTGTAATAGCGGGCGGGACCGCCGGTCTGGTAATCCGTCTCCTCCAGCGTCCAGGTCTTGCGCAGCCTGGCGCGCACCATCGAAAGCGGCAGGTATTGATCGGTGCGGTCCCCATCGATGTCGCCCATCGGCATGGTCTCGATCAGGCACAGGTCGAAGCCGTGCTCACCGCACCAGGCGACCATGGCGTCGAACTCATCCTCGTTCACGCCCTTCAGCGCGACGGCGTTGATCTTGATGGCGAGGCCAGCCGCCTTGGCTGCGAAGATACCGTCCAGAGTCTTCTCGAACTTGCCCCACCGCGTGATGCCGGCGAACTTCTCCGGGTTCAGCGTGTCGAGGCTGACATTGATCCTGCGCACCCCCGCCTGGACCAGCGCTTCGGCATGTCGGGTCAATTGGCTTCCATTGGTGGTGACGGTCAGTTCCTCCAACCCGCCATGGCCCTTCGGCCCCAGCCGCGCCCCAAGGCTTTGGAACAGAGTGATCACGTCGCGCCGCACCAGCGGCTCGCCACCAGTGATGCGGATCTTGTTGGTACCCAGGCGGATGAAGGCTCCACACAGTCGGTCCAGCTCTTCCAGCGACAGGATCTCCGCCTTGGGCAGGAACGTCATGTCCTCGGCCATGCAGTACACGCACCGAAGGTCGCAGCGGTCCGTGACCGATACGCGCAGATAAGTGATGGGCCGGCCGAAGGGATCGATCATGGTCGGGAACCTGGCTGGAGGACGGCTGGCTATTCACGGCTGGATACAACGCAATGTCGTGCCACACCAGCGCCCGTGCAAGGGGTTCATCGCAGGAGCGGTTCGAGCGCGACATGCGTGGCGTTAATCAAGATTTTACCTGCATGCTCGAAGGTGACCGTCACCCGCAGCCCGGCGACGGACTGGACCTGTCCCACGCCCCAATCCGGCTGCTGCGGATGGATCACCCAGTCGCCTGGTCGCAAATGCCCGGCACGGTGGTCCGCTTTCGTCCTGTTGCCGACGGCCTGCGGGTCTTGCTCCCCCATCAGGTTGAAATTTCGTTGACGATGGTTATAGACATCCGGCGCATCTCCTCGTAATTAAATCGTGATTTTCACGGTGAATCCATGCGGACGTCACGCCGTGCCCAAAACCGACCAGGAGCAAGTGACGATGAGGAGGCAGCAGGACGCCGTGGATGCCCTTGTGCTCGCTGAAATCCTTGCAACACGCCTCTGTCACGACCTGAGCGGGCAGGTGAACGCGCTTGCCGGCGCGATAGAGGAGCTCCAGAGTGGAGCAGACCCGGACGCTGAGGCACTGACCCTCGCGAGCGAGGCTGGCCTGGCCCTGATGCACCGCCTGCGGTTTGCCCGCGCCGCATGGGGGCGCGGCGGTGGCCCCATGAGCGTCACGGAATGCCGCAATCTCGTCGGCAACATAGCACGGCGTGGCATACGATTGGACATGGACGGCCTGGACGGTGCCGGCAGCTTCGCGCCATCCGCAGCGCGGCTCACCCTCAATGTCCTCGTGCTCGCCATGGAATCCCTTCCCGGTGGTGGCGTCGTGGAAGTGCATGGCCAACCGGAGCTAGATCTTGTGGTCCGCATCACCGGGCCACGCGCCGCCTGGCCCACGGGCCTCGCCGGCATGTTCGCCGATACAACTGCGGCAATCGAGGAACTGCGCCTGGCCGACCCGGTTGCAGCCGCACGGTCCATCCAGGCGCCGTTGACAGCATTGATCGCCCACGCAACCGGCCAGCGGATCAGTATGCTTCTGGGCCCGCATCCTGAGCCGGCCCCTCCGCTGCTGGTCGGCCTCGCCCCGCTGCACTGAGCGGCACATCTTCTTCTGGCGCGTCCATCTCTTTACCTTTTCTTCGCTCCGTTCCTTCAAGATTGGCCTCCAGCCCGCGCGGTCCCCGTATTGCCATCCGGCATCGGCGCGCACATTGGCCACGGAGCGACGCATGGACGATTTGCTTGCCGATTTCCTGACCGAAACAAACGAGAGTCTGGCGGAACTCGACACAGCGCTCGTGAAGCTCGAGCGCACGCCAGACGACGCCGAAACACTGGCACTCATCTTTCGCCTCGTCCACACCATCAAAGGAACATGTGGCTTCCTCGGGCTGCCCCGGCTTGAGCGTGTGGCGCACGCCGCGGAGAACGTTCTCGGCCGCGTCCGCGACGGCCAGCTGGCCGTAACGCCCGGAATCATCACGACCGTCCTGGCCGCTCTTGACCGCATCAAGGAGATCGTCGAGGCCTTGGCCAACACGGCCGCCGAGCCGACCGGCGACGATGCCGACCTCGTCGCCGCCCTCGACGCCGCCGCCGAAGGTCGCCAGACCGACCTCGCACCGCTGCCCGCCAACGCCACGACAACCAGCCTGGATCTCGTGAATACACCGCCCGCTGTGGCACAGGCACCGTCCCCGGCGCCCATGCCGACGGAGCGCGCAATCATTGCCGCCCCGGCAGAGTCGCCCGCAGCGATGGCCACGCCTGGCGAACTCCAGTCCGAGGTTCAGTCGGAAGGGAATGCGGTCGGCCCGCAAACCATCCGTGTCGGGGTCGACGTGCTGGAGGATCTGATGACCCTCGTCAGCGAACTCGTCCTCACCCGCAACCAGCTGCTGCAGCTCGCCCGCGTGCACGAGGCGCAGAACAACGATGCCAGCGGCTTCACCGTTCCGCTGCAGCGTCTGTCGCACATCACCTCCGACCTGCAGGAAGGCGTGATGAAGACCCGCATGCAGCCGATCGGCAACGCATGGCAAAAGCTCCCCCGGCTGGTCCGCGACCTTGCGCGCGATGTCGGCAAGAAGATCGAGCTGGTCATGCGCGGTGCCGAAACAGAGTTGGACCGCCAGGTACTGGAGCTGATCAAAGACCCACTGACCCACATGGTGCGCAATTCTGGCGACCACGGGTTGGAGAAAGCTGAAACCCGCCGCGCCGCCGGCAAGCCCGATACCGGCCGGATCATGTTGAATGCCTATCATGAAGGCGGGCACATCATCATCGAGGTGGCCGACGACGGCACCGGCCTGCATGTCGACCGGATCCGCGCCAAGGTGCTGGCGAAAGGCCTCGCCACCGAGGCGGAGCTGGCTGGCATGAGCGACGCGGAGATCCAACGCTTCATCTTCCGGCCCGGCTTCTCCACGGCTGCCCAGGTAACTGCCGTATCGGGCCGGGGTGTCGGCATGGACGTGGTCAAGACCAACATCGAGAAGATTGGCGGCACCATCGACCTGAAGTCGGAGCCCGGCCGCGGTACCACCTTCACCATCAAGATCCCGCTGACGCTGGCCATTGTCTCGGCCCTCATCGTGGAAGCCGGCGGCGAACGCTTCGCCATCCCGCAGATCAGCGTCGTCGAACTGGTGCGCGCACGCCTTGATGCCGACACACAAGACACGACGACCCCGGTGGTGGAACACATCCACGGGACCCCCGTGCTGCGCCTGCGCGACCGCCTGCTTCCGCTGGTCAATCTCACAGATCTGCTGGCTTTGCGTGCCACGGAGGGCAACCACGCAGAACGCAGCGTTCATGTGGTGGTGGTTCAGGTAGGCACCGCGTCCCTCGGCATCATCGTCGACCGCGTCTTCGACACGGAGGAGATCGTGGTAAAGCCCGTGGCCCCGATCCTGCGCCACATCACCATGTTCAGCGGCAACACCATTCTTGGCGACGGCTCGGTGATCATGATCCTGGATCCGAACGGCATCGCTCGCGCCACCGGCGTTGCCGGCGCCGAACGCCGCGCAGATCGCACCCATGACGAAACTGTCCCGACAGCGCGCAGCCAGTCCCGGACAGCGATGCTGCTGTTCCGTGCCGGGGGTGCTGAGCCGAAAGCGGTGCCGCTGAGCCTGGTCGCCCGGTTGGAGGATCTGTCGCGCGACAAGATCGAGTTCTCCGCCGGCCAGCCTGTCACCCAGTATCGCGGCCGGCTCATGCCGCTCGTGCCACTCACTGGCGCGATCGATCCGACGGCCGAGCGCTTCGCCGTGCTGGTGTTCACCGACGGTGACGGCCGGCAGGAGCGCTGCATGGGCCTGCTGGTGGATGAGATCGTCGATGTGGTCGAAGACATCCTGCAGATCGAGTTGTCCGGTGACCGACCGGGCCTGCTAGGTTCGGCGGTGATCGCGGGGCGTGCCACCGACGTGATCGATATCGGCCACTGGCTCACTCAGGCATCGCAGGATTGGTTTCGCCGTCCGGAGCCCGGCACGGCGGGAGGCGACAGCAGGCCACATCTGCTGGTGGTAGAGGACAGCGATTTCTTCCGCCAGCTCCTGGTGCCGACGCTGGGTGCTGCCGGCT
>CAMDGX010000088.1 GCA_945897825.1 Asaia bogorensis | reverse complement strand
CGCGGCAGGCTTCGTAGGAGAAGCCGAGGCGGGCGAGGCCGGCGGGGCGGATGTTGCTGACCAGGACGTCGGCGGTGGGGATGAGGCGGCGGAGGATTTCCTTGCCCTGCTCATGCTTCAGGTCCAGCGCGAGGCTGCGCTTGTTGCGGTTGGCGGCCATGAACTGGCCGCTCATGCCGCGGTTGCGGAAGTGGCCGGCGCTGCGCCAGGTGTCGCCGGCGAGGCTTTCGACCTTGATGATCTCGGCCCCCCAGTCGCCGAGGGTCTGGGCGCCGAAGGGGCCGAACAGGACATTGGTCAGGTCGAGGATGCGCAGGCCGTGCAGGGGGCCGGTTGCGGGCGGCGGTTGGGTGCTGGTGTCCATGGCGCGATGTTCCCCCTTCGGTCGTGGGCGGAGGGTAGAGCAGGGCGCGTGCGGGCAGAAGCGGGGGGACACGATGGATTTAGCCGGAATGTCCTTTAGGTGGAACAATGAGGGCGTGGGTAGCCCTGGGGTTGGTCAGGCCGATTTTTTGCGGGGCGGCGGGACGAGGAAGGGGGGGCGGGTGCGGCCCGGGCGGTAGCTGCGCCAGGTGACGGCGGCGGCGGTGCCGGGCTGGGGCCTGGGGGGGGTTGCCGTCCGCGGTTGCGCGGGGCGCGGCGCGCGGGGCGGGCGCGGGGGGAGGCGGAGGTAGTCGGGGGGCGTGAGGCCGAGGGCGCGGCAGAGGGGGCGCAGGAGGCGGCCGGCCTGGGGGGCGGCGGCGACGAGGGCGTGCGTGTCGGGCCGGGCGAGGAAGGCCTCGACCTGTCCGGCGAGTTGCGCGGTGGGTTGGTGCAAGCGGATGAGCCAGGCCCTGCCGGAGGTGGGGAGCTTGGGCGCCTGCGCGGAGTCCGGGCGTGCGGGGCGGGGGCGGCCGGGGCGGCTGGCGCGGGGTCTCGGCAGGGTTCCGGCGCGCCAACGCAGGGCCAGGGCGTCGAAGCGGTGGGCGAGGCGCCAGAGGCGGCCATGGGCGAGGGCGAGGAGCGCGATGAGGGGCGCGGTGATCGGGCGGATGGTCGCGGCCTGATGGGCCACGAGGGCGCAGATCCGCGTGAGGATGGTGCCGAGGTGCCCTCCCAGGGGGCTATGTGCGTGAATGATTAACATGAGGGGAGTTTATCTAACTCGACGGACCGCGCCAAACCCTAAAATGACGGGGCCCGGGGCCGCCGGCGCCGGCGGGCGGCGTGGCGCGGCCTGGCGCCGCCACGGCAGGGCACTCACCTTGCCTTGCGACCGGCGCGGCCCCACCATCGGGGCAACAAGACCGGGGAGGCGACCATGGGCGAGACCTATTCCGACATCCTGTATCGCGTGGAGCACCGCATCGCGCGGATCACGCTGAATGCGCCGGAGAAGCGCAACGCCCTGTCGCTGCGGATGCGCGACGAGATCGTGCGGGCGCTGCGCGCGGCGGAGGCCGATGACAGCGTGTCGCTGGTGCTGATGGACGGGGCCGGGCCGTCGTTCTGCTCCGGCTACGACATGACCGGGGGGCGCGACCATCCGAAGGAGGGGTGGGTGAAGTCGCCGCATTTCGATTCGTGGACGGACCAGTTTGCACGGTCGTGCCTGCGCGACTGGCTGACGATCTGGGACCTGCTGAAGCCGGTGGTGGCCAAGGTGCACGGGCATTGCGTGGCGGGCGGGACGGAGATCATGTCCATGGCCGACATCGCGTTCGTGGCCGATGACGCGCGGATCGGCTATCCGCCGATGCGGGGCATGACGACGCCGGACACGCTGTATTTCCCGTGGAAGATGTCGATGGCGCGGGCAAAGTATCTGCAGCTGACGGGCAACTCGGTGAGCGGCAAGGAGGCGGCGGAGATGGGCTGGGTGGCGAAGAGCTTTCCGGCCGAGGCGCTGGAGGACGAGGTGATGCGCGAGCTGCGGGCGATGGCGGAGATCGCGCCGGACCTGCTGTCGGCGAACAAGCAGTCGTTGAACCAGACCTACGAGATCATGGGCTTTCGCACGGCGATGGCGACGGGGTGGCAGTGGCATGCGCTGTCCAGCCGGTTGCGGCCGGGGGCGGGGGATTGGGCGGCGAAGATGCAGGAGGGCGGCATCCGCCATGCGCTGGAGTGGCGCGACGGGCCGTTCCGCAAGGAGGGGTTCCGATGAGCCTGGCTCGGGACGGGGCGGCGGAGGCCGTCCGGACGGACCCGGCGAGCGGGCGGCTGGTGTTTCGCACGCGGGCGGCGAAGGCGAGCGAGCGGATTGCGGGCAAGGGGTATTCGCCGGTGGCGGACCCTGCCCTGCTGGCGCTGCCGGCGGCACCGGCGGGGGTGGCGTTCGGGGAGGCGGAGCAGGCGGCGTATCGGGCGTTTTCCGAGGCGCGGCGGGGGGCTGCCGACTACATGGAGATGGAGGGGGCGTTCGCGAAGTATCTGGCGGACGTGTATTCGGCGCCGCCGGTGCAGCGGTCGGCGCTGGCGGACGAGTGCGAGGTTCTGGTGGTGGGGGCGGGGTTCGCCGGGCTGCTGCTGTGGTACAAGCTGCGCGCGGCGGGGTTCGAGGACGTTCGGTTCTGCGAGAAGGGCGGGGATGTCGGCGGGACCTGGTATTGGAACCGGTATCCCGGGATTGCGTGCGACGTGGAGTCGTACAGCTACCTGCCGCTGCTGGAGGAGATGGGGTATTTCCCGTCGATGAAGTTCGCCTCGGGCTTCGAGATTCTTGAATACTGCCAGCTGGTGGCGGAGAAGACCGGGTTCTACGATCGTTGCCTGTTCCATACGACGGTGGAGCGGACGGACTGGGACGAGGCGGCGGGGCGGTGGACCGTCAGGACCGACCGGGGCGATACGATGCGGGCGCGGGTGGTGGTGCTGGCCAACGGCATCCTGACGACGCCGAAGCTGGCGCGGATCGCGGGGATGGAGAGGTTCGCGGGCGAATCCTTCCATACGTCGCGCTGGGACTATGACGTCGAGCTGGCGGGCAAGCGGGTGGGGATCATCGGGACCGGCGCGACCGCGGTGCAGGTGATTCCGGAAATCGCCAAGGTGGTGAAGGAGCTCTACGTTTTCCAGCGCACGCCTTCGACGATCGATGTGCGCGACCAGCGGGCGACGACGGAAGAGGAGATCGCGGCGTGGCGCAACGAGCCGGGCTGGGCGAAGGCGCGGCGGGAGCGGCTGGCGACGATTTCCTCCGGGCGGACGGCGCTGCAGGGCAACGATGATTTCCTGTCCGGAAAGGTCACGGCGCTGCGGCCGGAGCGCAAGCATGAGCGGGCGTTGTCGCCGGAGGAGATGATCCAGGCGCAGCTTCGCAGCAACTATCGGCTGATGGAGCAGATCCGGGCGCGGGTGGATGCGATCGTCAAGGACCCGAAGACGGCGGCGGCGCTGAAGCCGTACTACCCGTATGGCTGCAAGCGGCCGACATTTCATGACGAGTATCTGCCGAGCTTCAACCTGCCGCATGTTCACCTGGTGGACACGGCGCCGCTGGGAGTGAAGGAAATCACGCCGCGCGGGGTGGTGCATGACGGGGTGGAGTATCCGCTCGACGTGCTGATCTACGCGACCGGGTTCCAGTGGATGGCGACGGCGACGTTCAACATGGTGACGGGGCGGGACGGGCGGACGCTGCGCGACAAGTGGCGGGAGGAAGGGGTGCGGACGTTCCTGGGGCTGCACAGCCATGGGTTCCCGAACATGCTGATCATGTCGGGGCCGCAAGGGGGTGGCGGGCAGTTCAACTTCACGCGCGGGATCGAGGGGCATACCGACTACGTGGTGTGGATGCTGAAGACGATGCGCGAGCGCGGGGCGGCGGTGGTGGATGTTCGGCGGGAGCCCGAGGAGGACTATGCGGCGCATTGCCGGGAAGTGGACCTGCGGACGCGGCCGCTGCGGGATTGCCTCTCCTACTACAACGGCGACGGGAATGCGGAGCCGGGGAGCCTGGCGTATTACGGCGGGCCGCGGGCGTGGCATGAGCGGCGGGTGGCGGCGCAGGAGACGTTGGGGGCTTATCAGTTCGAAGGAAGGTAAGGATTCTTCTTTTTGTGAACAAAAAGAAGCAAAAAAACTTTATCCATTTGCGTGGGAGCTGAACCTGCGGCCTCGGTGCAATGGGGGAAGTTTTTTTGTTTCTTTTTGTTCACAAAAAGAAATGATTTCTTATAAGCCTAGATAAGCGCGGCGGATGCGGTCGTCGTTCAGGAGGTCGGGTCCGGGGCCGAAGGCGGCGATCTGGCCGTTTTCGAGGACGTAGCCGAGGGAGCTGAGGGAGAGCGAGGCGGCGACGTTCTGTTCGACGAGGACGCAGGTGAGGCCTTCCGCGTTGAGCTGTTGGACGATGCCGAGGACCTGCTGGACGATGGCGGGGGCGAGGCCGAGGGAGGGTTCGTCGAACAGGATGAGGTCGGGGCGGCCCATGAGGCAGCGGCCGATGGCGAGCATTTGCTGTTCGCCGCCGGAGAGGGTGCCGGCGGGCTGGGTGCGGCGTTCGGCGAGGCGGGGGAACATCTCCAGGACCTGGCGCAGGGTGGCGGCGCGGGTGGCGCGGGCGCGGGGGAGCATGGCGCCGAGGTCGAGGTTTTCGGCGACCGTGAGGGTGGGGAAGACCTGGCGGCCTTCGGCGACCTGGCCGATGCCGAGGTTGCAGACCTGGTGGGAGGGGAGGCCGGCAATGTTTTGGCCGTGCCAGAGGATGCGGCCGCGCCAGGGGCGGATGATGCCGGCGATGGTGCGGATGAGGGTGGTTTTGCCCGCGCCGTTGGCGCCGACGATGGCGACGATCTGGCGGTCGGGGACGGTGAGGGAAATGCCGTCGAGCGCGATGGCGTCGCCGTAGCCGGCGGCGAGGTTTTCGATCTGCAGCATCAGTGGACGGGGCCGGTGCCGAGGTAGGAGCGGATGACGTCGGGGTTGGCGACGATCTCGGCGGGGGGGGCGAGCGCGATCTGGGCGCCGTGGTGCAGGACGAGGACGCGTTCGGCGAGCGCCATGACGGCGCGCATGACGTGTTCGATGAGGACGATGGCGGTGCCCTGTTCGGTGGCGATGGCGCGCAGGGTGGCGACCATGGTGTCGACCTCGGTGGGGCGCAGGCCGGCCATGACTTCGTCGAGCAGGAGGAGGCGGGGGGAGGTGGCCAGCGCGCGGGCGACTTCGAGGCGCTTGCGGTCCGGCAGGGTGAGGGAGGCGGCGAGGCGGTCGGCCTGGGGGGTGAAGCCGAGGCGGTCGAGGATGGTGTCGGCGTGCCGGCGGGCGGCGCGGGCGGAGGGGATGCGCATGAGGCTGCCGACGACGATGTTGTCGCGCACGGTCATGGCGGGGAAGGGGCGGACGATCTGGAAGGTGCGGCCGACGCCCAGCGCCGCGATGCGGTCGGGGCGGAGGCCGTCGATGCGGGTGCCGTTCAGGTGGATGGTGCCGGCGGTGGGGGGGAGGGCGCCGGCGATGAGGTTGAACAGGGTGGTCTTGCCGGCGCCGTTGGGGCCGATGATGGCGAGGATTTCGCCGGGGGCGACGGTGAAGCCGACCTGGTCGACGGCGAGGAGGCCGCGGAAGCGCTTGGAGACGGCTTCGACCTGGAGGAGGGGTGGGGTCATCCGAGGCCGAGCCGGCGGGAGAGCCAGGGCCAGATGCCGCTGGGGCGGAACCAGATGACGGCGATGAGCAGGAGTCCGTAGGCGACGGCCTTGGTGCCCGGGGCGTCGAGGCCGGCGAGGTGGACGAGTTCGGTGAGGGCTTCGCCGGCGGGGGTGAGGAGGGCGGCGCCGATGACCGGGCCCATGACGGTGCCGAGGCCGCCGACAATGGGGGCGAGGATGAGTTCGAGCGAGCGGGCCATGTCGAAGGCCTGCGCGGGGAAGAGGTTGCGGTAGTAGAAGGCGTTCACCACGCCGGCGATGGAGGCCATGGCGGCGGAGGCGATGATCGCCTGCATGCGGGCGCGGAAGAGGTTCACGCCGAGGGCCTCGGCGGCCTGGGGGTCGTCGCGGATTGCGCGCCAGAGGTAGCCGTGGCGGCTGCGGGCCAGGGCGGCGACGGCGAGGGTGCCGGCGAGGGCCAGGGCGAGGGTGAGGTAGTAGAAGAAGACCGGGCCGCCATCGAGCATCCACCAGGACGCGCGGGACTCCGGCGTGAGCGGCAGGAAAAGGCCGCCGGCGCCGCCGGTGATGGGGAGGTGGTCGAAGGCGACGCGGGTGACTTCGGCGAAGGCGATGGTCAGCAGCGCGAAGTAGACGCCCTCGATGCCGAAGCGGAAGCCGAGCCAGCCGATGATGGCGGCGACGACGATGGCGGCGGCCATGCCGGCGAACAGGCCGATGAGTGGCGACAGGCCGAGATGGAGCCACAGCAGGGCGGGGATGTAGGCGCCCAGGCCGACATAGAGGGCGTGGCCGAGGGAGAGCTGGCCGGCGTAGCCCATCATCAGGTTCCAGGCCTGGCCGATGAAGGCGAACTGGAAGACGAGGATCAGCACGGTCAGCGGGTAGCGGCCGGCGACCAGCGGGACGGCGAGCAGGGTGGCCAGGAGGAGGGCGGCGAGGAGCGCGGCGCGGGGGGTCATCGTGCGGCGATGCGGCCCAGCAGGCCCTGGGGGCGCAGGGCGAGGACGGCGATGAGGAGCAGGAAGGAGAACATGCTCTTCATCGAGGGCTGGAAGAGGAAGCCGGCCAGGGCCTCGCAGACGCCGATCAGGATGCCGCCGAGCAGGGCGCCGGCGAGCGAGCCGAGGCCGCCGATGATGACGATGATGAAGCCTTGCAGCGTGTAGGCGTGCGCGAGCGTGGGCGAGGCGTCGGCGATGGTGGTCATCATCGCGCCGGCCGCGCCCACGCAGGCCAGGCCGATGCCGAAGGACAGCGCGTAGAGGCGGCGGACATCGAGGCCGATGACGGCGGCACCGAGGAGGTTGTCGGCGCAGGCGCGGATGGCGGTGCCGGTGCGGGTGAAGCGGAAGAAGGCGATGACGGCGGCGGTCAGGACCAGGGCGACGGCGGCGGCGACGAGGCGGGCCTTGTCGAGCAGGAGGGGGCCGATCTCGTAGCTGTCGAGGCCGTAGGGGAGGTTCACCGGGCGGGCGTCGGGGCCGAAGGTCATGAGGGTGAGGTTCAGGACGATCATGGCGACGCCGACCAGCAGGATGAACTGCTCGTGCTCCGGCCGGCCGACGAAGGGGGAGATCAGGTGGCGCTGGAGCTGGTAGCCGACGGCGAAGCAGAGGGCGGCGACGGGGAGGGCGGAGAGGATCGGGTCCAGGCCCCAATGGGTGAACATGAGCCAGGCGGCGTACATGGCGACGACGGCGAATTCGCCATGGGCGAAGTTCACCACGCGCACGACGCCGAAGATGACCGAGAGGCCGAGCGCCATCAGGCCGTAGACCAGGCCGGTCAGCATGCCCTGGACGATGACGCCCGGGAGCAGGTCCGCCATCACGGCGGTGGGCTTGTCAGGTGCGGCCTTGCCACGCGGGCATGGGGAAGACCGGGGTGGTGGCGGCGGCGGTGGTCGGCAGGACGACGGTGGGGGTGCGGTTGCGGTTCTGCACGCAGGCCGAGACGATGCCGTTGTTCTGGCCCTTGGCGTCGAAGGTGATCGGCGCGCCGACCATGACGTGCTCGGCGAGGTTGGTGGCCTTGATGGCGCGCATGAGGGTTTCGCCATCGGTGGTGCCGGCGCGCTTGTGGGCGTCGGCGGCGACGAGCAGGGCCTCGAAGGTGAAGCCGGCGTTGAAGCACTCGGCGGCGAAGCGGTGGCGGGGGTTGGCGGGGGTGTAGGCGGCTTCCAGCGCCTTGGTCATCTGGGCGTTGGGGTTGGCCCAGGGCAGGTTGGTGATGGTGTAGTCGGCGAGCGGGCCGAGGGCCTGGTAGAATTCCTCGTCGTACATGCCCGGCGAGCCGGGGGAGATGATGGCCTTGGGCAGGAAGCGCTGGCGGACCATGTCGCGCACCAGCTTGATCGCGTCGGCCGAGCGGGTGACGACGAGCAGGATCTCGGGATTCAGGGCGCGGATCTTGGTGACTTCCACCGAGAGGTCCTGGGCCTTGGGGTCGTAGGCGATGGACTCCAGCAGCTGGAACGGCAGGCCGGCGCGGGGGAACAGGGCGTCCATCGCGCCGCGCTGGGCGGTGCCGAAGGTGTCGTTGGCGTGGAGGAACACCGCGGTTTTCGGCGCGCCGCCGGTGGTGGCCAGGAGGTCCTTGATGAGGGCGAGGCCGTTGGTGACGAGCTGGCCGCCGGTGGGGAAGTTGCGGACCAGGTATTGGTAGCCCTGCTCGGTCACCTGCGGGGCGGCGGCGATGTTGATGACGAAGGGGATCTTGCGCTGCTCGGTCACCTGGGCGATGGCCAGGGCGGCGCCGGAATCGAAGGGGCCGACGATGCAGTGGGCGCCGGCGTTGATGGCGCGCTCGGCCTGGGTGCGGGCGACGTCGACGTTGGATTCGATGTCGATGTCGATGATCTCGATGCGCAGGCCGAACTCGGCGAGCACCTTGGGGGCGACCATGGCGCCGCGATGGCAGCTCTGGCCGGCCTGGGCAAGGTAGCCGGACTTGGGCAGCAGGAGCCCGATCTTCAGCACCGGAGCCTGGGCGCGTACGATGGCGGGCATGGCGAGCACGGCGGCGCCGGCGGCCAGGGCGCGGCGGGTGAGGTGGGGGGTGGAGGGACGGGGCATCGGGCTTCTCCGCGCGCTGGATGCGGGAGCCTGCACCGGTGGTTGGGTGGGGTCAATTCAGGAAGGAAGGCCTTCTTTTTGTGAACAAAAAGAAGCAAAAAAAATTCTCCCATTGCCAATGGCAGCACCGGGGGTGACGGGCGGGCACGGTGCCATGGGAGAAAGTTTTTTGGTTCTTTTTTTCAAAAAAGAACCGCTTAGATCTTCACTGTCATGCCGCCATCGACGACGAGCACATGGCCCGTGCAGTAGGCTCCAGCCTCGCTGGACAGGTAGATGACGGCGCCGTCGAGTTCGTGGGCCTGGCCCCAGCGGCGCAGGGCGGTTCGGTCGGCGAAGCGGGCGCGTTGGACGGGGTCGGCGCGCAGGGCGTTGGTCATGTTGTCCGGCGTCATCATGTAGCCGGGGGCGATGGCGTTGACGGTGATGCCGCCGGGGCCCCATTCGACGGCGAGCGCGCGGGTCATGCCTTCGAGGCCGGCCTTGGCGGCGCAGTAGCTGGCGTTGGCTTCGCGGGCGATGTGGGCGTTGACGGAGGAGATGTTGACGATGCGGCCCCAGCCGCGGCGGAGCATGCCGACGGAGGATTTGCGGGCGAGGCGGAAGCAGGCGTTGAGGTCGACGTCGATGATCTCGTTCCACTCTTCGTTGGTGGATTCGCTGCCGGTGCGGCCGTTGCCGTAGCCGGCGTTGTTGATGAGGATGTCCAGGTGCCCGAGGGTTGCCTCGATGCGGTCGATGGCGGCGTCGGCGGCCGGGATGTCGGTGGTGTCGAAGGCCATGGCGGTGGCCTGGTGGCCTTCGGCTTGGATGGCGGCGGTGGTGGCCTCGATGCCGGCCTGGTTGCGGCCGTTGACGACGACGTGGGCGCCGGCGCGGGCGAGGGCGAGGGCCATGGCGCGGCCGAGGCCGCGGGAGGCGCCGGTGACGAGGGCGACCTTGCCGGCGAGGGAGAAGAGTTGGGTCATGCGACGTCTCCGGTTTTGCGGGGATGATGCCCGCGGGCGCGGGTGGGCTCAACTGGCGGCCAATTTTCGGCGGGGTGCGCAGACCACTCGGCGATTGGGGCTGCGCGGCGCGGGGCGGGCGGGCAGAGTGGTGGCCTTCACCCTTGTTGTTTGGACCTTGTCATGGCCGTGACCGAACATGCCTCCACCTGCACGCTCGATTGCCCGGATACGTGCAGCCTGACCGTGACGGTCGAGGACGGGCGGATCGCCAAGGTGCGCGGGTCGGATGCGCTGGGGTACACGGCGGGGGTGATCTGCAACAAGGTGGCGCACCATACGACGGATTTCGTGCATGGGGCGCGACGGCTGCTGCATCCGCTTCGGCGCGTGGGGGCGAAGGGGTCCGATGACTTCGTGCGGATCGGGTGGGACGAGGCGCTGGACGAGGTTCAGCGGCGGACGCAGGCGGTGATCGGGCAGTGGGGTCCGCAGGCGGTGGCGCCGCTGAACTATGCGGGGCCGCATGGGATGCTGGCGGGGGACAGCATGTCGCTGCGGTTTTTCCATCGGCTGGGGGCGACGCAGTTGTTCCGGCGGTCAATGTGCGGCGGGGTGCGGGGCGAGGCGTGGGCGGGGACGTATGGGGCGGTGCCGGGGATCGGGCCGGAGGCGGCGGCGGGGGCGAAGCTGAACCTGGTGTGGGGGAACAATGCGACGGTGACGAACCTGCACCTGGTGCGGCAGTTGGGGATCGCGCGGCGGGCTGGCGGGCGGGTGGTGGTGGTTGATCCGCTGCGGACCAAGGTGGCGGAGCTGGCCGACCTGCATGTGCAGTTGCAGCCGGGGACGGATGTTTTGCTGGGGTTCGCGCTGGCGGTGGAGCTGGAGCGGCTGGGGGCGCATGACCTTGCGTTCATCGGCGAGCATGTGGCGGGGTACGACGCGTTCATGGCGGCGGCGCGCGCGTGGGATGCGGAGGCGGCTTCCGGGCCGTGCGGGGTGGCGGCGGAGACCATTCGCATGGTGGCTGCGTGGATGGTGGAGGCCGATCCGTTGGTGATGGCGCCGGGGAACGGGCTGGAGCGCGGGCGCAATGGCGGCAGCGGGCTGCGGGCGGCGATCGCGCTGCCGGCGCTGCTTGGGAAGCTGAACGCGACGAGCGGGATCGTGCTGGGGGCGGGCAGCACGTTTCCGCGCACGCCGGCGCGGCTGACGCGGCCGGACCTGCTGCCGGAGGGGACGCGGACGATCAATATCCTGGATGTCGGCCGGCACCTGGAACGGGACGATATCGACCCGCCGCTGCGGGCGCTGTTCATCTACAACCACAACCCGCTGGTGGTGCATCCGGACCAGAACCGGATGCGGCGCGGGCTGGCGCGGGAGGATGTGTTCGCCGTCGGGATCGAAGTGACGATGACCGAGAGCATGAAGTTCTGCGACATCGTGCTGCCGGCGGCGTCGCAGTTCGAATACGACGATCTGTATGGCGCCTATGGGCAGCATTACCTGCAGCGGGCCGAGCGGGTGATTGCGCCGCTGGGGGAGTCTTTGCCGAACACGGAGATATTCCGGCGGCTGGCGGCGCGGTTCGGGTTCGACGAGGCGTGCTTCAAGGCGAGCGATGCGGAGCTGATGGACGAGGCGCTGGATCTGGCGAGCCCGAAGTTGCGCGGCATCCGGCCGAGTGCGTTGCCGCCGCGGGAGCCGCTGCGGATGGCGACGCCTGACGGCAAGCCGTTGGTGCTGTTCGACACGGTGATGCCGGCGACGCCTTCGGGGAAGGTGGAGTTGGTGTCGGATCTTTTGGCGCAGCGTTGGGGGGCGGCGGCGCGGGTGCCGGGGTTCCGGGCGGCCGATGAACGCTATCCGCTGGTGCTGATTTCGCCGGCTTCGGACAAGCGGGTGTCGTCGACGTTGCTGGGGGCCGGGGGGGCGCCCGAGGATGTTCCGGCGCTGCTGATGCATCCCGACGATGCGGCGCGGCGCGGGCTGCACGGGACGGCGGAGGTTCGGGTGTGGAACGAGCTGGGCGAGGTGATCCTGCCGCTGGAGATCACCGACGCGGTGCCGGCGGGGGTGGTTTCGTCCGAGAAGGGGGCGTGGATCGCCACCAGCCGGACGGGGCAGACGATCAGCGCGCTGGCGTCGGCCGATGCGCGGGCGGATCTGTCGGACGGGGCCTGCTACAACGATACGCGGGTGGAGGTGGCGGCGGCCTAGAGTAGAAGCCGACCTGATAGACGGTCGGCTTCTACTCTAGGTTTCTGATAAGGAACGCAAATCTTCCGACCGGATGATTCCATCCGGTCAGATATTGCTCTAGGAGGCGGGGGCACCGGCGGCAGGCGCCTGGCGATCTCGACAGCGCGGGGCGCGCCGCGCATGCTCGCCTTGCGGCCACAACGTGGGGGAAACCGAGATGCCGATGCTGGAACGGGGTGACGTGCGCCTGCGCTACGCCGAAGCGGGGCAGGGCGCGCCCCTGCTGGTCCTGCCCGGCGGCGGGCTGAATGCCACCATGGCCGGCCTCGCCACCTCCCACCCCTTCAACCCCATGACGGCGTTTTCCGACGCGTTCCGCTGCATCTCGCTGGACATGCGCAATGCCAATGGGGGGGAATCGCACGGCCCCGTGGAGGCCGACCGGCCGTGGGATTCCCATGCAGACGACCAGCTTGCGCTCATGGACCATCTCGGCATCGACCGCTTTTTGG
Source organism: Asaia bogorensis (assembly GCA_945897825.1). Taxonomy (GTDB): domain Bacteria; phylum Pseudomonadota; class Alphaproteobacteria; order Acetobacterales; family Acetobacteraceae; genus CAMDGX01. The sequence goes on along the minus strand of CAMDGX010000088.1, from coordinate 7,494 downwards.
TCCTGGGCTTCTGCATCGGCGGACCGCTGATCTGGAACCTGCTCCGCCGCGCGCCGGACCGCATCATTGCCGCCGTCATGGTCCAGCCCAGCGGCTTTCGCCCCACCGAGCCCGACCTGTTCTACCGCAACAACATGGCCGGCTGGGGCCCCGCCCTCTGCGCCCGCCGTCCCGACCTCACCATGGCCCAGGTCGACGCCTTCCTCACCCGCATGTACCGCACCGATGCCGACTTCGTGTTTACCGTCAGCCGCGATTTCGCCCGCACCTGCCCGACCCCGCTGCTGGTGCTGCCCGACGACATCCCTGTTCATCCCTATGAAGTCGCGATGGAAGCCGCGATGCTCGCCCCGAACGGCCAGGCCAGCATGTATCCCTGGAAGCACCCCAAGGAACGCATCCCGATGGCCGTCCGGCATATCCGGGCGTTTCTGGAGGCGAACCGGTAGGGAGGCTGCTCCCGGCACCGCGGTGCCGCTTCGGATCGGCGATCGCCGGACCTTCGTCCACCCGGGCGACATCTCGACCGCCCCGGGGTTCGACATTAGCATTGGCCGGCGCGAAGCCTGGGCGAGGACCGGCCCGACGGCGAGAGAGGACACTGCCCGCGATGCATGACGAGATCGGCTACGCCTCCGCCACCGACCTCGCGGCGCGCATCCGCGCGAGGAAGGTCTCGTCCGCCGAGGTGACGCAGGCGATCCTGGCGCGCATCGAGGCCCATGAGCCGCGGGTCAACGCCTTCGTCATGGTGGATGGCGAGCGGGCGATGGCCACCGCGCGGGCGGCCGATGCGCTGGCGGCACAGGGCGGCGAGCTTCCGCCGCTGCTGGGCGTGCCGGTGACCATCAAGGATCTCTACTGGACCGTCGACCAGCCCACGCGGTCGGGATCGCACACCACCGGGGTGTTCCAGGCGCCGTTCGACGCGCCGCTGGTCGGGCGGCTGAAGGCGGCCGGGGCGGTGGTGCTCGGTAAGACCACGACACCGGAATTCGGCTGGAAGGGCGTGAGCGAGAGCCCGCTGACCGGCATCACGCACAATCCCTGGCGGCATGGCTACAATGCCGGCGCCTCCTCGGCCGGGGCGGCCGCCGCCGCGGCGGCGGGGTACGGCCCGCTGCACCAGGGTGGCGACGGCGCCGGGTCGGTGCGCATGCCCGCGCATTTCTGCGGGGTATTCGGACTGAAGACCTCGTACGGGCGCATCGCCCAGCACCCTGTGCCGACCGGCGACTACAGCAGCGGCCCTGGCCCGATCACCCGCACCGTGGCCGACGCCGCGCTGATGCTGCGGATCATGGCGGGGCCGAGTTTCCTCGACCACACCGCCAGCGAGGCCGCGCCGCTGGATTATCCCGCGTTGCTGACCACGTCGATGCGCGGCAAGCGGATTGCCTGGAGCCCCGATTTCGGCCACGCCCGCGTTGACCCCGAAGTGGCCGCGCTGACCAGGGCGGCCGCGGCGCGCTTCGAGGAGCTCGGCGCCATCGTCGAGGAAGTGACACCGGACTGGGGCACGACCGGGCCGGAGCTGATCCGCTTCTTCTGGGCCGCGCACCTGTCGTCCAACCTCGAGAAGTTCCCCGAGTGGGAAGCGAAGATGGACCCGGGCCTGGTGGCCTGCGCCAAGGAAGGCGCGCGCATCAGCATCGCCGAGTACCAGGCCGCCCGTGTCCGCAAGCACGCCTACATCACCGCCATCCACCGCTTCATGGAGGGCTACGATTTCCTGCTGACCCCGGCGGTGAGCGTGGCGGCCTTCCCGGCCGACCGGCTCCAGCCGGCGCACTGGCCGCAGCATCCGTGGGACTGGATCATGTGGGCGGAGTTCTCCTACCCGTTCAACCACGCGGGCAACCCCGCCGCCAGCGTGCCCTGCGGCTTCACCGCCGACGGCCTGCCGGTGGGGTTGCAGATCGTCGGACGGCGGCATGACGATCTCGGCGTGCTGCAGGCGTCCGCGGCATACGAGGCGATCGCGCCGTGGGCCCATCACCGGCCGAAGATGACCTGAGGCTGGGCCGGCTTCGCCTTGCGTTGATCGGTCCGGTCACGCGCAATGAACCGCCTTGGGTTTGTCGGGGGCTCCGACGCCTGTGGGGGTGGCGCGCATGGCGACGAACGCGTTTTGGGCGATCACTGGTGCCCTACCGTCCCGGGGCGTCCTTGACCACACGCACGAAGGTCTCGATCACCCGCACCATGTCCTCGGCCCGGACCGGCAGCCGCTCAGCGGGCAGGGTCATGGTATCGAGGTACCGCCCGCCCGCGGCATAGAGCGTCAGTTCGAGCCCGTCGCCGATGATCTCCACGCGGCAGACGACCTCGGCATCGCCAGCTTCGCGCCTTGCCATGGCGATGCAGTCTCGCACATCGTCGATGCAGTCCGTGTGCTGGCCGGCTTCGTCCAGGAAATCCGCGATTTCCGCAGCAACCTCGGATGGCGGCACCAGTGCCAGCGGCACGCAGCCATCGTGGGACTCGAAGACGGTTCCGCGCCACTTGTCGAACAATGCGGTTCTGCGTGCGGCATCGGGCGGTTCTTCGTCGTCGGCATCCGCATGGGGCAGGCCGATTGCGGCGATCTCATCCCAGATCGGGATATCCCAGTCGATCTGGACGCCGAGCAGGATGCCGAAGCCAGCTTTGGCCAGATCATCACTGTCGCCGGGCGGCAGGTCGTGCGGCTCCCGGCCCGCCACGGCATCCAGCAGAACGCGCCGGAGGGCCGTCGGCGAAAGGCTCGCCAGTGCGTCCGGCGATCGCCAACCCGGCAGAAAGCGAAGCTCCGCGGACTCGGCGAGAATGCCGGACTGGACAAACCCATCGGCCAGCGCGGTGGCATCCGGCGGGGCGTGGGCCGGCAGGGCAACCGGCAGAACCATGAGCTCTGCCCAGCCTGAAGGCCCGGTTCGAGCACCTTCCGCTGTCGCGACCAGTTCGCCATGCAGGGCATCGCCCGCCTCGTCGCCCGAACGGGCGACGGCCTTTCGCACGGCCACGTCGAGTACATCCTGCCGATTGGCAGTGAGCAGGTCTTCGGCCAGCTCCGCGAAGCTTGCCTCGTCGCCGTCATCAAAGGCCGCCACGAGGTCATCCGCGATGGGACCAGGCGCTGGCTTGAACCGGCGAGGCCGTGGCGTCGGCGGCGGTGCGACACCGAGAAGCCGAAATGCCTCATCTCCCCCAACCAGCCGCGCTCGATCGATCCAGCGCCGGCGATTGTCGGGCGTGTCGTCCCGTTCCTGGATCCACCGACGGAACGCGGCACGATCGGCCCTCTGGACAAAGACGGCGACACCCATCTCGGCCATTTCCAGTGCCACCGCCCGGTTCACTGCGGTGACGGTCTCGAGGTCGCTCTCGCCGGGACGCAGCGTGTCGAGTGTCTCGCGGTCCGGATAGTGGGTGATGAGGATGGACTCGACCTCATGGCCGATATCCCGCGCCAGTGCCGCCGCCTGTTCCACGGCACCATTGGCACCTTCGAAAGCCTGCGCCATTCACTCGATCCCCAGCATTCCACTGCTTATGGGTGATCGGACCCTCGCACTCAACAGCGACCGCGGAATCCCGGGCGGCAGTGATGCACCTGGCGCGGCCAGCGTATCGCCGGACGGCTGCTACGACCCGAGCGTTGGATCCGGCGCCACGCGGACCAGGGTCTTCCCGAAGTTCTCGCCGCGCAGCATTTCGGAGAAGGCGGTGGGGATGAGCTCAAATCCCTCGCGGATGTACTCGCGGTATCGGACCTCGCCAGACGCGACCCAGGGTGCCATCTCGGCCAGGAACGCGTCGTGCCAATCGGCCACATACTCACCGACGGAAAGGTTTTGCACCCGCACACCGCGGGCTTCGGCGCGGCCGCGCACCACGGCCCTGGCATCCTCCCCGGGATCATCGCCGTAATGCGCGATCAACCCGCAGATCGTCATGCGCGCGCCCGGGTTGAACAGCGGCAGCACCGCGTCGAACACCGCCCCACCGACATTCTCGAAATAAATGTCGATGCCCTGGGGGCAGGCGGCCTTCAGGTCCTGAGCGAATGTGGGGGAATGGCGCGAGATGCAGGCGTCGAAGCCGAGTTCCTCCACCACATAGCGGCACTTCTCCTCCTGCCCGGCGATGCCCACAACCCGACACCCCTTTAACCGCGCAATCTGGCCGGCGATCTGGCCCACGCCGCCGGATGCCGCCGACACGACCGCCGTGTCGCCCGGCCGCGGCTCGCACTGCAGGACAAGCCCGGCATAGGCGGTGAGGCCGAGCATGCCGAGAACGCCCACGGCGTGACTGATCTTGCCGCGGGTCGGGTCGAGCTTGCGGGGGATCATGTAGGACGGCCTGGCGACGCCTTCCCCCATCAGGCCGTACTCGGCCCAGCCATTGGTGTTGAAGACGAAATCCCCCGGCGCGATGCCGTCGATCCGGCTTTCCACGACCTGCGACACCGTGCGGGCATGGCAGGGCACACCCTCCGGTTCCACGCCGCGGCGCTTGTAGCCCCACTGATAGGGATCGAGGGAGACGTAGATCGTCCGGGTGAGCGCCTGGCCAGGGCCCGGCGTCGGGATCGGCGCCTCCTTCAGCGCGAAGGTGGCGTCATCGGGCCAGGGCGGAGGGGGCCGTTTGGCAAGCGTCCAGTAGCGCGCGTTCACGGTACCCTCCCAAACCAGCATCCGCGCCTTCTTGCCAGCCGCAGGAGGCGGCGTCCACCGCCACGACGGCGGGGCCAATGCCGCCCGACGGCCGTGCGGGCGGGCATCGTCCGGGCACAAATGCCGTTCCCTTCGCCGCCGGATCGGCATTACCGTCTCAACGCGATCGCCGGGTTGCCCTGCCATCGCGGACATAACGTGATGGGTTGCCTCCGATCCCGGCAGACGCCATCCCCGAGACGGAGAGCCAGGTCATGAGCCGAGCCATGCACATCAACCTCTTCATCCATGGCCGTGGCCACCACGAGGCGGCGTGGCGACACCCGGGCGCGTCGCCGCGGCCGCTGACGGATATCGCCTACTACGTCGAGGTGGCCCGCAAGGCGGAGGCGGCGTCGTTCGATTCGGTGTTCTTCGCCGACTCGCTCGGGATCGGCGAGGACGTGGCGCAGGCGCCGCGCAACTGGCTCGAGCCGCTGACCACGCTCGCGGCGCTTGCCGGCGCCACCAGCCGGATCGGGCTGATCGCCACCTGCTCGACCACCTACACCGAGCCGTTCAACCTGGCGCGCCAGTTCGCCTCGATCGACCACATCTCCAACGGACGGGTGGGGTGGAACATCGTCACGACCTGGCTGGCCAGTGCTGCGGGCAACTATGGCGGGCAGGGGGCGCTCAGCCATGCCGAGCGCTACGAGCGGGCCGAGGAATACATGAAGGTGGTGACCGGGCTGTGGGACAGCTGGTCCGACGATGCGGTGATCGACGACCGGGAAGGAGGGCGCTACGCGCGGCTCGACGGGCTGCGGATGCTCAACCACGCGGGGCCGCACTACCAGGTGGCGGGGCCCCTCACCATGCCACGCGGGCCGCAGGGACGGCCGGTTTTCGTGCAGGCCGGGTCTTCGGAGACCGGACGGCGGTTCGCAGCACGCTACGCCGAGGCGGTGTTCACGGCGCAGATGGAAAAGGCGACGGCACAGGACTTCTACCGCGACCTGAAGCGCCTGGTTGCCGAGGAGGGGCGGGCGCCCGAGCGTGTCGTGATCCTGCCGGGGCTGAGCCCGGTGATCGGCGGCACCGAGGCGGAGGCGCAGCGCATCCACCGCGAGCTCAACGACCTCACCGACCCCGAGGTGGGGCGGCAGCGGCTGTCGGGCCGGTTCGGCGGCCACGACTTCTCCCACCTGCCGCTCGACCGGCCTCTCGCGGCCGAGGATTTCCCGGATCCGTCGACCGTCGATGCGGCGCGCAGCCGCACCGAGGTGATCGTGGGGCTGGTGCGGCGCGAGCGGCCGACGCTGCGCCAGTTGCTGAGCTACCTCGCCGGCGCGCGGGGGCATTTCGTTACGACCGGAACGCCGGAACAGATTGCCGATCTGATGGCCGACTGGGTGCAGGACGGCGCGGCCGACGGGTTCAACCTGATGCCGCCGGTGCTGCCGGCGATGCTGGACGTGTTCATCGCAGAGGTTGTGCCGCTGCTGCGCCGCCGTGGGCTGTTCCGCACCGAATACGACGACAGCACGCTGCGCGGCCACTACCGGCTGCCGCGACCGGACCTGCATTTCGTCGCCGGGGCCCAGGAGCGGTTGGTCAAGGGCGCGTCGACCTGATCTCGAGACCCGACATCGACGCCAGCGATCGCTGAGCACGATCTGGCAACCGGAGGCCGCAACAACAAGGGAAGAAGATCATGCCAGTCCGCAAGCTGCTCGTTCCTTTGACCGGCGCCGATGCCGACGATGTGGCCATCGCGACCGCTGCCGAGGTCGCGAAGCTGTGGCGATCCCATGTTCTGGCGGTCCATTTCCACATTCCCACCCTGACCATCGCTGGCGGTGCGGATGTCTTTCCGATCGGCGTGATCGATCACATCGTCGAGGAACACGAGGCTCAGGGAGCGGCCCAGGTGGACGTCGCGCAGCAGCGCTTCCGTCGCATCGCGGAGCTGTATGGGCTTCAGCTCGGGCCAGCGGTCCATGGCGCCGGCCATGCCACCGCTGAATTCGTGGTATCGACGGGACATACGGACGAGGTGGTGGCCCAACTGGCGCGCCTGGCCGACATGACGGTCGTGCCGCATCTGGACTTCGACCGCGACGCGACCTTCACGGCGGCGCTGCATGCTGCGCTGTTCGACAGCGGCCGACCCGTCCTCATCGCGCCACACCGCCCGCCGGCGAGCATCGGCCGTCGGATCTGCGTGGCCTGGAACGGCACGGCTGAGTCGGCCTCCGGCGTCCAGGCCGTGCTGCCGTGGCTGAAGCGGGCCGAAGTCGTGCGCATCCTCACGGCGACCGGCTACCAGCGGCGCGGGCCGGAGGCGGCCGAACTGGCCGCGTATCTCGCGTTGCACCAGGTTTCCGCCGAGGTGGTGGTGTTCCCGCCCGTTCAAGGCAGTGTCGGCCTCGGTCTCCTGGACGCGGCCGGGGCATTCGGCGCCGACCTGCTGGCGATGGGGGCCTACTCGCATCCACGCTGGCGGCAGATGATCCTGGGCGGCGTGACCCGCTCGGTGCTGGAAAGAGCGGCCCTGCCCGTACTGATGAGCCGGTGACGGCACGGCACGCCTCCGTCCCCGCCGCCAAGCTGCCCGCCGAGTCGGTGATGCGCGACATCCGCCGCGCTACCCCGATCGATGCGGTCTAGGAACTTCACCACGGAGCCCGCGCCAGGAAGGCGCTGGCTGGGGTGAGGAACCTTAGACGGAATTGTCTCCGGTTCGAGGCGAACGGAAGGCTCGAAGGGGTGTGCCGCACGACACTGAAAATCATTCGTGGCGTGCCGTGGATGGCCACGGCGACGGGAGAGCGTAGGCTAGTCTGCCAAC
>CAMDGX010000087.1 GCA_945897825.1 Asaia bogorensis | reverse complement strand
AACCGCACCACCACGCAGGAAGCCGCCGTCACGAACAGCAGGTAGGCGAACAACCCCGGCGCGAACGGCGCCTCCGTCTCCACCAGCGCCGGCGTCGCGAACGCCGCCGCCACCCCCACCAGCCCAGCCACCGGCCCGAACCGCAACGAGGCGAAAATCCCCACCAGCGCGGCGGCCGCCATCAGCACGAAGCCGACCACCCCCGGCACCAGCCCATACATCGGCCCGGCGGCATAGGCCGCCCCGAACAGCACCGCCGTCCCGCCCGCCGCCAGCCCCGGCGGCGCATGATCGGCCGCCAGCGTCCCCTCCAGCACCGGTGCCGGCCGCCGCCGCAGCCACTCCGCCCCCGCCAGCAACGCGCCCCCCAGCAGGAACGCCAGCGCCACCCGCACCTCCGGCCCCAGCAGCCCCTGCTCCACCGCGTAGCTCACCAGGAACACCCCGGCGAGCAGCAGCGCCGCACTGCCCAGCCACACCCCCCACCGCAGCGTCACCAACGCCTCGATATCGATCTTCGGCCCCGCGGGCGGGGTTGGCGGCGGCGGCGGCGGCTCCATCGCGGCCGCCGCCTCGATCGCCCCATCCGGAATCGGCGGCGGCACATCCTGCCCAACCTCCGGCCCCACCTGCGGTACCGACCCCGCCCCCGGCCGCGGCCCGAACGGCGACGCCCGCTCCCCCGCCGCCAGCTCCGCCTGATACGCCGCCAGCGGATCGGCCGGCGCCACGATCGTCTCCCCCGCCGCCAGCGCGCCGCGCAACTCGCGCACCTCCCGCCGCGCCGCCCGCGCCTGGAAGAATCCGATGATGCCGAGCAACCAGCCGCCAACCGCAATCAGCGCCGCGAAAACGAACTCTTCCATTCCGGAATGGAACGCGCATGCCTCCCAGGAGGTCAAGCGATTTGCCTGCCGCCCGCCCCCCTGCTAAACGCCCCGCCCAATCGGCGCTTGCGCCGGGCAATTCCGCGCGCCGGCACCCCTGGAGGCCGGCGCGATCCATTCTAGGAGCGACCCAATGGCCAACTTCGTGACGATCGAGGCCGCGGCGCGCGAGCGTGCAGGTAAGGGGGCAGCACGCGCGACCCGGCGGCAGGGCAAGGTGCCCGGCGTGATCTACGGTGCCAAGCAGGCACCCACCCTGATCGCGCTCGAACCCAAGACCGTGCTCAAGGAAATCCACACCTCCGGCTGGCGCTCGCGCCTGTTCGAGGTGAAGCTGAACGGCGAAAGCACCCGCGCCCTCATCCGCGACGTGCAGTTCCACCCCGTCACCGACCAGCCCGAGCATGTCGACTTCCAGCGCCTCGCCCCGGGCGAGATGGTCCGCGTCGCCGTCGCCGTCGTCTTCCACAACGAGCTGACCTCCGTCGGCCTCAAGCGCGGCGGCGTGCTGAACGTCGTCCGCCACGCCGTGGAATGCTTCGTCGACCCCGACAACGTCCCCGCGCATTTCGACGCCGACCTCGGCCCGCTCGACATCACGGACAACATCCGCTGGTCCGACCTGACCGGCACGGAAGGCATCAAGCCGACCATCACCGACCGCGACTTCGTCATCGCCTCGATCGCCGCCCCCACCAAGATGGCCGAAGCCGCCGAAACCCCCGCCCCCGCCGGCGGCACCAAGGCCCCGGCCAAGCCCGCCGCCAAGAAGAAGTAACCACCCGCCCGGGAGATCGATGTGAAGCTCTGGGTCGGCCTGGGCAATCCCGAGCCCGGCATGCTGCGCCAGCGCCACAACATCGGCTTCATGGCGCTCGACGCCATCGCGCACCGCCACGGTTTCACCCCGTGGCGGAACCGCTTCAAGGGCGTCGTCGCCGAGGGAACCATCGGCGGCCAGAAGATCCTCGCCCTCAAGCCGCTCACCTACATGAACGGCTCCGGCGAATCCGTCCAACCCGCCGCCGCCTTCTTCAAGCTCGCCCCCGCCGACATCACCGCCTTCCACGACGAGCTCGACCTCGCCCCCGGCAAGGTCCGCGTGAAAAAGGGCGGCGGTGCCGCCGGCCACAACGGCCTGCGCAGCATGGACCGCCACCTGAACTCGCAGGACTACTGGCGCGTCCGCCTCGGCATCGGCCATCCCGGCGACAAGGCCCGCGTCACCGGCCACGTCCTCGGCGACTTCGCCAAGGTCGACCAGCCCTGGCTGCTGGACCTGCTGGACGCCGTCGCCGACGCCGCCCCCCTGCTCGCGCAGGACAAACCCGAAGACTTCATGACGCGCGTCGCGCTGCTCACCCAGGAAAGCAAGTAAGATGGGCTTCAACTGCGGCATCGTCGGCCTGCCCAATGTCGGCAAGTCAACCCTCTTCAACGCGCTGACGGCCACCGTCGCCGCCCAGGCCGCCAACTACCCGTTCTGCACGATCGAACCGAACGTCGGCCGCGTCGCCGTGCCCGACCCGCGCCTCGACATGCTCACCACCATCGGCAAGTCGCAGAAAACCGTCCCCACCAGCCTCGAATTCGTCGACATCGCCGGCCTGGTCCGCGGCGCCTCCAAGGGCGAAGGCCTCGGCAACCAGTTCCTCGCCAACATCCGCGAGGTCGACGCCATCGTCCACGTCCTGCGCTGCTTCGAGGACGGCGACGTCACCCACGTCGAAGGCTCCGTCGATCCGATCCGCGACGCCGAGACCGTCGAGACCGAACTGATGCTCGCCGACCTCGACAGCCTGGAAAAGCGCCTCCTCGCCGCCCAGAAGAAGGCCCGCGGCAACGACAAGGAAGCCGCCGCCCAGGTCGCCCTCATGGAACCCCTGGTCGCGGCCCTCACCGAAGGCCGCATGGCCCGCACCGCCATCCCCAAGGGCCAGGAGGAAGCCGTCCGCCGCCTCCAGCTCCTCACCGCCAAGCCCGTCCTCTACGTCTGCAACGTCGCCGAATCCGAAGCCGCCACCGGCAACGCCCACTCCGCTCGCGTGATCGAGCGCGCGAACGCCGAAGGTGCGCGCTACGTCATCGTCTCCGCCGCCATCGAAGCCGAAGTCGCCCAGCTCCCCGAGGAAGACCGCAAGGAATTCCTCGAAGGCCTCGGCCTGCACGATTCCGGCCTGGACCGCATCATCCGCGAAGGCTACGCGCTCCTCGGCCTCATCACCTACTTCACCTGCGGCCCCAAGGAAGCCCGCGCCTGGACCATCACCGCCGGCACCAAGGCGCCCCAGGCCGCCGGCGTCATCCACGGCGACTTCGAACGCGGCTTCATCGCCGCGGAAACCATCGCCTACGAAGACTACGTCGCCCTCAAGGGCGAAACCGGCGCCAAAGCCGCAGGCAAGATGCACGTCGAAGGCAAGGAATACGTCGTGAAAGACGGCGATGTGATGTTGTTTCGCTTCAATGTCTAAGAAAGCACCTTCTTTTTGTGAACAAAAAGAAGCAAAAAAACTTTACACGTCTGCCAACGTCACCGGCGTTGCCATGCTGTCAGCGATGCAAAGGATGAAGTTTTTTTTGCTTCTTTTTTGTTCACAAAAAAGAAGGCCTTCCTTCGCATGACCACCGACCCCACCCGTCTCGCCGCCTTCGACCTCCTTTCGGCTGTGCTCGACCGCCGCCGCACGCTCGACGAGGCGATCGCCGGCCTCCCCGCCATCGACCCGCGCGACCGCGCCGCCGCCCATCGCCTGGCCGCCGCCGTCCTGCGCCGCGCCGGCACGCTCGATGCCGCCCTGGAACCCTTCCTCCGCAAGGCCCCGCCCGACCCGGTCCGCAACATCCTGCGCCTCGGCGCCGCCGGCCTCCTGCTGCTCGAAACCCCGCCCCACGCCGCCGTCGCCACCGCCGTCGACCTCGCGCGCGCCCGCGGCCTCGCCCCCTTCACCGGCCTCATCAACGCCGTCCTGCGCAAGCTCACCCCCGCCGCCCTCGACGGACTCGATTCCCCCCGCCTCGACACGCCCCCCTGGCTCTGGACCTCCTGGGGCCGCGACGCCCGCGCCATCGCCGAGGCCCACCAGCACGAAGCCCCGCTCGACCTCACCCTCAAGCCCGGCGCCGAACCGCCCCCCGGCGGCGAAGCCCTGCCCACCGGCTCGCACCGCTACCCGGCCGGCACCCGCCCCACCGACCTCCCCGGCTTCGCCGAAGGCGCTTTTTGGGTCCAGGACGCCGCCGCAGCCCTCCCCGCCCGCCTCCTCGCCCCCCAACCAGGCGAACGCATCGCCGACCTCTGCGCCGCCCCCGGCGGCAAAACCGCCCAGCTCGCCGCCGCCGGCGCGCTCGTCACCGCCGTCGAGCAAAACCCCGCCCGCCTCGCCCGCCTGCGCGAAAACCTCGCCCGCCTGAACCTGAAGGCCGACATCATCCAGGCCGACGCCACCACCTGGCACCCCCCCGCCCTCTTCGACGCCGTCCTGCTCGACGCCCCCTGCACCGCCACCGGCACCATCCGCCGCCACCCCGAAATCTTCCACCTCCGCCGCCCTCGCGACGTCGCCGCCATGGCCGAACAGCAGGACAAACTCCTCGCCGCCGCCACCGCCATGCTCAAGCCCGGCGGCCGCCTGATCTACGCCGTCTGCTCCCTCCAGCCCGAGGAAGGCTCCGCCCGCATCGCCGCCGCGCTGGCCACCCTCCCCCTCGCCCCCGCCCTGTTCAACCCGGACGAGTGCCCCCTCCCCGACGCCCTCACCCAAGGCGGCGACATCCGCACCACCCCCGCCATGGACATGGACGGCTTCTTCATCGCCAGGCTCCGCCGCACCTAGCCCGCCTTGCCCCCAAAGGAGTCCCCTCGCTAGAAGGGGCCATGCACCCCGCCTCCCCCATCCTCATCGCCCCCAGCCTGCTGGCGGCCGACTTCGCCCGCGCCGGCGACGAAGTCCGCGCCATCCAGGCCGCCGGCGCCGACTGGCTCCATCTCGACGTCATGGACGGCCACTTCGTCCCCAACATCAGCTTCGGCCCCCCCGTCATCGCCAAGCTGAAACCCCACACCACCCTGCCGTTCGACGTCCACCTGATGATCGCCCCCGTCGACCCCTACATCGCCGCCTTCGCCGAAGCCGGGGCCGACCGCATCTCCATCCACCCCGAATCCGGCCCCCACCTCCACCGCTCCCTCCAGCTCATCCGCGCCCTCGGCTGCGCTCCTGGCGTGGTGTTGAACCCCTCGACCCCGATCGAGATGGTGCTGCCGGTCCTCGACATGTGCGATACCGTCATGATGATGACGGTGAACCCGGGCTTCGGCGGCCAACCCTTCCTCGACTCCCAGCTCCCCCGAATCGCCGCCATGCGCGCCGCGATCCGGGCCACCGGGCGGGACATCCGCCTGCAGGTCGACGGCGGAATCACCCCGAAAACCGCCCCCAGCGTCATCGCCGCGGGTGCGGACGTCCTCGTCGCCGGCACCGCCATCTTCGCCACCCCGAACTACGCCGACGCCATCGCCGCCCTGCGGAGCATCCCCGCATGAAGCCCCCCGGCACCTGGCTGCGCGACGCCCGCCGCCAGCTCGCGAAACTCCCCAGCCTGCGCATGGCCCGCGTCCCCGACGCCCCCGCCCAACCCGTCCGCGACCCCTGGCTCGGCGACCTCGAAGCCGGCGCCCAGGTCATGCGCGGCGAACTCACCCTCGCCGGCGGCGGCATCGCGCTGCGCCCCGGCGCCTTCACCACCAGCACCGCCAACCCCCTCCTGCGCGCCGCCGCCCACGGCTTCACCTGGCTGCGCGACCTGCGCGCCCTGGGCACCGACGCCGCCCGCATGCGCGCCCGCGCGCTGGTCTCCGACTGGATCGGCGAACCCGAGCCCGACCCCATCGCCGACCGGCCCGACGTCATCGGCGCCCGCATCGCCGCATGGCTCGGCCACTACGACTTCTTCGCCGCCTCCGCCGACGACGGCTTCCGCCAGCGCCTCATGGGCCGCCTCGTCGCCGACGCCCGCATGCTCGCCGCCGCCCTCCCCGCCGAGGAGCTCGACGCCCGCGCGCTGACCGCCGTGAAGGGCCTCATCGCCGCCGCCGTCGCCCTGCCCGAACACAACGCCTTCCTCACCCGCGCCCTGCGCGTCCTCCCCCAGGAGCTCAACCGCCAGGTCCTCCCCGACGGCTGCCACTGCGAACGCTCCCCCGCCCAGCAGCTCGCCGTCCTCATGGACCTCGTCGAGATCCGCGCCCTCCTCCAGGCCGCCCAGGCCCCCGCCCCCGAACCCCTGGCCCGCGCCATCGAGCGCATGGGCCCGGCCCTGCGCCTCCTGCGCCACGGCGATGGCGGCCTCGCCCTGTTCAACGGCACCGCCGAGGAAACCCCCGCCCGCATCGAGGCCGCCCTCGCCCAGGCCGGCCGCGCCGGCCGCATGCCCTCCCAGCTCCCCGAAGGCGGCTTCCACCGCCTGCAAACCGGCCGCACCGTCCTCATCATGGATTGCGGCGCCCCGCCGCCCGCCAAGCTCGACCGCAACGCCCACGCCGGCACCCTGGCCTTCGAGCTCTCGATCGGCCGCGAGCGCCTCATCGTCAACTGCGGCGCCGCCCCCGGCGCCGGCCCCCAATGGCGCGACGCCTGCCGCGCCACCGCCGCCCACTCCACCCTCGTCATCGCCGAAACCAGCTCCGCCGACCTCAAGCCCGACGGCCTCGGCACCCGCCGCCCCGAACACGTCGAGGTCTCCCGCCAGGAATCCGGCGGCGCCCACTGGCTCCACGCCAGCCACGACGGCTGGCGCATCCCCTTCAGCGCCACCCACAGCCGCCGCATCTACATCGCCGAATCCGGCGAGGACATCCGCGGCGAAGACGCCATCGAAGCCCAGTCCCCCCAGCCCTTCGTCGTCCGCTTCCACCTCCACCCCACCGTGGAAGCCAGCCTCCAGCAGGATGGCGAAGCCGTCCTCCTCCGCCTCCCCTCCGGCACCGGCTGGCGCCTACGCGCCGACGGCGCGCGCGTCACCCTGGAGGAAAGCATCTACCTCGGCGGCCCCGAACCCCGCCACGCCGAACAGATCGTCCTCACCGGCACCCAGGACGGCCCCCAGCAGGTCCGCTGGGCCATCACGCGGGTCGGCTGAACAAGAAAGCACGTTCTTTTTTGAAAAAAAGAACCAAAAAACTTTTGTCCATTTGCATCGCATCAAACGCGTCGAGCACGCAGCAAATGGATGAAGTCTTTTTTGCTTCTTTTTTCTTCAGAAAAAAGAAGACCCTTCCTTCATGACCCGCCCCCTCAAGATCCTCGAAGTCACCAACGTCGACTTCTCCCTCCGCCAGTTCCTCCTCCCTCTCATGCGCGCCATCCGCGCCCGCGGCCACGAGGTCGTCGGCGTCTGCGCCGAAGGCCCGCATCTCGACCCCGTCCGCGCCGAGGGCTTCCGCGTCGAACCCCTCCCCTTCGCCCGAACCCTCTCCCCCCGCGCCCACTGGCGCGCCTTCTGGGCCATGGTCGCCCTCATCCGCCGCGAAAAGCCGGACATCGTCCACGCCCACATGCCGATCAGCGGCTTCCTCGCCCGCCTCGCCGCCCGCGTCGCCCGCGTCCCGCACATCGCCTACACATGCCACGGCTACATCTTCAACCAGGAAGGCGCCTGGTCCCGCCGCGCCGGCGGCCTGGCCATGGAATGGATCGCCGGCCGCCTCACCCACACCTACATGAACGTCAGCCAGGACGAAGCCGCCGACGCCCGCCGCCTGCACATCCACCCCCGCGCCATCGCCGTCGGCAACGGCCGAAACCCCGCCATCTTCCGCCCCAACCCCCAGGCCCGCGCCCGCCTGCGCGCCGCCATGGGCGTGCCCGAAGCCACCGTCGCCGTGGTCATCGTCTCGCGCATCGTCGCCCCCAAGGGCTACATCGAACTCCTCGCCGCCATGCAAACCGTCCCGGCCGAGCTCTGGGTCGTCGGCGACCGCCTGCCCAGCGACCGCGGCGAAGACCTCGCCCCCCACTTCGCCCGCTTCGCCGAAACCGGCCGCCTGCGCCTCCTGGGCTACCGCTCCGACGTCGCCGACATCCTCGCCGCCAGCGACATCTTCGCCCTGCCCAGCCACTTCGAAGGCCTGCCGATGTCGGTCATCGAAGCCATGCTCGCCGGCCTGCCCGTCGTCGCCACCAACATCCGCGGCCCCCGCGAACAAGTGCTGCCCGAACAAACCGGCCTCCTCGTCCCGGTCCGCAACGCCCAAGCCCTCGCCACCGCCCTCCACCGCCTCGCCACCGACGCCCCCCTGCGTACCCGCATGGGCCAGGCCGGCCTCGAACGCGCCCGAACCGAATTCGACGAAGCCCAAGTGGTCGGGCGCACCCTCGGGCTGATGGGACTCTGAAGGCAAGGAAAGAAAGCGGTTTTTTTTAAAAAAAAGAACCAAAAAACTTTTATCCATTTGCTCGGTATTTAAACGATCGACTCCGATGCAAATGGATGAAAAGTCTTTTTGCTTCTTTTTCTTCAGAAAAAGAAGACTCTTCCTGCCCCTTGCCTTTCCGGCGTTCATCGCGCTTCGATAGGAATATTTTTCAGAATCCCCTTGCATCGCCGATTGTGGTCATTTATGATAACCACAAATGTCAACCATCGCAGAGCACCTCACCCGCCTGGTCACGATCCTGCGCGCCGCCATCGGCCTGCAGGTCGCCCGGCAACAGCGCCCGCCCCAGCCGGTATGGCTGGGGGCGAAGCTGTACGTGCCGTTGCTCGCCCCCCAGAAGCGCCCCCCGCTGCCCATCGCCGTCTGGTCCCTGCTGTATGACCGGCTGGACCGCCTGGCCGCACGCTTCCAGTCCTTGTTCGACAAGTGGCGCGCCGGCCGCCTGCCCAGCCCGCGCCCGAGGAAGCATGCGCTGCGCCGCGCGGCGCCCGGACTCCGCCTGCCGCGCGGCTTCGCCTGGGCGCGCCACCGCCTCCCCGAGGCGGCACCGCCCGCCGGCATGCTGCAATCCCTGCTGCTGAACGAGGCCGACACCCGTCGATTCGTGGAGGAAGCGCCCCAGGCCGGCCGCTATCTGCGCCCGCTTTGCCAGGCGCTCGGCATCGCGCAGCCGGATTGGCTCAGGCTCCCCCCACGCCCGCGCAAGCCGCGCACCCCAAGGCCGCGCCCCGAGCGTCCCTGGCGCCTGACCGACCCCCGCCTGGGCCTCCAGCCCTACGTCATCGCTGCCGCGCGGGCGGTCAGAAAACAGGGCAGGGGCTGAAAATGCCCACCTGCGCCTTATTTGTTCCGTTATCGTAATTTCATCGCATGAAGCAGACCCGCCCCCCGCCGGCGAGTGTTGCCCCCCTCCCCGCCCGCGCGTATCTCGGCGCCGAACTCCCCCCGCGCCCGCGCCCGAGCGGGAAGAAAGGCGTCGCCCCATGTCCGACCGCGTCCCCGTCCGCCGCGCGCTGATCTCCGTCTCCGACAAGGCCGGCCTCGTCGATTTCGCCCGCGCCCTGGCCGCCCACGGCATCGAGATCCTCTCCACCGGCGGCAGCGCCAAGGCGATCCGCGACGCCGGCATCCCGGTGAAGGAGGTCTCCGACCACACCGGCTTCCCCGAGATCCTCGACGGCCGCGTCAAGACCCTGGTGCCCCAGATCCACGGCGGCATCCTCGCCCGCCGCGACCTGCCCGAGCACCTCGCCCAGATGGAAGCTCACGCCATCGCCCCGATCGACCTCGTCGCCGTCAACCTCTACCCCTTCGAAGCCACCGTCGCCCGCGGCGCCCCCTTCGACGACTGCGTCGAGAACATCGACATCGGCGGCCCCGCCCTGATCCGCGCCGCCGCCAAGAACCACCACGACGTTTCCATCCTGACCGACCCCGGCCAGTATGCAGAACTCTTGGAACAGCTCGCCGCCGGCGGCACCACGCTGGAACTGCGCCGCCGCCTGGCAGGCGAAGCCTATGCCCGCACCGCCGCCTACGACGCCGCCATCGCCGCCTGGTTCACCGCCCAGCGCAACGACCCGCTGCCCACCCGCTTCGCCCTCTCCGGCATGCGCCGCCAAACCCTGCGCTACGGCGAGAACCCCCACCAGCAGGCCGCCTTCTACACCACCGACCAGCGCCCCGGAATCGCCACCGCCCGGCAGATCCAGGGCAAGGAGCTGTCGTACAACAACCTCAACGACACCGACGCCGCCTTCGAGTGCGTCGCCGAATTCGAGGGTCCCACCGTCGTCATCGTCAAGCACGCCAACCCCTGCGGCGTCGCCACCGCCACAAGCCTCGCCGCCGCCTGGGACAGCGCCCTGCGCTGCGATCCGGAGTCGGCCTTCGGCGGCATCATCGCGGTGAACCGGACGCTCGACGAGGAAGCCGCCGAGAAGATGGCCGCCATCTTCTCCGAAGTGATCATCGCCCCCGACGCCACGGAAGGCGCCAAGGCCGCCCTCGCCCGCAAGAAGAACCTCCGCCTCCTGCTCACCGGCGGCCTGCCCGACCCCGCCGCCCCCGGCACCACCTTCAAGTCCGTCGCCGGCGGCTTCCTCGTCCAGTCCCGCGACGCCGGCCGCATCACGGCAGCCGACCTCAAGGTCGTCACGCAGCGCCAGCCCACCGCCGAGGAACTCGCCGACCTCCTCTTCGCCTTCCGCATCTGCAAGCACGTGAAGTCCAACGCCATCATCTACGCCAAGGGTGCCGCCACCGTCGGCATCGGCGCCGGCCAGATGAGCCGCGTGAACTCCAGCCGCATCGCCGCCTGGAAAGCGCAGGACGCCGCCGACAAGGCCGGCCTGCCGCAATCGCTGGCCATCGGCAGCGTCGTGGCGTCGGACGCCTTCTTCCCCTTCGCCGACGGCCTGCAAGCCGCCGTCGCCGCCGGCGCCACCGCCGTCATCCAGCCAGGCGGCTCGATGCGCGACAACGAGGTGATCGCCGCCGCCGACGAAGCCGGCATCGCCATGGTCCTCACTGGCATGCGCCACTTCCGGCACTGACCCTTGCAGGGCAATGGCGTGCTCTCGTGTCGTACAAGGATTGATCTATTGATTCTCCCGCGCCATGCTTTCGGACCGGCACCCAAGCCGGAGCTTTGAGAAGGAAGTTGAAATGGTGAGGATTGTTCTGGTGGCCGGCGCCCTGGTGCTGGGCTTCGCCGCCACGCCGACCACAGTCACCCTCGTGGGCGACATCACGGTGCCCGCAATTTCGCTGGGCGGCACCGAGGCGATGGCGCAGCGCGCGTCGGACCCGCGCTACCAGCCGGGCTCCGGCTCCTGCCGCGACGGCGCCGGCCGCCGCTGCTGATTGCCGCGTGCCGGCGGCTCAGGCCGCCGGCAGACGCGCCCGCCACCCGCCCGGCAGGGCGCGCAGAACCCGCTGCCGCGCCGCATGCCACAGCGCCGACAGCAGCAGCAGCCCGGACCCCACCAGCAGCGCCGTCAACGAAACGTTCACGCCAGCCGCCCCCACCGCGGCCACCAGCGCGCTGATCGCGTACAGCACATAGATCAGCGCCGAGACCAGCAGCGCCCGCCGGTCCACCACCAGCGCCACCACCGCCAGCACGACATACAGCCCGAACGCCGCGGCCGCCGTGGTGGCGGCACCGTCGCCGTGCAACAGGCCAAGCGCGGAAAACACCGGGTGCACGATCATTGGCGCGGCCGCCAGATGCAGCCAGAACGCCACGTCCGCCCGGCGGGTGATGCGGGCCGGGTCGCTCATGTCCCACCGCATCGCCCAGCCGAACAGCACCAGCCCGGCGACGAACACCATCAACCGCCACGATTCGCCAAGCTCCGGCCTTAGCGCCACCACCCCCGCGATCGCCGCGGCAATCCCCGCCAGCGCGCCGACGGCCACCGTGACCGGCACGTGGAAGCGGCGCCAGTGCAGCACGGTGGCCACCACCGCCACCACCGCGCCGGCGGCGGTGCCGAACGTGCTGCTCGACCGGCCAAGCCTCAGCACCTCGGCCACCGCCGTGCCCAGCAACCCGCCAAGGATGAACACCGCCACCGCGAAGGCCACCAGCAGCACGATGCTGGGCAGCGCCATACGCCGCCGGCGGGTGAAATGTTCGGCCAGCCCCCAGCTTGCCGCCGCCACGGCAAGCGCGCCTGCGATCGCCCCGCCGATATAGGCCAGCGCCAGCAGCATCAGCGCCGCGGCGATCGAGACGAAGATGTCGTTGAAGCCGGTCAGCAGCCGGAACTGCTCCTCGTCGGCGCCCGGCGCCGCGCGATGATGGGCCACGAAGGCGCGCAGCGCGGCCGCGGACTGGGCGCTGAGCGCACCGGCGGCCACCGCCGCATCCAGTTCATCGTCGCTGTACATCCGCCCCGGCTCCTTAACGAACTCCGACTCTAGTGCCGGTTTCCGCGCCACCCAAGTTCTTGTGCGCCACGCCCGCCGCAACCAGTGCAACCCCGGCGCGTTGCCGGGACGATGCAGGCGGCACCCGAGGCGCGACAACGCGATGCGGCCCGCCGGGAACCGAAAGGAGCGAACATGACCGCGAAGATGGCAGCGGCGTTGGGCCTGGCCTTGGTGCTGGCCGGGTGTGGACAGACGACATCCGAACGCACCACCGGCGGTGCGGCAGCCGGTGCCGCAACCGGCGCCGGCGTGGGTGCCCTCGGCGGCCCGGTGGGTGCGCTGGCAGGGGCGGCGATCGGCGCGGGCGCCGGTGCCGTGACCGGGGCCACGACCAGCCCGCAGGATGTGAACCTGGGCCGGCCGCCCTGGACCAACCCGGAGGCGCGTGTGCCTGGCGTGGAAACCGACACCCGGCCCGCGCGGCGCGGCATGCGGGTCAGCGAGAACGTGCGCGAGGCGCAGCGGGCGCTGGCCGACCGTGGCTACGATCCCGGCCCGGCCGACGGCGTTTGGGGCGCGCAGAGCGCACGGGCCGCCAGGGACTTCCAGCGGGCCAACAACCTGACCGAAAGCGGGCGCCTGGACATGCCGACGCGGGAGGCGTTGCGCACCGGCGCCATGACCCCGGCCCCCCGGACGGGCACGGGCACGACGGGCACGAGCACGACTGGCACGGGCATGACCGGCACCGGCACGACCGGCACTGGCACGACTGGCACGGGCACGACCGGCACGGGCACGACCGGCACGGGCACGACTGGCACTGGCACCACCGGCACCGGCACCGGCACCGGCACGACTACGCCGAGCCGCTAGTCCTTGTCGTCGAACGGGTTCTTCGAGCCGCGGAACTGGATGCGCACCGGCGTCCCGGGCAGCTCGAAGGACTCGCGCAGGCCGTTGACCAGGTAGCGGCGGTAGTCGTCCGGCGTCTGCTCGGCGCGGGTGCCGAAGATGATGAAGGTGGGCGGGCGGGCCTTGGCTTGCGTCATGTAGCGCAGCTTGAGGCGCCGCCCGTCGACCAGGGGCGGCTGGTGGCGTTCCAGGGCGGCCTCGAACCAGCGGTTCAAAGCGCCGGTGGCGACGCGGCGGTTCCAGGTTTCGTGGGCGCGGCGCACCGCGGGCAGCAGGCGCTCGACGCCCTGTCCGGTGATGCCGGAAAGGGTGACGACCTCGATGCCTTTCATCTGGGCGAGGCTGGCCTCCAGCCGGTCGGAGACCATCTTGCGCGCGGCGTTGCGGTCGGCCACCGCGTCCCATTTGGTCATGGCGAGCACGCAGGCGCGGCCTTCGCGCTCGATCAGGCGGGCGATCTGCAGGTCCTGGTCGTGCAGGCCGCGGCCGAGTTCGGCCTCGGTGGCGTCCACCGCCAGCACGACCACTTCGGCCATCTTCAGGGCCTCGATGCTGGCCGAGGTCGACATCTTCTCCAGCCCCTCGTCGACGCGGGCGCGCTTGCGCAGGCCGGCGGTGTCGACCAGTTCGATGGCGCCCTGGTCGTCGTGGAAGCGCACGGCGACGGCGTCGCGGGTCAGGCCCGGCTCGGGGCCGGTGATCATGCGCTCCTCGCCGAGCAGGCGGTTCAGCAGGGTGGATTTGCCGGCGTTCGGGCGGCCGACGATGGCGAGCTTGAGCGTGGAATCGCGCTCCTCCCGGGTCGGGCCCTCGGGCAGGTGGTCGGCGATGTGGCCCATGAGGTCGGCGATGCCTTCGCCATGTTCGGCGGAGACGGCGATGGGTTCGCCGAGGCCGAGCGAATAGGCATCGAGCGCCGCCGCGGCGCCGCTGCGGCCTTCGGCCTTGTTGACGACCAGGAGGATCGGGCGGCCCTGGCGGCGCAGCCAGTCGGCGAAGTGTTCGTCGGGCGGGGTGATGCCGGTGCGGGCATCGACGACGAACAGGACGAGGTCGGCCTGGGCCACGGCGGTTTCGGAACTGGCGCGCATGCGGCCGTAGAGGGTCTCGGGGGCGGATTCCTCGAGGCCGGCGGTATCGACCAGGCGGACCTCGCGGCCGCGCAGCATGGCGGTGGCGTCCTTGCGGTCGCGGGTGACGCCGGGGGTGTCGGCGACGAGGGCGGCGCGGCGGCCGGCGAGCTTGTTGAACAGGGTGGACTTGCCCACGTTCGGCCGCCCGGCAATGACGACGACGGGGAGCATGTGTGTGTTCCTTTCAGGAAGCAAGGAAGGCCTTCTTTTTCTGAAGAAAAAGAAGCAAAAAGACTTTCGCACCTTAGGCCGGGGCTAGGCCCCGCGCCAAAGGGGAAAAAGTTTTTTGGTTCTTTTTTTCAAAAAAGAACGTGCTTTCCTTCAGCGCAGTGCCACCAGCGTGGCGTTGTCGGTAACCATATACATGGTGCCGCCGGCGACGATCGGGGCGAGGCTGAGGGCGCCGGGGAGCGAAAAAGTTGTTTCGACCTGGCCGGTCGCCGGATCGACCAGCACGGCGCGGCCGGTGGAGTTGCCGAGGAACAGGCGGCCGCCGGCGAGGATCGGGCCGGCCCAGGTGATCGGGTCGGTTTCCTTGGCCGGGGTTTCCCAGCGGTCGAGCTGGGTGACCCAGGCGACGGCGCCGTCGATGCGGTTGGCGGCGGCGAGGCGGCCGTCGGTGCCGACGGCGAAGACCCAGTCGCCGGCGACCCAGGGGGTTTCGGCGGAGGCCAGTTCCAGTTCCCACAGACGGCGGCCGGAGCGCAGGTCGTTGGCGACCAGCTGGCCGCCGAGGCTGGCGGCATAGACGCGGCCGTCGCGCACCATCGGCATGCCGCGGATCGCCGAGAGGTCGGAGATCGAGGTGCGGCCACGCGCGGCGGCGAGGCTGTCGGACCAGACGACGGTGCCGCTGGCGGCGCGCAGGGCCGCGAGTTCGCCGGAGCCGAAGCCGGCGATGACGATGCCGTCGACATAGGCGGGGGCGGGCAGGCCGAGCACGAGCGTGTCGGAGGCGGGCGACTGGTAGGACCACAGGCGCTTGCCGTCGGCGATGGCCAGGCCGAGCATCTGGTTGTCGATGGTGGCGACGTAGACGCGTTCGGATGCGATGGTGGGCGCGGAGCGGGCCGGGGCGCCGAGGGGGGCGCGCCAGCGGACGGCGCCGGTGGCGGCATCGAGGGCCAGCAATTCGGCGCGTCCGGTGGCGGCGAAGACGGTGTCGCCGGAAATGGCGACGCCGCCGCCGACATTGGTGCTGCGGTCGTTCTCCGGCTCGGTGTCGATGCGCCAGAGGTTGCGCCCGCCGGCGGCATCGAAGGCGGCGACCACGCCGTCGGCGTCCATCGTGACCACGCGGCCGGCGGCGGCGACGGGCTGGGCGGTGATGCGGCGGCGGTAGCCGGTGCTCTGGCCGATGCTGGCGGTCCAGGCGCGGGCGAAGGTGCCGTCCCCGGACAGGGCGAGATGGCCGCCCTCGTGCGCCGGGGTGCCGCCGGGCTGGGCCCAGTCGGCCTGGGCGGCCGGGGGCGGGACGGCGACGCGCGCGGTGGTGGAGGCGTCGGCCAGGGTGCGGCCGGCGGCCAGCACGCTCTGGCGTTCGCCGGGCAGCGGCTTCTTGCTGGGGCCGAACACCGAATCATAGACCGAGCAGCCGGGCAGCGCGGCGAGGCCGGCGAGCAGGGCGGCGCGGCGGGAGAGGGCGAAATTGGTCATGGCGTGGCGCCTCCGCCGAGTTGGGCCAGCAGGCCGTTGGCGCGGCCGCGCACGCCGTCGGGCGCGGTGACGTCCTGGCCGAGGCGCTTGAGGATGTCGCGTGCTGCTTCGGCGCGGCCCTGGCGGATGGCCAGCAGAGCCTGGGCTTCGGCGGCGAGGGCGCGCAGCGGATGGTCGGGGGCGGCGAGCGGGGCGAGGCGGGCCTCCAGCATCGCGGGGTCGCCGGAATCGACCTGGCGGGTGGCCCAGTGCAGGGTGGCGAGGTCGCGCAGCAGCGGGTCGGCGGCGCTGTCGGTGGCGACCTGGTTGTAGAGGGCGAGGGCGCCCGGGAGGTCGCCGGAATCGGCCTTCAGCGCGGCCTCGCGCAGGCGGGCGAGGGTGCGGTAGCCGGCGCTGCCCTCGGTGATGACCTGGTCTAGGAGGGGGCGTGCGGCGTCGCGCTCGGCGCCGGGGGGACGTTCGGCGGCGCGCAGGGCGGAGATGTAGGCGGCGGCGACGCGGGCGTTCTCGCGGGCCTGGTACCAGGTCCAGCCCTGCCAGCCGGCGGTGGCGGCGATGACGGCAAGGGCCGCGCCAGCGAGCAGTCCGCCGTATTGCTTCAGCAGCCGCTGCGCCCGTTCGGCGCGCAGGTCCTCGCTGACCTCGTCGAAGATATCGGGCACGCGGATCCTTTCGGGTCGGGCTGCGCGCCGGAATCGGGGTGGCAGACGGGGTGCCGGCGCGGTGCGGGCGGACCATAGCGGCGGCGCGGGGCCGGAGCAAACCGGCGCGTGGCGGCGGGCGCGGCAAGGAGGTGTTCACCCTTTGGCGCCAGGATGAGGCATGCGCCATTCCATGCTCCGCCTGCTCGCCCTGTTGCTGCCGCTGCTGGCGGGCGGATGCGTCGAGACGGCGGCGACGGCTGTCGGGGTGAGCGTGGCGGCGGTGCCGCTGATCGGGCGGACGCTGCCGGACGTGGTGGTCTCGGCGGTGGCGGGCGCGGATTGCTCGCTGGTGCGGCTGGATGCGGGCAAGAGCTATTGCGCGCCGGAGGAGAAGCCGCCGGTGGCGCCGCTGGTGTGCACGCGCAGCCTGGGGATCGTGGATTGCTGGCACAATCCCAAGGATCTCGGCGTGGCCTATACCGAGGTGGCGGACGGGCCGCGGACGTTGACTCCGGCGCAAGAGGCGCACCGGACGCGGCCGTGGCACCGGCTGTGGTGAACGGGCCCGAGGCACGGCGGGCGCGAGGCTGGCTTGCCGCAGGCAGGGTGGTCGGGGTGCGGCGGGGCGGGCCATAGTGGTTTCGTCACCTGACCCGGATGCGCCCGATGCAGAAAGCCGTCGTCGAGACTGTTGCCGCCGAGGCGGGTGCCCAACCTGTTGCGCAATCCGCCGCCGCCCAATCGGCGCCCATCGTGCCGGCGGCGGCGTCGGCGACCGCGCTGCCGGTGCTGGTGGCGCTGAGCTTCTGCCACATGCTGAACGACATGATGCAGTCGCTGATCCCGTCGCTGTATCCGCTGCTGAAGGAGGAGTTCGCGCTGAACTTCACCCAGGTCGGCCTGATCGCGCTGGCGTTCCAGCTGACCGCCTCGATGCTGCAGCCGGTAGTGGGGTTCGTGACCGACAAGCGGTCGCTGCCGTGGTCCCTGCCGATCGGGATGGGGTTCACGCTGGTGGGGCTGCTGC
Organism: Asaia bogorensis; assembly: GCA_945897825.1. Taxonomy (GTDB): domain Bacteria; phylum Pseudomonadota; class Alphaproteobacteria; order Acetobacterales; family Acetobacteraceae; genus CAMDGX01. The sequence continues at coordinate 2,442 of CAMDGX010000087.1, read as the reverse complement.
TGCTGTCCCAGGCGCATTCGTATGGGATGGTGGTGTTCTCGGCGATGATGGTCGGCGTCGGCTCGGCGGTGTTCCATCCGGAATCGTCGCGGGTGGCGCGGATGGCCTCGGGCGGGCGGTATGGCTTCGCGCAGTCGCTGTTCCAGGTGGGGGGCAATACTGGGGGGGCGATCGGGCCGCTGCTGGCGGCGATGATCGTGCTGCCGCGCGGGCAGTGGTCGATCGCGCTGTTCGCCTCGGCGGCGTTGCTGGCGATGCTGGTGCTGGCCTGGGTGTCGCGCTGGTATGCGGCGCATGCGCGCGCGGCGCGGGCGCGGGCGGCGGCGGCCAAGGCGGGCGGGCTTTCGCTGCCGGCGGGGAAGGTGGCATTCGCGATCGCCATCCTGCTGGCGCTGATGTTCAGCAAGAGCGTGTACGGGGCGAGCCTGGGCAGCTACTATACCTTCTACCTGATCGAGCGCTTCGGCATGTCGGTCAGCGCGGCGCAGGTGCTGCTGTTCGTTTACCTGGCGGCCAATGCGCTGGGCACGCTGCTGGGCGGGCCGATCGCCGACCGGCTGGGTACGCGGGCGGTGATGTGGGTTTCGATCCTGGGCGTGCTGCCGTTCACGCTGGCGCTGCCGTATGTGGGGCTGTGGGCGACGATCGCGCTGACGATCCTGATCGGGCTGGTGATGTCCTCCGCGTTCTCGGCGATCGTGGTGTATGCGCAGGAGCTGGTGCCGGGGCGCGTCGGGCTGGTGGCCGGGATCTTCTTCGGCTTCGCCTTCGGGCTGGGCGGGCTCGGCGCGGCCGGGATGGGGCGGCTGGCGGATGCGACGAGCATCGAGTTCGTCTACCAGGTCTCGGCCTACCTGCCGGCGATCGGGCTGCTGATCGCGCTGCTGCCGCGGCTGGACCGGCCGGGCGCGACGAAATAGGGCCGGAAGGCCGGGATTCGAACGGGGGTGCGTTTTTCCGGCGCGCCGGTGCTATTCAGTGCCCATGCGCGCCAACGCATTACCGGAGCATGTCATGTCCCAACCGATCATTTCGACCGACCAGGCTGAAGATGCCGACGTTCTGGACCCCGATACCGCGGCGGCGCTGCGCCTGGCCATCGAGCACCAGGGCGCGGGGCGGCTGGACGAGGCGCGCGGCATCCTGGACGAGGTGCTGACGCGCCAGCCGGACAATCCCGATGCGCTGCACCTGCTGGGGCTGGTGCGCTTCGCGCAGGGGCAGACCCAGGAGGGGGCGGCGCTGCTGGCGCGCGCGCTGGAGAAGGCGCCGGACTTCGCCGTGGCGCAGGGCAACCTGAGCGTGATGCTGCGGCTGATGGGGCGCGCGGAGGAGGGGGTGGCGCTGTTGCGGCGCGCGTTGCAGGGCAAGCCGGAAAGCGCGGTGGCGCTGCGCAGCCTGGGCTATGCGCTGATGAAGCAGGGCGATTTCGCCGGGGCGACGGAGATGCTGCTGAAGGCGGTTCAGATGGACCCGGACGACCCGGTGGCCAATGCCGCGTTGGGCGCGGCATGGCTGCGCCAGCAGCGCTACCACGAGGCGGAGGCGAACCTGCGCCAGGCGCTGGGGCAGATGCCGGCCGAACCCGAGATCCACATGAACCTTGGCGTGGCGCTGCGCATGCTGGGGCGGCACGACGAGGCGATCGGCAGCCTGCGCGTGGCGCTCCTGCTGCGGCCGGGCTTCGTCGACGCGATGGTCAACCTGGGGCTGATGCTGTTCGAGCGCGGCCGGGCGGAGGAGGCGGCGGAGAGCCTGCGGCAGGCGGTGGGCATCGAGCCGCGGCGTGGCGATGCCCATTTCGCCCTCGGCCAGGTGCTGGCGGCTTCGGGCGACGAGGCCGGGGCGATCGCCAGCCTGCGGCGGGCGCTGGAGACGATGCCGGACCCGACGGCGGCGTATTCGGCGCTGTCGGCGCTGCAGGGCGGGCATCGGCACCAGGGCGCGCAGGTGGACCTGGAGCGGCAAATGGTGGCGCGCAACCCGGGCTCGGCGCTGGCGCGCATCCGGCTGGGGCAGGCGCTGGCGCGGGCGGGGCGGCTGGACGAGGCCGTGGAGGCCTGCCAGCGGGCGCAGACGCTGGACCCGAACTCGGTCGACGCGTTGGCGACGATCGGGGCGGTGCGGTACGTGCAGGGGCGCGCCAGCGATGCGCGCGCTGCCTTTGCCCGCGTGCTGGCGCTGGAGCCGGGCGAGCCGGTGGCGCGGACCACGCTGGCGATGATCCAGTTGACGCACGGCGACTACGCGCAGGGCCTGGCCGGATTCGAGGCGCGGCTGGAGACGCCGCAGCTGGCGGCGTTCCGCCCGGCCGGGAGGCGGCTGCCGCCGCTGGCCGAGGCGGGGGATCTCGCCGGGAAGCGGGTGCTGCTGGCCGCCGAGCAGGGGCAGGGCGATACGGTGCAGTTCCTGCGCTACGCGCCGCTGCTGGCCACGCGGGGC
>CAMDGX010000086.1 GCA_945897825.1 Asaia bogorensis | reverse complement strand
GCATCGCCACCAGCAGGCCCGGAATGTGCGACCAGATCGAATGATACGTCCCCGAATGGTGCGGCCCGGTGGAACGCACCGTGCCGGCGCCAACGCGGATCACCATCGGCGCGTTCATCTGCCCGTTCGACATGTAGCGCAGCTTCGCCGCCTGCAGCGCGATCTGCCCGGCCGCCTCGAACAGGAAGTCGGCGAACATCAGGTCCGCGACGCAGCGCACCCCGGTCGCCGACGCGCCAAGCGATGCCCCGGTGAAGCCAAGCTCGCTGATCGGCGTGTCCACCATCCGATGCGCGCCGAACTCCTGGTAAAGCCCCTTGGTATGCCCGAACGTGCCGCCGCGCTCGCCGGTCCCTTCGCCGTAGTAGATGATGTTGGGATTGGCCCGCATCTCCTCGGCCAACCCGTCGCGCACCGCATCGAGCCACCCGGTCTCGACCATCCGCCGCGCCTTCGGCGCCGCCAGCGCTTCCGGCGGATTGATGGGATCGGCATACGTATGGCGGAACACCGTCCCCGGATCGGGCTCGGCCGAGGCGCGCGCGAACTCCACCGAGGCCGCCACCTCATCGTCGATGCGCTTGTCGATCGCGCCCAGCGTCTTGTCGGTGGTGATCCCGAATTCCTCGACAAGGCGCGCCCGGAACGTCACCACCGGATCGCGCTTCAGCCAGGCATCCACCTCCGCCTGGGTGCGATAGGTGCCCGTCACCGTGTCGCCCTCATGGTGCCCGACGGTGCGATACGTCTTCGATTCGATCAGCGTCGGCCCCTCGCCCCGCCGCGCCCGCTCGGCCGCCTGCTTCATCGCGGTCCAGACGGCCACAACATCGTTGCCATCCACCGCCACGCCCGGAATGCCATAGGCCGCCGCGCGCGACGCGATCTCGGGGTTCAGCGTCACGGTATTGAGTGGCGTTGCGGTCGCGTAAAGGTTGTTCTCGCACACCAGGATCACCGGCGCGCGCTGGATGCCGGCGAAGTTCAGCGCCTCGTGGAACGCGCCATGGCTGGTCGCCCCATCGCCGAAGAACGCCACCGCCACCCCATCGGTGCCCATGTGCCGCGCCGCCAGCGCCGCCCCCACCGCCTGCGGCGCGCCGCTGGCCACCACGCCATTGGTCCCGAACAACCCGATTGCGCGCTCGTACAGATGCATCGTGCCGCCGCGTCCGCCGACGCTGCCGCCGGATTTCCCGTACAGCTCCGCCATCAGCACCTTCGGGTCCATGCCCTTCGCCAGCGCATGCCCATGCCCGCGATGCGTCGAGGTGATCCAGTCCGTCTTGCGCAGATGCGCGCACACGCCGACGGCCGTCGCCTCCTCGCCGATATAAAGGTGCAGGAACCCCGGCGTCTCCCCGGCGCGGCACGCCTCCTGCGCCGCCAGCTCGAACTTCCGCAGCAGCGCCATCTGTTCATAGAGGCGCACCATCTCCTCGGCCGACAGCCCCTCGGGCAACGGCGGACGGTTCAACCCAGCAACAGCCTTGGCTTTCGCGGCCATGCGGCACGGCCCTCCCGGTCGGCGGCCCCGCGTTGCACCGCCGGGCCAGAGATTATAATAATCCAAGGTAACACGACCGTGCCGGCGGGCAAGCATGGCACGGCAGCGAAGGGGAACGCCAATGCGCGTGGATCTGACGGGCCGCGTGGCCCTGGTCACCGGCTCGGCCAAGGGCATCGGCCGCGCCATCGCCGACCGCTTCGCCGCCGAGGGCGCCAGCGTCATCTACTCCGATGTCGAAGCCCCCGCCGAGGCCGCGAGCGACCCCCGCCACATGGCCCTCAAGCTCGACGTCACCGACGAGGACGACGTCCAGCGCGCCATCAACGCGGTCATCGCCCGCTACGGCAAGCTCGACATCTGCGTGAACAACGCCGGCATCGGCACCGCCCCCGCCGACCGCGTCACCATCGACAAGGTGCGCATCGCCCAGTGGAAACGCCTGATCGATGTCGACCTCACCGGCGTCTTCATGGTCAGCCGCGCCGCCTCCGCCGCGATGATCCCGCAGAAATACGGCCGCATCATCAACATCTCCTCGGTGCTCGGCCTGGTCCCGATGCGCCTGCAAAGCGCCTACGTCGCCGCCAAGGCCGGGGTTGCGAACCTCACCAAGGGCATGGCGATCGAACTCGCCCCGCACGGCATCACCGTCAACGCCATCGCCCCCGGCAGCACCGCCACCGACGGCTGGCGCAACTGGATCAACGACGCGACCAGCGAGGAGAAAGACCTCCACGCCCGCCTGATGTCCCACATCCCCATGGGCCGGCCCGCCGAAACCAGCGAAATCGCCCACGCCGCCCTGTTCCTCGCCGACCCCGACAGCGCCTTCGTCACCGCCCAGATCCTCGCCGTCGACGGCGGCTGGATCGCCGGCTTCGCCCGGGACTTCTGACCGGAGACGAAAGGAAGGCCAGGGGCCCTGCCCCTGGACCCCGCCAGGAACCTGAGGTTCCTGGACCTCCCATCTGTTCCGCCTTCAGCGGGGTGGGGCCGGCTCGCTGGTTGCCACCGCCTCGATGGCCCCACCCCGCCGAAGGCGGAAAAAACGAACGGGGGTCTGGGGCCTCAGGCCCCAGCGGGTCCAGGGCAGAGCCCTGGCCTTCCTCCCCTCGCCCCGCTCAGGCGCGCCGGATGTTCCAGGGATACGACCCGATGCCCGGCAGCACCCCGGTGATATCGCGGTTGTAGGTGGTGAACGTGCTGTACTGGCCAAGCGGCACGAAGGGCGGATCGTTGAACAGCGATTCCTGGATGCGGTCGTAGATGTGCTGCACCGGCTGCCCCGAGGCCGTGTCGCGCCATTCCTGGGTCAACTTGCCGATCTCCGGGTTCTGGTACCAGCCGGTCCAGCCGCCATCGCCGCGGATGAAGAAGTTCATGGCGGGCGAGGCGGTAGAGACGTTGGAGGCCGCGGTGTGGAACAGGTTCCAGCCGCCCTTGTCCACCGGCCCCTTGTTGGTGATGCGCTGGATCATCGTGCCCCAGTCCATCGCCTGGTAGTCGAGGTTCATGCCCAGCCGCCGGATCAGGTCGCCGCTCACCTGGCCGAAGGCGTTGTGGTGGTGGATGTCGGTGGGCACCAGCAGCGCGATCTTCTCGCCATTGTAGCCCGCCTCCGCGATCGCACGGCGCGCGGCGGTGAGGTCCGACGGCATTGGCATCGCCTGCTTGCCGGACGTCTCGGTCACATTGGGCGCACCGCAAGGGAAATAGGCACGGCAGGTCTGCCAAGCGGAGCCACCCTCGCCGGCGGCGGCGCGCAGGAAATCCTCCTGGTTGACCGCGGCGAGGAAGGCGCGCCGCAGCTTCACGTTGTCAAACGGCGGCTGGAGGAAATTGAAGCGCAGCACGCCCATCCAGCCGAACTCGTCCTTCACCTCCAGCACCAGGTTGCGCGCCCGCTGCACCAGCGGCCGCAGGTCGGCCGGCGTGCTTTCCCACCAGTCCATCTCGCCCGACTGCATGGCCGCGATCGCCGTGCCGTGGTCGCTCATGGTGTGCCATTCCACCCGCTCCATGTAGGCGATCTTGGCGCCGGTGGTCCGGTTCGGCTCGTCCTGCCGCGGCACGTATTTGTCGAACTTGGTGTAGACGACATTGGTGCCCGGGATGAACTCGTCCGCCTTGAATCGGTAGGGGCCGGAGCCTATCACCTCCTTGATCGCGCTGAACGCATCCACGTCCCCGAACCGCTCCGGCATGATGAACGCCGGCAGGCCGGAGGTGCGGCCAAGCGCCTCCAGCAGGCGCGGGAAGCGGCGCTTGAAGCGGATGCGGATGGTGCGGTCGTCCGGCGCCGAGATCTCCTCGATCTGCGGCCACATCACCGCGCCGAAGCTGTCCCGCTTGGCCCAGCGCCGCAGCGAGGCGATGCAGTCGCGTGCCAGCACCGGGGCGCCGTCGTGGAACCACAGGTTCTCGCGCAGCCGGATGGACCAGTCGGTGTAGTCCTCGTTGACCGTATGCCCCTCGGCCATCTGCGGCGCCGGCGTAAAGTCGCTGCGGGTGCCGTACAGCGTGTCCCACACGTGGTAGCCATGGTTGCCGGTCACCAGCGAGGCGGTCCAAACCGGGTCGAGCACGGTCAGGCCGGTATTGGGAATGAACTTCAACACCCGCGGATCGCGCCGCTGGGCCTTCGACAGGGACGGCGCGGCAAGTGTTCCGGCCAGAGCCGCCGCCCCGGCCAGAACGGTGCGGCGGGCAGGCGAGATGGGTCCGGTCTGCGTCGTGGCAGCCATGGCGTTTCCTCTCGTGGTGGACGTTGGGTCCTTGGAAAAAACGCTAGGTGCCGCCGTCGGACCTTGTCAATCCGAATGCGATGGCGTGGCCCCGGCGACCGGCCAGTCGCGCCGGCGCAGCGCCACCCAGCTCGCCAGCACCGCCGGCGCCAGCCCGCAGGCGACAACAATGCCGAAGCCGCGCACCGTGGCCTCCGGGCTGCTCCCGTCCAGCCCCGCCGTGGTGGCCGCGAGGCCCGTGAGCGCCGCCCCGATCGCATACCCGGCCGACTGCACCGTCGGCACCAGCCCCGCCGCGCGGTCGCGCTCCCCTTGCGGGGCGGCCTGCATCACCGCCATCGACAGGAAGGCCCAGCCGATGCCGAACGCGGCGCCGGTCGCCACCAGGAACGGCACCATCGCCCACGGCAGCCCGGCCAGCACCGCCCCAAGCTGCCCCGCAATGCCCACCGCCAGCACCACCGGCCCGAACCGGATGCCGACCGCCGGCATGGCCGGATGGCGGATGTTCGCCACCACCAGCATCGCCCCGCTCCAGGCCAACGGCCCGATGGCGAACAGCGCGCCGGCCATGGTGGGGCTGAAGTCCCAGCCCTGCTGCAGCGTCAGCGTCAGGTGCACGAACGGGAAGGAATGCGCCACCGGCATCAGCAGCACCACCAGCAGCCCGGCCCCCAGCGCCGTGCCGGGATGGAAGGCGCGGCGCGGAAACAACGCATTGGCCCGCCCGCGGTCCACCGCCACCACCGCAACCAGCACCGCCGCCCCGGCCGCCACCGCGACCGCCGCGAGCATCGCCCCTCCGGCCAGCGACGAGGCGGCGATCAGCAGGATGCCCCCCGCCAATGCCGCCAGCCGCAGCAATGGCGGCGCCATCCCCGGCCCGGCCGCCACGCGCGGCACCGTCACCGCCGCGAGCGTCAGGAACAGCACCGCCAGCGGCACGTTCACCAGGAACGCCGCCCGCCACGACACCGTCTCGGTCAGCGCGCCGCCCACCACCGGCCCGGCAAACCCCGCCAGCGCCCAGACCAGCGCCTCCGCCGCGAACACCTTGGTCACCAGCCGCGGCGGAAACAGCGCCGGAATCAGCGCGTAGCTGATCGCCGCCACAACCCCCTCGCCCGCCCCCTGCAGCGCCCGGCCCAGCAGCAGCACCGGCATCGCCGGCGCAAGCCCGCACGCCAGAGTTCCGGCAAGAAACACACACGCCCCCAGCATAAGCCCGAGCCGCGCCCCCAGCCGCGCCTTCACCGTCGCCCCCGCCGCCCCCGCGACGATGGCGCTCACCAGGAACAGCGTCGAAGCCCACGCGATCAGCGATACGCCGCCGATCTCCACCACCGCGCTCGGCAGCGCCGTCGCCACGAGGAAGGTGTTGAAGGCATACAGCCCGATGCCGAGCGACAGCATCGCCAGCGGCGCCAGATGCGGCCGCCGCAGCAGTTCGCCCCAGGTGCCGCTCTCCGCAGCGGTCATTTCGCCACGATCGTCGCCTCGATCTTCGCGCGCAATGCGGGCGTGACCTCGGGCAACACGCCGAACCATTTCTCGAACGCCGGCCGCGCCTGGTGCAGCAGCATCCCCAGCCCACCCACGATCGGATTGCCCCGCGCCCGCGCCGCCGCAAGCAGCGGCGGCACCAGCGGGTTGTACACGATGTCGCACACCAGCGCCGTCGTCGGCAGCGCATCCAGCGCGATGTCGAGCGCCGGCTGCCCGGTCATGCCCTGCGTGGTCGTGTTGACCAGCAGCGCCGCCCCCGCCAGCGCTTCGCCCCGTCGCTCCCAGTCGATCACCTCGATCGGCCCGCCGAACTCCGCCCGCAACTGCTCCGCCCGCGCCCGCGTCCGGTTGAGCAGCCGCACGCTCGGCGCCCCCTCCTCCAGCAGGCTGACCACCACGCTGCGCGCGCCCCCGCCGGCGCCGAGCACCACGGCCGGCCCCGCATCCCCGCGCCAGTCCGGCCGCGCCTCGCGCAGCGATTCGATGAAGCCGTAGCCATCCTTGTTGTAGCCCGACAGCGTGCCATCGGGCTCCACCACGATCAGGTTGATCGCCCCCATCCGCTGCCCCACCGCATCCACCCGGTCGACCAGCCGCGCCGCCTCCTCCTTGTGCGGCACCGTCACGTTCGCCCCCGCGAACCCCAGCGCCACCAGCCCGCGCAGCGCATCCGCCAGCCGCCCCGGCGCCACCGGCAACGGCACATAGGCGCCGGCGATGCCATGCTCGGCGAGCCAATGCCCGTGCAGCATCGGCGACCGCGACTGCGACACAGGCCAGCCGATCAGGCCCGCGACACGGAATGGCTTGGGGTCTGGCACGGCTGCTCCTACATCTGCCCGTCGAACAGCTAGGGAGACCGCAAGCCATGCGCGAGGTCAAGACGATCGGCGCCGACGACGCCCGCCGCGGCATCGCCGCCGTGCGCGCCTCGGCGGAACGCCGCGATGCCGCGGTGGTGGTCGCCATCGCCGATGCCTACGGCGAACTGCTCGCCCTGCTCCGAATGGACGGCGCCGGCCCGGCCGACGTGGCCCCCGCCATCGCCAAGGCCTACACCGCCGCCCGCCTCGGCCAGAGCACGCGCGCCATCGAATCCGCCGCCCGCAACCCCAAGACCGGCTTCGACCTCGCCGGCTTCGCCGACCCCCGCATCACCGGCCTCATCGGCGGCGTGCCGGTGGAGCATGCCGGCGAAACCGTCGGCGCCGTCGGCGTCAGCGGCGCCTCGCCCGATACCGAGGAGGCGCTGGCCGAGGCCGGCATGGCGGCCATGCTGGAGCCATACCGGCCGGCGGTCGCGGGATCGGAGGATGATGCGGTGCCGTAGAAAGGAAGCAGTTCTTTTTTGAAAAAAAGAACCAAAAAACTTTCACCCATTTGCCCTGCGCTTCCATGATGAGCGCAGCGCAAATGGGTAAAGTCTTTTTGCTTCTTTTTCTTCAGAAAAAGAAGGCGCTTCCTTCCTACTCCAGATCCAGCGGAAACACCGGCCGCCGCAGCCTGGTGTAGGGAAAACTCCGGCTGTCCGATGAACAGGGCCCGCGCGTCGTCACCGTGTGCGTCTCGGACATGATCTTGTCGTACGCCTGCCGGTGCGCCACCGCCGCCTTCACGCCGATCACCCGCAGCTCCTCCGGGTTGATCCCCTGGCTGCGCCATTGCCCGAGGTCGAACGGCGCGGTCTTCTTCGACGTGAGCATGATCGTGATGCCGCGATGGCGCACCACCGCCGTCGGCCCCATGGCGATATGGATGCCGGCGCTGCCGGCCATGTGCGAATGCCGGTCCTCCAGCGTGAAGTTGCCGTCAGACTCCGAGAGCTTCTCCACCTCCAGCACCACCGGCCCGAGGTCGAGCCGGCTGCCCTTGCCGCCAAGCCCCAGCGTTGCCCGCCCGCCCACCGGCACCGCCTTGAGCGCCTGCACCGCCGCCTTGTCGTTGAGGATCACGCCCGCGCCCTGCACGTCGTGCTTCAGCAGGGCGCGCAGGATGTCGGTGCAGTCCCCGGGCGCGCCGCCGCCGATGTTGTCGGCGGGCTCCACCAGCAGCACCGGCCCGGGCCGGTTGGGCAGGCCCTTTGCGAGGATCGCGTCGGCATCGCCCTGCGGCGGGATCGCCTTGTGGCGCAGTTCCCAGGCCAGGTCGCCCAGCCGGGCCAACGCGGCTTCGGCGCGCACCGGGTCGCCCTCGGTGATGGCGGAGAGGGCGATGCCGGCATGGTGGCTGTCGCCGAAGCTGTAGCCGCCGATCGTGCTGACGACGAGGATCTGCGGATCCTCCGCCTCGATCCGCCGCGCCAGCGCGCACAAGTCGCGCATCGGGCTGTCCGCCGTGCCGGTGCCGGTCGGCGGAATGATGATCGGCGTGCCGCGCCACACCATCCGCGGCACGATGCCGGTGCGCAGCGCGCGGGCCAGCAGCGTGGCGGCGCGCTCGGCGGCCTCGAAGGCGTCGGTGTGCGGCGTGTTGCGATAGCTGACCAGGCCGTTGGCATGGCGGCACATCTCGGGCGTGAGGTTGGCGTGCGGATCATGCACGCCGAACAGCGGCAGCGCCGCGGCGCCGGGCAGGGCGCGGATGCGCGCCAGCAATTCGCCCTCCGGGTCGTCGCTTTCGGTCGTCACCATCGCGCCGTGCAGCGCCAGGTAGATGCCGTCCAGCCCCTCGGCCAGGGCGGCGCGCAGCATCGGTTCCAGTTCCTGCCAGAAGGACTCGAATATCTCGTGCTCCACCGTGCCGGCCGGCGTCGCCCCCCAGTCCAGCGTCGGCACCACCGCCCAACCCTCGCGCTCGGCCACGCCGAGGAACGCATCGACCACCGAAAGATCGCCGCGCCGCGCCAGGATGCCGGCCGCGTCGCGCCGGCGGAAGGCGTCCAGCCCCGTGGTGTCGTCCACGAAGCAGTGCGTTTCGTGGAACAGGCCGGCGAAGAGAATGCGGGGCATGCGAGGGTCCTCCTGGCCGCAGCCTAGGCCGGCCGATGTTGACGCGCCAAGCCGGGCGGCGTTCAGTTGCGGTCATGAGGGCGAAACGCCCCGAGGGAGGTTGCAATGGGCTCAGCGTTCCTGCGACTGGCTGCCGGCGCCACGATGGCCGCGATGGCGTCTCTCCTGCCGGCGGATGCGTCGGCACAGCAGAATGTGCTGAAGGTGGTGCTGCCGGGCGAGCTGCGCAGCATCGACAGCGACTGGACCGCGGCCGCGATCACGCGGTACCACAGCTTCATGGTCTACGACACGCTGCTGGGCCTGGACGCCAACCAGCAGATCCAGCCGCAGATGGCCGACCGCTTCGAGCTCAGCGACGACAAGCTCACCTACACCTTCCACCTGCGCGACAAGCTCGCCTTCTCCGACGGCACGCCGGTGACGGCCGAGGACGTCGCGGCCAGCTGGACGCGCTGGGCCGAGGCCGATGGCGCCGGCCAGATGATCGCCACCTTCCTCGCCGGGCTCGATGCGGTGGATGCCCGCACCCTGCACGTGCGGCTGAAGGAGCCGTTCCCGCAACTTCCCTATGTGCTCGCCAAGCCGATGGCGATCCCGATGTTCGTCAAGCCCGCCAAGATCGTGAAGGGCCTGTCGGCGCGCACCCAGTTCAGCGACCCGCTCGGCTCCGGCCCGTTCATCATGCGCAAGGACGAATGGGTCGCCGGCAGCAAGACCGTCTACGTCAAGAACCCCGGCTACGTGCCGCGCGCCGAACCGGCCAGCGGCATCGCCGGCGGCAAGATCGCCCGCGTCGACCGCGTCGAATGGGTGGTGATCCCCGACCCGTCCACCCAGGCCTCCGCCCTGCGCAACAACGAGGTCGACTTCGTCGAGAGCCCCACGCTCGACCTGGTGCCGATGCTGCGCGCCAGCCGGGGCGTGGTGGTGGAGGAGCGCTGGCCCACCGGCAGCCAGGGCACCATGCGGGTGAACTGGACCAACCCGCCCTTCGACAATCCGATCGCCCGGCGCGCCATGTACAGCTTCGTCAACCAGCGCGACATGATCCTCGCCGCCCTGGGCGACGACAAGCTCGGCCAGGTCTGCGGCGCGCTGCTGATCTGCGGCTCGCCCAACGGCAGCGAGTACGGCGCCGAGATGCTGATCGCCGACACACCGGAGGAGGAGCGCCTCAAGCGCGGCATGGAGATGCTGCGCGAGGGCGGCTACAAGGGCGAGAAGATCGTCATCCTCGATCCGTCGGACCAGCCGGTGATGACGCGCGCCACCCAGGTCCTGGCGGCGGCGATGCGCAAGGCGGGCGTGAATGTCGAGGTGCAGACTATGGACTGGGCCACCGTCGTCTCCCGCCGCGCGGTGCGCGGGCCGGCGGCGAACGGGTGGCACATCTTCTTCACCATGGGCGGACCGCTTGGCCCGGCCAACCCGGTGTTCCACGTCCAGATGTCCGCGGCGTGCGACAAGGCCTGGTTCGGCTGGCCGTGCGATGCGGAGCTGGAACGGCTGCGCGCCGCCTGGATCCGCGAGACCGATCCGATCAAGGCGCGCTGGCTGGTGGAGAACATCCAGCTGCGCGGGGCGCAGATCGTGGTCTATGTGCCGTTCGGCCAGTATGCTTCGCTCTCCGCCCAGCGGGACACCATCTCGGGCCTGCTGAAGGTGCCCGAGACCGTCGTGTTCTGGAATGTTGCAAAGAAGTAGACATGCGCCTGTTCTCCGCCGCCCTGGCCACCGAGACCAACACCTTCGCGCCGATCCCGACGGACCGGCGCAGCTTCGCGCGCAGCTACTACGCCCCGGGCACCCACCCCGACACGCCGACCATGTCCACCGCCGTGCTGGTCGTCGCGCGGCGGCTGGCGGCGGAGCAGGGGCACACGCTGGTCGAAGGCAGCTGCGCCAGCGCCAACCCGGCCGGCACGGTGGCGCGGGCGACCTACGAGGCGTTGCGCGACGAGATCCTCGACCAGCTGCGCGCGGCGATGCCGGTGGATGTCATCCTGTTCGGCCTGCACGGCGCGATGGTGGCGCATGGCTACGACGACTGCGAAGGCGACCTGCTGGCGCGCGCGCGGGCGATCGCGCCGAACGCGGTGATCGGCGGCGAGATCGACCCGCACGCGCACCTGACCGAGGCGATGGTGTCGAACGCCGACTTCATCGTGGCGTTCAAGGAGTTTCCGCATACCGACTTCCTGGCGCGGGCGGAGGATTTGGCGGCGTTGTGTCTGGCGAAGGCGCGGGGCGAGATTTCGCCGGTGCCGTGCGTGTTCGACATGCGGCATATCGGCGGGTTCATGACGGGCGTGCAGCCGGGGCGCGGCTTCGTGGATCGGATGCTGGCGATGGAGGGCCGGGACGGCATCCGCTCGGTCAGCGCGATCCACGGCTTCCAGGCGGCGGACGTGTACGACGTGGGCAGCAAGATGCTGGTCTATGCCGATGATCGCGCCAAGGGCGAGGCACTCGCGGAGCGGCTGGGGCGGGAGTTGCTGTCCTGGGGCAAGAGCGGCAATCCGGTGCATCTCAAGACGGCGGAGGCGGTGGCCGATGCGCTGGCGACTGCCGGCGGGCCGGTGGTGCTGGCGGATCGGTGGGACAATCCGGGCGGCGGCGTGGCGGGGGACAGCACGTTCCTGATCGAGGAGCTTCTGAAACACCCGGAGGTGCCGGCGGCGGTCGGCGCGCTGTGGGATGCGCAGGCGGTGTCGTTCTGCATCGCGGCGGGCGTCGGGGCGGTGATGCCGTTGCGGTTCGGGGGGAAGGCGGCGTCGACCTCCGGGCAGCCGATCGATGCAGTGGTGACGGTGACGGCGGTGACGGACGACCTGGTGATCCCGTTCGAGCAGAGTTCGGTCTCGCTGGGGGCGGCGGCGGCGATCCGGATCGGCAAGCTGGACATCGTGCTGGCAAGCGGCCGGGCGCAGACGTTCTCGCCGCCGGTGTTCACTAACCTGGGCATCGATCTTTCGGCGAAGAAGATCGTGGTGGTGAAGTCGTCGAACCACTTCTATGCCGCCTTCGCGCCGATCGCGGCGAAGATCACCTATGTCGATTGCGGCGGGCCGTATCCGCCCGATCCGGCGAAGATCCCCTACACCAAGGTGCGCCGGCCGATCTCGCCGCTGGATGCGAACCCGTGGCTGTTCCCGCGCAACGACTGACGGCGCGGCTGCATCTTTCGGCGCCGCGTCTGGAGGATGCGCCGGCGCTGTTCGCCTTCATGGGCGACGCGGAGGTGATGCGGCACACCTATCGGCAGGACTCGCTGCGCACGATGCGACGGCACCTGGCGGGGAATTGGTGGCAGGCGCGCAGGCTGGGGTTTGGCTGCTGGACGGTGCGGCACGAGGGGCGGATCGTCGGGTTCGGCGGGCTGAACGACGATCCGTTCGATCCCGGCTACGGGCCGGAAGTGGCGTATTTCTTCGCGCGCGAGGCATGGGGCAAGGGGTTCGCGGGGGAGCTGGTGGCGGCCTCGCTGGACGAGGCGCGGCATGTCGGGCTGCCGGCGGTGCGGGCGTTCGTGCACCCGGGGAATGCGGCGTCGCGGCGGGTGCTGGAGCGGGCGGGGTTTGCCGTCGAGCGGTGGATCCCGGAGATGGAGCGCTGGCTGCTGCGGGTTGAAATTCCGAATACGAAATGATAGCGGGCGTGCGTCGGCGACCTCCGGTGGGGAGGGGTTTTTGCGTGGATGGGATGCTGGCAAACGCGCGGGCGGCGCGCGCGCGGCGAGGCGGGGATGGGACGGCGGACGCAGTACGGCCGCGCGATGGCCACGGCGGGCGGGCGGGCCGCGCAGGATCCAATCCGGGACCAGGCCGAGGGCAATGCACAGGGCATGGGCCGGCGCGTCGGGGGACAGGGCGGCCACCACATTTGCCGGCATGACGCCGCTGCGCGCCATCAACCGCCGCAGGCGCGGGGACAGGCGCAGCAGGACCGCCAGGATCAACACCTCCAGCAGCCACAGCAGGCGCACGCCTCCAGCGCCGATGGCGCTCGGGCGGGCCGCGGGGGGTGATTCGAAAAATAACATGAAGGGAATATATCTAACTGTCGATGGTGATGCAAGGGATTTTTTCAGGGAAAGAGGATTCTTCTTTTTGTGAACAAAAAGAAGCAAAAAAACTTTATCCATTGGCACACGGGCAGCCCTGCGAACACCGCGCAAATGGATGAAAAGTTTTTTGGTTCTTTTTTCAAAAAAGAACACACTTTCTTTCTTGGGATGTTCTCACTCGTTCGGACGGTCGAGCGGCCAGAACGGCCGGGTGACTTTGGTGAACGGGATTTTCCGCATGTTGGCGCAGGTTGGGCCGGGGGTATCGGCGATCAGGATGCGCTCGGCGATCGGGGCGTAGCTGATCCGGAAGTGGCTGGGGGATTTGACGAAGATCAGCGCGGCGCGGCGCGGGTCGAGACCGACGCTTTCGTGGATGCCGAGGTCCCATTCCAGGTGGGGGATGGAGCGCAGGTTGAGGCGGATGTCGCCGATGGCCAGCACCACGGTGAGGCCCATGGCGCCGGGCATGCCGTTGGCGCCGGGGCCGGAGAAGATGTAGTTGCCGTCGCTGATGGTCCGGATGGTGCCGGTGACGGTGAGGGGTTCGCCGTCCTGCGAGCGCTTGTGGCCGACGGTGAGGGTGATGGTTTGGCCCACGCCGGCGCGGGCGGCTGCGGCGGCGGATTCGGCATCGCACATGGTGAGGTAGGTGAGGCGGCCGGCCTGGTCGGCGCGGGCGGCGAGGAGGGCGCGCAGGACGGCGGTGCTGTCGGCCGCGGAGCCGCCGCTGGGGGTGTCGCCGGCATCGGAGGCGACCGTGAGGCCGGGGCTGGACAGGCCGATGCGGATGACCTCGTCGAGCGGGGTGAGGTCGGGCTCGAAGCGCTCGCGGCGTTGCCAGGCCATTTCGGCCAGTTCCTCGGCGGCAAGCTGGGCGGCTTGCTGGTTGGCGTCGGCGCAGACCAGGGCGGCGAAGCCGAGGTCGGGGATGTCCATCCAGGGCTGCACCGGGAAGAGCGAGGCGTGCAGGATGCGGCCTTCTTCTTCCATGGCGCGGGCGGCGGCGACGACTTCGGAGAGGGGCGGGGCGGGGGTGCGGGCGGAATCGGGGCTCATGACCATGTGGCGCTTGGCGACGGCCATGACGGGGCGGACGCGGCCGGCGATCCAGTCGAGCAGGAGACGGGCGCCGCGCTCGCCGGTTTCGTACATGTCGATGTGCGGGTATTCGCGGTAGCCGATATAGGCGACGTTTGGCTGGATCATGCGCTGGGTGATGTGGCCGTGCAGGTCCAGCGTGACGACGATCGGCAGGTTCGCGGGCAGGACGGCGCGGACGCGTTCGAGGATCTCGGCCTCGCTGTCCGGCTCGTCCTCGATCACCATGGCGCCGTGCAGCGCGAGCAGCACGCCGTCGAGCGGGCCGGCTTGGCCGAGGCGTTCGATGAGGTCGCCGACGAGGGCTTCGAAGCAGTCGCGGGTGAGCGGGCCGCTGGCGAGCGCGAAGGCGGCGAGGAGGGGGATGAGGGTGGCGCCGGCTTCGCGCAGCACGTCGAGATAGGCGGGGATCTCGGTGCGCTGGGCGCCGAATTTGGTGAGCAGTTCGTCGCCGTGCCAGATGTACTGGTCGCGGAAGGTGTCGAGCGTGGTCTTGAAGGGGACGAAGCTGTTGGTTTCCTGCTTCAGCTCAGCGATGGCGATGCGCATGGGTGGTTTCCTTCGGCGGCGCTAGGCAAGCCAGGGCAGCACGCGGCCGACGATGGCGATGTGCTGGCCCTGGCGGACGACGGCGCCCCAGGCCTGGGCGATGACGATGCCGTCGACCTGGGCGCGGACGGGCCAGGGGTCGAGGTCGATGCGCTGGAAGTCGTGCAGCCAGCCGAGGATGGTGCCGGCCGGGACTTCGGCGCCGCATTCGACGATGGGCTCGAAATGGCCGTCGAAGGGGGCGACGGTGAAGCAGTCGCGGTCGACCATGGCGGCGAGTTTCTGCGTGCCGGCTTCGTGGTGGGCGATCTTTTCGATCTGGCCGCGCAATTGGCCGTGGTGGATAGCGGCGGCGAGCACGCCGTGTCTGGCGTAGCGGACGCCTTCGGCGGAGACGGCCGAGCCCCAGCCGAATTCGCCGCCGATGGTGATCTTGCCGAGGCGTTCGCCTTCGGAGGGCAGCAGGCCCGGGGTTTCGTTCTGGTAGGCGATGACGATGGGGGTGCCGAACCAGCGGGCGGTGGATTCGATCAGGCGGCCTTGCGCGGGGTCGTCGACCAGGTGGTAGCTGGTGCCGCGGGCGAAGCGGGCGACCGAGCCGCCGGCGTGCAGGTCGATGACGATGTGGACGTGGGGCCAGATGTGGCTGCGCACGAAGGCGGCAATGCGGTGGGTGATGCCGGCCAGCGCCGGGGTGGCGCCGGCGCCGTCGACGAAGGCGCGGTTGAGGTTGCGGTTGTCGTCCAGCGTGGAGTCGCGGGTGCCGGCGCGGAAGGCGGCGGGGTTGAGCACGGGGACGAGGATGATGCGGCCCTGGACGTCCTCGGTGGGGATGTCGCGGAGCAGGTGCTTGAGGGCGACGGGGCCTTCGTATTCGTTGCCGTGGTTGCTGCCGAAGGCGACGAGGCCCTGGTCGGATTTGGCGTTGGGGCCGACGAAGACGGTGAGGGGGATGAGGTGGTCGCCCCAGATGGAATCGTGTTCAAGGGCGACCCAGTAGTCGCGGCGGCCGGGGGTTTCGAGGTCGAGGCCCGAGGGACGGGTGATGGTGCGCTGCATGTCAATTCACCCTGTGCAACTTGATGAAGTCGAGGTCGACGTCGACGCCGATGCCGGTTGTGTCGGGGATGGGGACGGTGCCGTCGGGCTGGAGGTCGAAGCTGGCGCGGGCGATGCCTTTGGTGAGGGCGCTCTGGCTGACGTTGAACTCGACGTATTTCGCGCGGGGCAGGGTGGCGATGAGCTGGAGGGAGTAGCCGGTCAGCAGGTGGGTGAGCCAGGAATGGGGGACGAGGTCGATGCCGGCCTGTTCGGCCATCTCGGCGACGCGGGCGGCCACCGAGATGCCGCCGCAGCGGGAGAGGTCGGGCTGGACGATGTCGACGCAGCCTTCGCCGATGAAGCGCTGGAAATCCCAGATGGTGGCGACCTGTTCGCCGGCGGCGACGGGGGTGGGGCTGGTGCGGCGGATGGCGGCGTATTCGTCGAAGCGCTCGGGGTGGATGAAGTCCTCGATCCAGCCGACGTTGTAGTCGGCGAGCCAGTGGCAGAGACGTTCGGCCTCGCGGCGGGTGCGGAGCGCGCTGGAGAAGGGCTGGGCGGGGTTCTTCCAGCCGGCGGGGTACCAGCCGGGGTCGACCAGCAGGGCGCGGTCGGGGCCGAGGGCGGCGCGGGCGGCGGCGACGAGTTCGCGGTCGCGGCCTTCGTCCTGGCCGAAGACGCCCCAGCCGAATTTTACGGCGCGGAAGCCGCGGTCGATGTAGCCCTGGGCGGCTTGGGCCATGCCTTCCGGCGTGTCGCGGAACAGGGTGGAGGCGTAGGCCGGGATGCTGTCGCGGCGGCGGCCGCCGAGGAGGCGGGAGAGGGAGAGGCCGGCGGCCTGGCTGCGGATCGACCAGAGGCAGTTGTCGATCGCCGAGATGCACTGCATGGCGATGCCGCGGCGGCCGTAATAGGCGCTGCCGACGTAGAGCTTGTCCCACAGGCGCTGGACGTCGAGCGGGTTCTCGCCGATGAGCAGGCCGGCCAGGGTCTGGAAGCCGGGGATGGACATGCCCTGGCCGGAGATGATGGCGACGGCGGCGGGGGCGAGGGTTTCGGCGTCGGCCCAGCCGGTGAGGCCCTGGTCGGTGGCGACGCGGACGAGGAGTTGCCAGTCGCCGTTGTCGGTGGCTTCCGCGCCGCTGGCGGTGGAGCCGTAGGTGGCTTCGCCGCGCAGCAGGATCGGTTCGACTTCCGTTATCTTCATGGAATTCGCTTCAGGCCCTGGGGGCGGATGAGGCCGTCGGGGACCATCTGCAGGCCGTCGATGTTGGCGGCGGTGCCGGTGATGAGGACGGGGTGCCAGAGGTAGATGTAGGGGCGCTCGTCGAGATAGATCGCGGCGGCTTCGGCGTAGGCGCGCTTGCGGGTGGACTGGTCGCTGGCCTGGCGGCCGAGGTTCAGCAGGCGGTCGACTTCCTTGTTGCAGTAGCGGCCGCCGTTCAGGGCGGCGCCGCAGGCCTTGAAGTTGTAGATGTTGCCGTCGATGTCGGTGCGGCCGGACCAGGCGATGACCAGGGATTCAAACTCGCCGTCGGTCCATTGCTTGAGCGAGGTGGCGACCTCGGTGACGACCAGCTCCATCTGGATGCCGGCCTCGGCGGCCATGGCTTGCAGCACCTCGGAAACCTGGCGGTAGGTGGAGGTGTTCGGCACGGTCATCTGGATCTTCACCGTGTCGAACCCGGCCTGCTTGAGCAGGGCGCGGGCCTTGGCGAGGTCGCGCGGCGGGACGGGGATGGACTCGGCGTAGAAGGCGTGGCCGGGCGGGACGGCCTGGTTGCCGGGGGTGAACAGGCCCTCGAAGGCGACCTGGTTCAGCACGGTGCGGTCGATCGCGGCGTCGAGCGCGGCGCGGACCAGCTTGCTGCTGCCCAGCGGGGCCTCGGCGCGCTTGCCGTTGCCGACGTTGATGGCGATGTAGTTCACAGCGAGGCTGGGGCCGAAATGGACCTTCACCCGACGGTCGGCCTTGAGGTCGGGCACGTCGTTCGGGTTCACCGCCTCGATGACGTCGAGCACGCCGGAGCGCAGGCTGGCGGCGCGGACGGTGGCGTCGGGGATCGGGCGATAGATGGCGGCATCGAAGGCGATGCTCTTTGCGTTCCAGTAGTCGGGGAAGCGTTCCAGCTCGATGCGGTCCTGGGCGATGCGGCGGTTGAACTTGAACGGGCCGGCGCAACCGGGGGCGCGGGCGAAACCTTCGCCGGTCTGGGCGGCGCTGGCCGGGGACATCATCATGCCGGCGCGGTCGGACAGGGCGGCGACCAGGGGCGCGAAGGGGGCGGAGAGGCGGATCTTCACCTCCAGCGGGCCGGTCGCGTCGATGGCGGTGACGGGGCCCAGCTCGGCCTTGCGGGTGGAGCCCTGCATGGTCAGGTGGCGCTGCAGCGCGCCCTGGACCGCGGCGGCATCCATCGTGGCGCCGTCGTGGAATTTCACGCCGGGGCGCAGGGTGAGAGCCAGGGTCTTGCCGTCGTCCTGCCAGGTCCAGGCGGTGGCGAGCTGGGGGACGAAGTTCAGCTTGGCGTCGATCTCGACCAGCTTGTCGCACATGCCGGAGAACACTACGCGCCCGGCGGAGGTGCGCGAGAGGGTGGGGTCCAGGATGTCGGGGTCGCTGGCCAGGCCGATGCGCAACGGTTGCGCGCCAAGGGGCAGGGGGGCGGCCAATGTGGGGAGCAGCAGCAGGGCAGCGAGGAGCTTGCGCATGGTGGTCCTTTCCCGAGGCATCGCGGCGAGCATAGGATGCACCCAGGATCGGGCAATGGAGAAGCGCATGCTGCACAACGCGAAGGATTCGGAACTGCGGGCGCGTGCGGCGCGGGTGGTGCCGGGCGGGATGTGGGGGCACCAGAATGCCGCCAACCTGCCGGAGGGCTATCCGCAGTTCTTCTCCTCCGCGCAGGGCTGCCGCATCCGCGATGTCGACGGCAACGAATACATCGATTTCATGTGCAGCTGGGGGCCGGTGCTGCTCGGCCACCACCATCCGGAGGTCGAGGCGGCGGCCGCGCGCCAGGCGGCGCTCGGGGACTGCCAGAACGGGCCCGGCGAGGCGATGGTGGAACTGGCCGAATTGCTGGTCGATACCATCCCGCATGCCGACTGGGTGCAGTTCCAGAAGAACGGCACGGATGCGACCACGATGGCCGTTACCTTCGCCCGCGCCGGCACCGGCAAGCGCAAGGTGCTGGTGGCCAAGGGCGCCTATCACGGCGCGGTGCCGTGGACCTCGCCGTCGCTCGCCGGCGTCACCGCCGAGGACCGGGCGCATATCGACCACTACATCTACAACGACGTCGCCAGCCTGGAAGCGGCGGTGGATCGGCATCGGGGCGACCTCGCCGCCATCGTCGCCTCCGCCTTCCGCCACGATGTCGGCATCGACCAGGAGATGCCGAGCGCGGACTTTGCACGCAAGGCGCGGGCGCTGTGCGACGCCACCGGGGCGGCGCTGATCATCGACGACGTGCGCGCCGGCTTCCGCCTGCACCTGGGCGGCTCATGGGAGACGGTCGGCGTCCGGCCGGACCTCGCCGCCTGGAGCAAGTCGATCGCCAACGGCCATCCGCTCGCCGCCATCACCGGCAACGACCGGTTCCGCGATGCCGTGAAGGGCACGTTCTCCACCGGCTCGTTCTGGACCGCCGCGGTGCCGCATGCCGCCGGGGTGGCTACGATCCGCGCGCTCAAGCGCGATGACGGCATCGGGCACATGGTGGCGATGGGCGAGCGGTTCCGCGCGGGGATGGAGGCGCTGTCGGCCAAGCACGGCATCGGCATCCGCCAGACCGGGCCGGTGCAGATGCCGCTGGTGCTGTTCGAGGACGACGCCGAGTTGAAGAAGGCGAACGCGTTCTGTTCGGCGGCGCTGCGGGCCGGGGCCTATTTCCACCCCAAGCACAACATGTTCCTGTGCACGGCGCACCAGGCGACCGATATCGATGCGGCGCTGGTCGCGGCGGATGTTGGGTTTGGGGCGGTGGCGCGGCTGTAAAGGCAAGCAGTTCTTTTTTGAAAAAAAGAACCAAAAAACTTTCATCCCTTTGCGGCGGGAAAACGCGTTGCAAATGGATGAAAGTCTTTTTGCTTCTTTTTCTACAGAAAAAGAAGAGTCTTGCTTCCTATCAGCCGTAAACGGCGGCGGCGTTGCCCCGGTAGAACTTGCGCGAATCCTCCGCGTTGAACCGGATCGGCAGCGAGGTCATGGGGTCGTCGAAATCCCAGTGCGGGTAGTCGCTCGCGAACATCAGCCGCTCCAGGCCGATCCAGCCGATCAGGTCGGCGAGGTGCTGGGGATTGTTCGGCTCTTCCATCGGCTGCGTGGTGAACCACACGTTGCGGCGGATGTAGTCGCTCGGCGCCATCGAGAGATGCGGGGTTTCGGCGCGCAGCGTCTTCCAGTGCTTGTCCAGCCGCCAGCCGAGCGAGGGCACCCAGCCGAAGCCGCCCTCGATCATGACGAATTTCAGGTTGGGCAGTTGCTCGAACACGCCCTCGACGATCATCGACGTCAACTGCGCCTGCACCGAGGCGGCGTGGGCGAGCATGTCCTCGATGTAGTAGCTGGCCCAGCCGCTGGCGGTGTTCGGGTTGCCGCCGAAGCCGAAGGCATGCATGGCGACGGGGATGCCGGCGGCGGCGGCGGCTTCGAAGATCGGGCGGTAGCGCCGCGTGCCGTAGGGCTCGGCGCTGCGCGACAGCAGGTAGACGTGGCCGATATGCGGGCTGCCGGCCCAGCGCTCGATCTCGGCGACGGCCGAGTCGGCGTCCTCGTAGTTCACGGCGATGCTGGCCTTGAGGCGCGGCTCGGGCTTGGCGAGGAACTCCACCTGGTAGTCGTTCAGCGCGCGGCAGATGGCGCTGCCCAGGCGCGGGTTCATGAAGCTTTGCGAGGGCGTCGGCGGGTTGATGGTGCCGAACTCGACGTTGTAGGCGTCGAGATGCTGGCTGCGGATGAAGTCGAGGTCGGTGCCCGGCGGCTTGCC